>JAJTED010000175.1 GCA_021300535.1 Planctomycetaceae bacterium | reverse complement strand
TATCTCAACCGGTTCCCTGGTGACAGTCGGCCGCCGGTGGCGCGGCGGCGGATCAACATGGAGATCACCGCCGAGATCAACGCCCGCCTGGGCCTGGCGATCACCGACGCCTTCTGCGGCTTCAAGGCGTATTCGCGGCGGGCGCTGGCGGCACTGCACGTCACCGAAACCGGCTACGCGATGCCGCTGGAAGTCTGGGTGCAGGCCGCGGCCGCCGGCCTGCGGATCGTGGAGCTCCCCGTGCCGCTTTTGTACCTCGATCTGGCGAGGAGTTTCGGGGGCGCCCTGGACGATGCGACGACCCGTCTGGCCTACTACCGCGGCGTGCTCGATCGCGCGGAGGCGGCCGTCGCCACCGGGGCCGCGGGCCTGGCCTCCTGAACTGCGGCAATGCCTCCATTTCGACGCCCCCCGAAGCCAGCCCCCGTGGCCCCGGATGCGTCGGGCGGGCGGCTCATCGACCCGCCGGTGACGCCGGAGCCGGGCCGTGGATCGATCGAGGCCCTCGTCGACAACAACCGCCTGCTGCGGACGGCCTTCGACACGCGAATCGGCGACCTGCGGCTCTGGGAACTCGTCGCCGCCACCCGGCGCGAGGTGCTCACCGTGGCCGCCGAATACACCGGCAGCTACCGCGACGTGCACCGGCCAGACGACGTGGCCGAGTGGATCGCCCGCCCGATCATCATGGGCGGCCACCAGCCGGAGCTGTTCCACGCCGGCGTGTGGCTGAAGAACTCGGCGCTCGACGCCTACGCCCGGCATGTCGGCGGCACGGCGCTGAATCTCGTCGTCGACAGTGACCGCTGCACGCGTCCAGCGGTGGCCGTGCCCGTGGGCACACCGGAGTCGGCGCGGGCCGAGGACGTCGCCTTCGATGCCGACGCGCCGGAGATGCCCTGGGAGGAGCGGCCCGTCTTCGATGCCGACTGCTTCGCCTCGTTCGGCCGCCGGGCCAGCGAATTGCTCGCGCCCTTCGAGCCGCAGCCGATCCTGCGGAAGTGGTGGCCGCTCGCCGTCGAGCGTTCAGCCGCCTGCCACCGTCTGGGGCTGGCCCTGGCGCAGGCGCGACACGCGCTCGAGGAGCGGTTCGGACTGCAGACGCTCGAGCTGCCGGTGAGCGAGCTGGTGCGGCTGCCGACGGTGATGGTGTTCATGGGCTGGCTGCTCGCACACACCCGGCAATTGCACGAGGCATACAACGCAGCCTTGGCGGAATACCGTCAGGCTCACCGGGTCCGCGGCCGGGGCCGGCCCGTGCCCGACCTGGCCGTACGCCACGATGCCTCCGGGGAGTGGCTGGAGGTGCCGTGGTGGCTCTGGTCGCGGGATGACCCGCGGCGGCGGCGGGTGTTCGCCAACACCGCGACCCCGGGCACCCTGGCCCTCTCCGACATGGAGACACTGCGGGTCGAGCTGCCGATCGCTCCCGACACGTCCCCCTCGAAATGGGTCGACGCCCTGTCGCGGATGGAGGAGCATGCCCTGCGGCTGCGGCCCCGGGCGGTGGTCACGACGCTCGTGTCACGGCTCCTCGTGGCCGACGTGTTCGTACACGGCATCGGTGGCGCCGCCTACGACCAGCTCACCGACGCGATCGTCCGCCGGCTGACCGGCTGCGACCCGCCGCGGCATGCGGTGGTTTCGGGCACGCTGCGGCTCGACGTCGACCGCACGTTTCCTGGGTTCGCAGCCGCCGATCCCGCCGGCCAGTTGGCACAGATCCGCCGCACGCTGCGCGACCTGGAGTTTCATCCCGAACGGCATCTCGTGCCGGTGGACGGCCAGTCCGCCACGGTTCGCGAGCTCATCTCCGAGAAGCGGCGCTGGATCGATACCGTGCCCACCGCGGCGCTGGCGCGGCGGCGGTGCCACGCGATTCGCGCTGCCAACGAGCAGTTGTCGAGCGCCGCTGAACCGCTGCGCCGCGAACTGCTCGCCCGAGTGGTGCCGCTGGAGGCCGCGATCCACGCCCGCAACGTGCTGCAATCACGCGTGTATCCCTGGTGTTTTTTTCCGGAAAAGACGCTCAAAAGCTTCCTGCTACTGGAAAAGGGCTGAACACCGGCATATCTTGTCCGCCAACGGACTGGTTTCTATCGCTCCAGGGAAAGGAGGCACCATGCGTCGGGCAGGTCGTACCCCGAGGTCACCCCGGGTTCGAACGTTCCCGTCCCCCGCTTCCGCGCGGGCCTCGAGTCGTCCTGAAGCGGCGCCACGGCGGCCGAAAGCCAAGCCCCGCCTGAAGATTCGTGCGGCGACCGCTTCCGCCCTGCCCCCCGTCGTCCGCACCGCCCGCCCCGCGGCGAAGAAGGCGATCCGTCTGGCCAAGGGAACCGACACGGCGGCCCGTGAGCCCAGCCAGACGACCGCCACCATGCACGCCATCGACATCCGCCCCTCGGGCACCGTCGTCAGCCGCCGAAACGTCGGCAAACGCCCGGCAATCCTTCATCTCCCGCACCAGCCGGCCCCGGTGTTCACGCCCCCCGCATGGATGCTCGAGGAGTGCCGCGTGGCTCCGGCCCGCGTCGGCGATCAGAGCGAAATCCTGCAGCTGCTCGCCGGCCTGCCTTCGGCCCCGACCCGGGCGGAGTTCCACGCGGCAGTGGATCATCCCGACCATGACGCCGGCAACCGTCTCGTGGCCCGGCTCGCGGGCCGCATCGTCGGCCACGTCGAGATCGTGCCCCGCGACCTGCTGGTCGGCACGACCAGCATCCGCGGCGCCGTCATCGACCGCGTGGCCGTGCTGCCCGAGTGCCGCGGAGCTGGCCACGGGCAGAAGCTCGTGCGGGCCGCGGAGGAGCGGATGCGGCAGTCGGGGGCCGTGGTCGCCTTCTCGCGCACCCGGATCGCGACCTCGTTTCACGAGCTCGGTTGGAGCGTGCTGGGCCGCGACTGTGCAACGCCGGGCCGGCCGACGGAGATCCTGGCGCGGCTGCTCGAGGGCAAGAAGCGCAATGGAGAAGCCGTCACGATGCGGCAGTGGCGGCACGTCGAGCTGCCGGCGATTTTGCGGATCTACAAGCAGAACGCGACGCGGTTCGTCGGCCCGCTCGATCGCAACGAGGCCTACTCCCGCTGGCTCGTCAGCCGCGCCGCCTTCGACTCGATCCTCGTCGCCCTCGTCGGCCAGGATCGCTACGAACTCCACGAGTCGAGCGCCCGCATCGTCGGCTACTGCATCCAGGCAGGCAATCGCGTGCTCGAAATCCTCGCCGACCCGGAGTTTCCCGGTCTGGAACGCGAGATCCTCGCCCGGGTGTGTGGCGAGGCGATCGAGAACGACCGGCAGGAGATCGTCTACGAGTCAGGTGTCGCCGATCCATTGCACGCGGCCGTGGCTGGCACCGCAGGTCTCGTGCAGGGCGGCGACCGGATGATCGTGGCCAAGGTCTTCCAGCCCCTGGAATTGCTCACCGCCCTCGCGCCGGCGGTCGCTGATCGGGTCACCGCCGAGGGCATCCGTGAGACGGTCGAACTCGGCCTCGACGCCCCGGGCTTCCGGGGCTCGATCATCGTCGCCGACGGCACGGCGACGGTGCACGCCGGCCGTGTTGGCCGCAGTTACCTGCGGCTGTCGGACGACGAGCTCGGCCGGCTCCTCCTCGGCCAGTGCGACCCCGCCGAGGCCGCCGCCGCCGGTCGCCTGGAGGCCTCGACCCAGGTGGCCCAGAAACTCGCCGCCCAGCTCTTCCCGCGGACGCCGCTGTGGTGCCCGATGTGGGACGACCTGCCGGCCTGACCGTCAGCAGGGCATGGCACCCGGGAAGACATGCCACCCGGAGTCCCCGGGCTCCCGCCCGGGGCTTTTTGTGCGAGCGACGCAGGTGGCCCAAGAAGCCCCGGGTGGAAACCCGGGGACACCGGGCATGAAAACCACCCCGCCGTCCATGCCGCACGAAGCCGCGGGTTCGCGTGCATTCAGCCCCCGCGGGCGCCGGCCAGCCATTCGTCGGCCCAGGTGCGGACGTGCGCCACGCCCTTGCGGTGGCAGAAGTCGCCGAGCGTCTCGCCGCCGTGCCGCTCGGCCTTGTAGCAGGCGAGCACTGCCGTGAGCTCCCGGCACAGGTCCTCGAAGGGCACGATGTCCTTGTATTGCTCGTTGAGCCGGTCACCGAGCAGCCGGCCGCCGAGGAAGATCGTGTACTTGCCGAGCGTGCGGCCCACGATGCCGATGTCGCAGTTGTAGGGCCGGGCACAGGCGTTCGGGCAGCCGGTCATGCGGAGCGTGAAGGCGTCGTGGGCGAGGCCGAGCTTCGCCACCTCCGGCTCGAGGGCATCGATCAGGCCGGGCAGCACCCGCTCGCTCTCGGCCACGGCCAGCCCGCAGGTGGGCAGGGCCACGCACGCCATGCTCCAGCGGCGCACGGTCGAGATCTCCTCGGACGTCTTCACCCCATGGGCATGGAGGATCTCGGCGATC
>JAJTED010000174.1 GCA_021300535.1 Planctomycetaceae bacterium | reverse complement strand
CTCCAGGGGATGCCCGGTGTGCTTGAGCAGGATGGCGTTGAGTTTCTGCTTGACGTTCTTGAACTCCTTGGCGTGGATCATGATCTCCTCCGCCGTCCCCTCCATGCCGGCCAGCGGCTGGTGAATCATGATCCGGGCGTTGGGCAGTGCCCGCCGCTTGCCTTTGGCACCGGCGGTGAGCAGCACCGCTCCCATCGAGGCGCACTGACCGATGCAGTAGGTGGCCACGTCGCAGGTCACGAACTGCATCGTGTCGTAGATCGCCAGGCCCGCCGTGACGCTGCCGCCCGGCGAGTTGATGTAGAGATGGATGTCGGCCTTGGGGTCGTCCGACTGGAGAAACAACAATTGGGCGACGATCGCGTTGGCCACCTCGTCGTTCACCTGGCTGCCCAGGAACACGATCCGGTCCTTGAGCAGGCGACTGTAAATGTCCATCGCCCGCTCTTCGCGGCCGCTCTTCTCGACGACATAAGGGATCAGAGGCATGGCGGGCGTCCCGGGGTTCAGTCTTTGTCCTGCTCGTCCTCGACCACGGGCGGCTTCGTCAGCTCGTCGGCCTGGATCTCGATGTCGCTCACCTGGCCGCCGACCTGGCCGTAGGGCTGGTGGATCATCACCTTGGCGTGCGGCAGCACGTACCGCTTCCCCTTGGCGCCACCGGCGAGCAGCACCGCCCCGCCGCTGGCCGCGAGACCCACGCAATAGGTGGCCACCGGACAGGAGAGGATCTGCATGGTGTCGTAGATCGCCATCGTGGCGGTCACGCTGCCGCCGGGCGAGTTGATGTAGAAGTGGATGTCCTTCCGCCGGTTCTCGCTCTGCAGATAGAGGAGCTTCATCACCAGCTCGTTGGCGTTGCCGTCGTAGATCTCGCCCTGCAGGAGAATGATCCGGTTCTCGAGCAGCAGATCGCCAAGGGTCATCTGCCGCTGCCGCTGGTAGTCGCGGTAGGCGGAGGCGGCCGAAGGATTCACGGGGGCGGGCTGCATGGGGCGTCTCGAAGGATTGGTAGGGGGTCGGAAGCGGCCGATCAGCCGCGAACGCCCGGCCGGGGCGCCGCCTCGGCCTGCGTGGCCGTCGGAATCTCCTCCTCGCCGATCACGCTGCCACACACGGCATGGTCGATGGCTTCGGCGTCGGGCCGCGGAAAATCGAACGGCGTGTCCTTGAAGGCGGCATGCGAGGTGACGAGCTCGATCGTCTTCCGCTCGATGATCTGGTTGCGGAGCACATCCATCAGGCCGCGCCGCTCGAGGCCGGCCCGCACCCGGCGCGGCGATTCGCCCGACTGGGCCGCGATGGCGCGAATCTCCTCGTCGTAGTCGGCGGCAGTGTCGGCGATGCCCTCGTCCTCGGCGATCCGCTCCAGGATGAAGTGCTCCTTGAGGGCCCGGGCGGTGCTGGCCAGCACGCTCTGCCGCAGTTCGTTGACATAGCGGCGAATCGCATCATCGTCGAAGCCGCTGCGCCGGAGCTCGAGAATCGCCCGCTCCAGCTCCCGCTGCGCCTGCCGCTTGAGCAAATCCGGCGGCAGGTCCCAGGTGGCCGAGGCGGTCAGCGCGCTGGCCACCTGCTGGCGAACCTGCCGGCGGCGGTGCCACTCGAGCTGCCCCTCGAGCTGCTTCCGCACCAAGCCCTTGAGCGCCTCCTCCGACTCGAAGCCACCGAGCTCCTCGAGCAGGGCCGGGGTCATTTCCGGCAGTTCGTGCTTCTTGACCTCGAGGATTTCGATCTCCAGGTCGACATCCTTGCCGCGCAGCTCCTCGGCCGCGGCCTCGTCGGCCACCCGCACCGTCGCCTTCACCGTCGAGCCGGCCTTGGCCTTCTTGACCAGCGCGTCGAATCCGGGCAATTCGGCGTCGGCGAACGACAACTTCGGCCGGACCACGATCTCCGTCTCGGCGGCCTCGGAAAGGAGCCGATCCCCGCCACGGAACCGGAGGTTGGCCACGATTAGGTCGCCGAGAGCCGGAGAACCGTCGTGGGGCACGAACCGGCCGCGCTCGGCAAGCAGGTTGGCCAACGCCTCGTCGACGTCGGCATCGGCAATCTCGCGGGCCGGCCGCGCGATCGACAGCCCCTTCCAATTCGGCAGCTCGAACTCGGGCCGGACCTCGATCGAGAACTCGAACGTCATCGGGCCGTCTTCGGGGAGCAGGACGGCCGCCACGTCGAGCTCGGGCTCGCTGATCGGCGCTAGCTTCTGCTGCTCGGAGACCTGCGTCATGGCATCCGTGAGGAGTTTGGAGCGAATCTGATCCGACAGCTCCGACTTGAACCGGCTGCCGACGAGCCGCCGCGGTGCCCGCCCCGGACGGAAGCCGGGCAGGAGGGCCGTGGGCACCAACTCGCCGAGCGCGTCGTCCTGGTATCGGGCGATGTCCTCGCGCGGGATCGTGACCTTCACCCGCCGCTGGCAGGTGGAGACCTTGTCGATCGAGACATCGAGATTGAGCGGCTGGGCCGCGGCCTCGGGGGTGGCGACGGCAGAGGACGATGATTCGGACGAGGCCATGGACGTTTCCGGCGGGACAGGGCAGGGAAAGGAACGATGCGTCAGGACAGGTCGGCTACGCACCCAGCCGACATCGCGGTGGGAACGTGCCACTCACCGCCGCCCGGCGGGGCCGACCCATGGCGGGACAGTGGCGAAACAGCGAAGCGGGTGATGGGATTCGAACCCACGACAACCACGTTGGCAACGTGGTGCTCTACCAACTGAGCTACACCCGCACGAACGCCGGCCGTCGACCTCCCGCAACCGAGAAATCGCACGTTCCTGCGTTCAGGAACCCAGCGATTATAGGGGTGGCCGACCCGGCCGCAAGGTCACAAACCTGGCAAGCCTGGTTTTCTGCGCAGGGTTTCCCGGTGCGGTGCGACCAACGCCGGACAGAGCTAGAATCAGCCGATCGGCCGTCACGGCCGCCATTCCCCCCGGCCCCGGCCCGACACCTCGGGCCACCTGCCATGAATGCCCGCTTCGTCATCGTCTCGCCAGCCAGCCAGAAGCGGGCCATCACCGTCCGGCTGCCGATCCTCGTGGGCCGTTCCGAGGATGCGAAATTTCGCATCCAGCAGGATAGCGTCAGCCGGCGGCACTGCGAGTTCTTCACGATGGACGACGCGGTGTTCGTCCGCGACCTGGAGTCGACCAACGGCACGTTTCTCGACGACGAGGAAATCGCGGCCAGCACGGCGACGGCCGTGCCATCGGGCACGGTGGTGCGGGTCGGCGGCGTGGCATTCCGGGTCGAGTACGAGTCGGCCGTGAGCCGGCCCGCCAGCCTGCCCGGCGACGACACGGTGCCCCTGCCATCGCCAGCGCTGGCGGCCGATGCCGATGCCGATGAGTCGGCACCGACCGATCAACACGACACGGGCTTCGCCGGCCTCACGCCGGTGGATGCATCACCCGCCGCCGAAGTCGACTGGCCGTCCGCCGACGCCGCCTCACCACCCGCCGCCGACGACGACAACCTCAACGACTTCTTCAAGAGCCTCTCATGACGCAGCCGACGGCCCCCGCGCGGCGCATCGCGGTTCCCGACCTGGCAGCCAAGCGCCAGGCGGGCCGGCCGATCACGATGGTCACGGCCTACGACTGGCCGACAGGCCGGCTGGCTGACGCAGCGGGCGTCGACTGTGTGCTCGTCGGCGACAGCGTGGCGATGGTGGTCGCGGGCCGCACCTCCACGATCCCCGCCACGCTCGAGCAGATGATCTACCACGGCGAGATCGTGGCCCGGGCCGTCAGTCGGGCGCTGGTCGTGGTCGACCTGCCGTTCCCCCTTCAGCACCTCGGCGTCCGCACGGCCGTCGAGTCGTGCGCCCGGATCCTCAAGGAGACCGGCTGCCAGGCGGTGAAGCTCGAGGGCACGGCCGGACAGGCCGACGTCATCGCCGGTCTCGTGGCCGCCGGCATTCCGGTCATGGCCCACGTCGGCCTCCGGCCGCAGGCGGTGCATCAGCTCGGCGGCTATCGGATGCAACGCGATCTCGACGCGGTCACCGCCGACGCCCGGGCCGCGGCCGAGGCCGGTGCCTTCGCCGTGGTGCTCGAGTGCGTCCCCCGGGAGGCGGCCCGGGTCGTCACCGCCACGGTCGGGATTCCCACGATCGGCATCGGGGCCGGCCCCGACTGCGACGGCCAGGTGCTCGTGATGCACGACCTGGTGGGGCTGTCATTCGACCGGGTGCCGAAGTTCGTGCGGGCCTACGCCGACGCGAAGACCACGCTGGCCGACGCGATCGGCCGCTGGCGAGCCGACGTCGAAAGCCGCTCCTTCCCCGGCCCCGCCGAAACCCTGGGCTGAAGGCGGCGCCAGAAGCCCGCTACGGCAGCACGACCTCGTCGGAAATGATCACCGGCTTGCCAGCCGTTACGCCCGCGGGCATCGGCAGGGCGGCTCCGGCCCCCGGGCCGGGCGAGCCGCCGGGGCCGGCAGGCACTCCGATTCCGGGCGGTGCCGCCATGCCGCCCTCCACGACGCCCCCCGGACAGCCATCGCAGCCGGCGGTCGCCGGCGGGCAGGCCGGCGGACACGGGGAGCCCTGGCCGCAGACCCGCGGCGGCGCGGCCGCCGGCCCGGCACCAGGTGGCACGAAGCCGGGCGGAAGGTGGCCGAAGCACTTCTCATACTTCCACACCTCGAGGGCGATGTACCGCTCGTTCAACGTCTTGCAGCCGCTGGCGGCTACCAGGACGGCCAACAGCGGCAGGCTCGTGACCAGGCGGGCCCTCCATCCCCAGGCAGTCATCGCTTCATCTCCCGACGGGCGTTCCGGCTTCGGGCGACTCGCGACATGAGCGCCGCGATCCGAAACCTGGCAACCCTACCCCATGCGGCAGGCGCGGCAAACGAAAGGGGGCGGCCGCCGGCCGCCCCGTCGGAATGCTCTGGAAACATGTGCGGGTCGTGCCGCCGAACGCGGCCTCGACGCGCTGCTCAGCCCTTGCGGTGCCGGATCCGGGCCCGCATCCGCCGCTTCTTCTGGCCGAGTTTTCGCCGGCCCTTGCCCGTTTTCTTGACGCCCATGCTGGTCTCCACGTGTGGGGCGAAATCCGCCCGAACCATTC
>JAJTED010000047.1 GCA_021300535.1 Planctomycetaceae bacterium | reverse complement strand
CCCGGAGGGCCGGGTTGATTCCAAGCGGGCGGCGGCCCGCCAAGCGAACCGCGGCACGACGCCGCGGGTTCGCGTGCAGCATGCTCCCGGGTTTCCACCCGGGGCTTCTTGGATCGGTGACGGGACCGATCCCCTGTTCGCAGGTCGGCAAAAACACGATTCGCAGCTGGACCCCTGCAGCGGCCACACTCTGTTCAACTCCTCCGCGCACCATCAAAGCATCCTGCTCGGGGCAGACGTGTTCCATAGCCTGCTACCCGCCCGCCCGCAGGCCGGCGGGAACCAGGAACCGTTCCAGCACGTCACACGCCGCCTGGATCAGCAGGGCCAGCACCGCGGCGGGCACCGCGCCCTGCATGAGCAGGCCGGCATCGGCACGGCGAATCCCCGCCAGGATCGCCTCGCCGTAGCCGCCGGCCCCGATCAGGCCGCCGATCGTGGCCGTGCCCACGGCGATCACCGCCGCGGTCTTGATGCCGGCGAGGATCGACCGCGAGGCCAGGGGCAGCTCCACCCGCAGCAGCCGGGCCCGCCCGTCGAGGCCGAGCACCTCCGCCGACTCGCGCAGGTGCGGCGGGATTCCAGCCAGGCCGTTGAACGTGCCGCGCACGATCGGCAGCAGTCCGTAGAGAAACAGCGCGACCACAGCCGGCTTCCAGCCCAGCCCCAGCAGCGGCACGAGGAACACGAGCACGGCCATCGATGGGATCGTCTGCAGGATGCCGACCGCGCCGAGGATGCCGCCGGCGAGCCGGGGCCGACGCTGGGCGTAGATCCCCAGCGGCACCGCGACCGCGATCGCCGCCGCCAGCGCGGCCGCCACCAGCGCCAGGTGCTCGAGCGTCGCCCGGCCCACGTCCCGCGCCACCCGCACGGCGGCGGCAGGCTCGGCCGCCACCACGTCCCAGCCAAACCGCTCGCGCAGAAACCTCGCCGCCACGGCCGACTCCGGTTCGCCGTCGAGCCGCACGCGGGCGTTCATCTCGCGCATCACCGCCGGCTCGATCGCCCCCGCGAGCTGCACGAGCGCCGTCACGAACTGCGGGGCCCGGGTGGCGAGATCGGCCCGATAGAGCACGAATGCCTTGTACTCGCGAAACACGCCGCGGTCATCCCGCAGGATCCGTAGTTCGTGGGCGCGGACTTCAGGGTCGGTGGCGTAGAGATCGGTGACGGCCACATGGCCGCTCTCCAGGCCGCGGTAGGCCAGCGCGTGGTCGAGCACCCGCGGCGTCTGCCGCAGGCCGTAGGCGTCGCGGATCGCCGGCCACCCGTCGGCTCGCCGGACGAACTCGTCGCTCACGGCGATGGCGAGGTCGCGGCCCGCGAGGTCGGAGATCGCCTCGATGCCCGCCCCCGCCGCCACGGTCTCCTTCATGCCCAAGGCGTAGGTGTTGTCGAAACCCAGCGGGGTGGAGCGACACAGCCCCCGGCGGGCGAGCGCGGCCGCAACGTCCTCGGGGTCCCGCAGCGTCTCGCCGCGGAGGATCTCCCGCTCCAGCGTGCCGCTGTATTCGACGTAGCAGTCGATCTCGCCCCGTTCGAGCGCGGCGAAGACGATCTGCGTGCCGCCGAGCGCCGCGCGGTGCTCGGCCGCGCACCCCGCCTGCCGGGCGACGCCCGCCAGCACCTCGCCGAGCACGATGCCTTCGGTGAACGGCTTGGAGCCGATCCGCACCACCGGCCCCGCCGCCGGCGCGGCGACCGCGACCGGCGCCGTCAACGTCATCATCGCGACCACCAGTGCCCCGGCCAGAATCCGGGTCGGCACCGGGAGAATCTTCATCCACCGTATCCATGAGCCTCGGGCAAAGGTTTTCCAACTCAACGAGGTCACGGGAGCGGCTGCCCATGCCCCAGGAGCCGGCATGGCTGACCAGCGGAGGCATGGATGCCGAAGCACAGGCAGCCTCGAGGGAGCGGATGCCACGATGGCATCCGCGAACGTCCGGCGATGGGGCATGGGCAGCCCCGACCTCCGAACGGTACACGGATCAAAGACGGTCCTTCTCGCGCCCGCACTCACGATGCGTTCCTCCCTTCACCGCCAGACAATCCCGGAAACCGCTGGGCCGACACGAACCGCCGCACGAACTCGTCGGCCGGCGCATGAATCAGGTCGTCGAGCGTGCCGCGTTGCACGACGCGGCCCGCGCCAAGCAGCAGCACCTCGTCGCCAAAGAAGCCGGCCTCGCCCATGTCGTGCGTGACCATGACGACGGTCTTGCCGGTGGCGCGGAAGATCCGCCGCAGGTCCTCCTGGAGGTCGTAGCGCACCAGCGGATCGAGCGCGGCCATCGGCTCGTCAAGCAGGAGCGCCGCCGGGTCGAGCATCAGGGCCCGCATGATGCCCAGCCGCTGTCGCTGCCCACCCGAGAGCTGTGACGGAAACCGGTCGAGGGCGGCCGCGGGGAGCCGCGTCAGATCGGCGAGTTCCGTGATGCGGGCGGTGATCCGCGGCGGCTCCCAGCCCAGGTGGCGGGCGAGCAGACCGACGTTGTCGCGGCCCGTCAGATGGGGAAACAGGCCGCCGTCCTGGATCACGTAGCCGATCCGCCGCCGCAGGTCCGACACCGAGCCGGCATCGAGCCGCCGGCCGGCGATCGTCACCGTGCCCCGGTCGGGGGCGACGAGGCCGACGATCATCCGCAGGAGCGTGCTCTTGCCGCAGCCGCTGGGGCCGATGAGCACCGTCGTGGTGCCGCGGAACACGGCGATCGTCGTGGGCTCCAGCACCCACCGTCCGCCGTAGGCCTTGGCGACGTCGTCGAGAGCGATCATCGGGCCGTCCGCGGGGGACGGGGCGGCGGCCCGGTCGGGGATGCAGCGGGTCGATCGTGGCTGGGTGGTCATTGCGGGCACGGTGTATCCTGCGGGGAGCGGGGCCGACGTCTGGCGGGCCGTTCTTCGGATCAGGCGACGATCCAGACCGGTTGTCACGCGGATTTTTCCCTGCAGATCACGGCCCCCCCTGGCACCCCGTCATGCCCGACAGCCTGTCCCGCTCCGCCGCGCCTTCGGCCGCCGGCCGCGACGGGGATGCTGCGCAGATCGCGGGCTGGCTGGCCGCGGCCCGGGCCGGCGACGCCGCGGCCCGCGATCGGCTGTTCGGGGCCTGCCGGAGCTTCGTCGCCACCGCGGCCCGGTGCCACCTGCAGCGACGGCTCCAGGCGAAGGTCGATGCCTCCGATGTCGTGCAGCAGTCGCTCCTGGAGGCGCACCGCGGCTTCGACGGGTTTGCGGGTGAGACGCCGCAGGAGTGGCTCGGCTGGCTGAAGCGGATCGTGGCCCACAATGCGTTCGACGCGGCGAAGCGGTACCGCGGCACGGCGAAGCGTGACGCCGGCCGCGAGGTGCCGCTGGCCCTCCATGCCGACGCCTCGCACGGATGGCACGCGCAGCCGATCGACCCGGCCTCGTCGCCGAGCGGCAGGGCGATCCGCTGGGAGCAGGAACTGCTGCTCGCGGCGGCGCTGGAGGCGCTCGCCGAGGACCACCGCGAGGTGCTCGTGCTGCGGAACATCGAGCGGCTGCCCTTCGAGGAGGTGGCGCGGCGGATGGGCCGCTCCAGCGGCGCCTGCCGGATGCTGTGGATGCGGGCCATCGCCGCCCTCAAGGAGCAGCTTCCGGCGGAGTTCGCCGGCGGCGAGCCGCTGCCATGACCCGCGTGCCGGAACCGGTCGCCGACGCCGCCGACATCGATCCCGACCTGCTCGACCGCTATCTGCAGGCCATTCAGGGGGGCGACACGACGGAGGAGCAGCGGCTCCGCGCCGCCTCTCCCGCCCTGGCCGCCTGGACGGCCTGCCTGCGCGGCCTCGACGCCCTGGCCTCCACCGTCGCCGCGGATGCCGCGCCGATCGCCGCCGCGGAGCCGATCGCCGGCCGGCGGCTCGGGCCGTTCATCGTCGGCGACGAGCTCGGCCGCGGCGGCATGGGCGTCGTCTATCGGGCCCGGCACGAGGGGCTCGGCCGCGACGTGGCCCTCAAGTTGCTCGCCGCCGGGGTCTACGCCACGGCCGAGCAGCGACGGCGGTTCATCGCCGAGGCCCGGCTCGCCGCCCGCGTCCGCCATCCAGGGATCGTGGCGATTCACGACGCCGGGGAACTCGACGGCCAGCTCTACTTCGCGATGGACCTCGTCGCGGGCGACGATCTCGCCGCCCGCCTGCGGGCCGGACCGCTGCCGCCGCGGGTGGCGGCGACCATGATCGCGGCGGTCGCGCGAGCCGTGCAGCACCTTCACGACGCGGGG
This sequence comes from Planctomycetaceae bacterium, assembly GCA_021300535.1. Classification (GTDB taxonomy): domain Bacteria; phylum Planctomycetota; class Planctomycetia; order Pirellulales; family UBA1268; genus QWPN01. The sequence continues at coordinate 25,831 of JAJTED010000047.1, read as the reverse complement.
ATTCTGCACCGCGACCTCAAGCCCTCGAACGTGCTCCTGGACACGGCGGGCGTGCCGCATCTCGCCGACTTCGGCCTCGCCCGCGATGCGTCCACGGAAGACGCGCCGACGGCCACCGGAACGGTGCTCGGCACGCCCGAGTACATGGCCCCGGAGCAGGCCGCGGGCCGCGTCCGCGGCCTCGACGCCCGCACCGACGTCTACGGCCTGGGCGCGATCCTCTATACGGTCCTCACCGGCCGGCCGCCCTTCGGGGGCGACTCGCGGGTGCTCGTGGTGATGAACGTCTTGGAGCGGGAGCCGGTGCCGCCGCGGCGGCTGAATCCGCAGGTGCCCGGGCCGCTGCAGAAGATCTGCCTGCGGTGCCTGGAGAAGGATCCCGCCCGCCGCTACAACTCGGCAGCGGCCGTCGCCGACGATCTCGAGGCCTGGCTGCGGGGCGACCGCATCGCCCCGCCGGGTGGCGGGCCGCTTCACCGGCTCGGCCGCATACTGCGACGCTATCCCGCCGCCGGCTTCCGCCTGGCGAGCATCCTCGGCACGCTCGCAGTCGTCGGCACACGGATGCTCGGCGATCCGACCACGGTCGGCTTCTACCGCCCGGTTGCGGTCGGCCTCGGGCTGTGGGCGGCCTGCGCCGGCGTCTGCGAGTGGCTCGGCATCCGCCGCCTCTCGCTGCGGCAGACGGGCACCGCGTTCGTCGTTACGGACGCGGCCTTCGTAACCGCCCTCCTCGCGATCGTGGGGGGCGCGGAGAGCCCGCTGGTCGCCGCCCATCCGGTGCTCGTCTCGGCGGCCGGCCTGTGGCTCGACCGCCGCCTCGTGCGGATCGCCGCGGCGGCTTCGTTGGCCGGCTACGCGATCCTGCTGGCGACGAGCCCCACCGGCTTCCGCTGGAACGTGGCCGCGATCGTGGCCTTGCTCGTCGTCTGCGCCGCGGCGATCGCCGACTTCCAGGTCGGCCGCCTCCGCCGCGGGTGACCGTGGGCCCGAGGACGCGTCGGCGTCAGCCGCGCACGAACCGGGCAGCCTCAGAGGCCCGTTCGAGGTCGCGGAGGGTTTCCGAGAAGACGATCGCCGGCACGCCTGCCAACGGGAGCGGCCGCGACCCGCGGGTCGTGAACGTCAACGTCGTCAACCGATACCCGCCGTCGAGGCCGATCTCCCAGGCCACGCGGGCCGTGACGCCGATCCCGGGAAACCGCCGCGTCGTTGCCCCCGGCTCGAAGATGTCATGCCAGCCCGCGGCATGCAGCGCCGCGACAAGCCCCGGGCCGTCGCAGACGGCGTTCGGAAACGGGTGAAACTCCGCGCTCTGCCCGATCCCGGAATGCTCTGCGAGCAGATGCACCCGCCGTTCCACCTGCTCGAACGGCTGCTCGATCCGCTCGGCCCGCAGGCGGGCGATCCACGCCGGCAAGGCACCGGAAATCGCGAGTTCAACTGGATGCACGATGCAGAGGCGGGCGGACGCTGCAAGCGGCGCGACCCGACCATCGGCGGCGACGAGACCGCGGCCGTCCGGCGTGGGCAGCCCGACCCGGGTGCCGTCGGTCACGACGAGGGCCGAGAGCACACCGCGGACCAGCGGATGCCGCCCGAGCCACTCCCACTCGTCGGCCGGGTGCCACCGGCACCGGAGCATCGCCTCGGTGCCCATGCGGCACGTGAGGTCGAACAACGCTTGCAACGACTTGAAGGCCTGCTGGAAAGGCTTGAAGCCGGGATGCTTCTTGAGCGGCGCCGGCGGCGTCTTCACGGCCTTGCCCCGCTTCGAGAACACGCAGGCCGGCCGCCCCTGCGGGTCGATCACGATCCGCGCCGTGCACTCCTCCGCCGTCACCACGGCTGGCTCCTCGTGGCCGGCCGCTGCCGCGAGCAGCCAGTCGAGTCGCTCCGCCGTCCCGACGCCCGCCCTGCGGGCGAGCAGACTCACCGCCCGATCGACCGCCTCGATCGCGTCCTGCTTGCGCCGCACCGTACCGGCGACCTGCCGCAAATGGGCGAGGGCCTGCCGCCGCTCGATCAGGTCCGGCAACCGGCCCGCTCCGGGCTCCACCGGCACGAACGCCAACGGCATCGGATCGACCGGCTTCACGGCTGCCCGGGCCTCCGCGACCAGCTGCCCGCGATCGATCCGCCGATGGAGGATCGTGATGCAGGTTCGCACCTGCTCGAGGTGTTTCGGCGGCATGATCACGCGGGCGGCGCCGAGCAGCCGCCCGATCTGCCGGTCGTCGAGGCCGGCGGGCACCCGCTCGTACCAGCGTGCGACGGTCGGGGAGCCAGCGGTTGCCGCCGCCGGTGCGGCGGCGGGCCCTTCTTCCGCGGCCGCGTCGGCATCGTCGGCTACGGCTGAGTCATCGTCGTCGTCCCATCCTGCTCCGACGCGCTCGAGCTCCGTGAGCCACTCGTGGAGCCGCGGCAGCTCCGGCCAGTCGAGCGCCCGGCCGACGATCGTGAGCCACTGCGGGGCGAGGAACGCGGCCTGCAGCAGATGGGCCGGCGTCACCCGCCGCCGGGCCAACAGATCGGCGATGCGGGCGGCGGCCGCGTCGTGATCGAGCGTCGGCTCGGGGTGGATCGAGTGCACCAGGCGGGAGATCGCCTGCCGGCGGGTCGTGCGGTCCCCCGCGAGGCGTGCGAGCCCGATGGCCGCACTCCCCTCCACCGCCCGCAGCCAGTGCTCGCAGCCCTCGAGATGGCCCACGGTGGCGGCGAGCGTCGTCCAGTCGGTCGGCTCGTCATCCGCGCGGGCGGTCTCCGCGGCGACGAGGCAGGCCGTGAGCCGGTCGCGGAAGCCGCGGAACTCCTCGGCCCGCTGCGGCGCCGTCGTGCGAATCTGCTCCACGAACTCCGCCGGAAGCCGCGGGGCCTCCCATGTGGTCGGAGGTTCGACCACCACGGCCCGCAGCATGTCGGCGAGCGTCGCGCCGCCGGCGGCATGGCTGCGCAGGTGAAACCTGTCGTCGGTCCCGTCGTGCCACTTCCATGAGCCGATATGCCGCCGGATCAGGAACAGCCTGCGGGCGATCTCCACCGGCTCCCGTTCCCGATGCAGAGCGGCGGGGGAACGCAGCCACGTCTCGACGGGCACGGTCTGGCCGTACACGCTGCGGACCGACCGCCCCAGGCAGGCGATCAGCTCCGTCGAGACGCCTGCGCACATCGTCTCGGCGACATCGAGCATCCAGCCGTAGTCCCGCCACGTGCCGCGGGTCTCCAGCAGATGCTCGAACAGCGTGCACACCGTCCGCCCGTGCGTCGCCGCGTCGATGGCGGCGAACTCCGCGACCACGGCCGCAGCGGAGCCGCGGGCCGACTCCGCCCGGCCGAACACACCGGGCGGCACCCGCAGCGCGACGAGCGGGCCGAGGTCGAAGCCGAGGGCCTCGAGCCGCGTCCGCTCGAGCTCATTCTCGAACACGCCGCGCCGCAAGGTCCCGAGGCGGACGAGATCGAGGCCGTCGCCCGGCTCCACACGGGCTCCGTGCACCGACCACCATTCGACCGCCCGCATCCGCAGCCGCTCGAGCCACGGGGCGAGGTGCGGGCGGTACCAGGGCAGCCGCTCGAGGGCCAGCAAACGATCGTCCGCTGGGCGGCTGTCGCCGGGAATCCGTGCCGCGAGTTCCAGGAGCGTGCCGCCGTGCTCCGCGAAAAAGTCGCCGACGACGTCGTCGAGGGCCGCGAACAGGATCGCACAGCCGGGCGTGAAGCGGCGGATGGTCTGCGGCCGGGGCGTCCACGAAGGCGTGGCCGCGAGATCCGGAAACGCGGCGGCGAGCGGCCCCGGCAGGGCGGGGAGTTCGACACCGTCCCGCGCGGCGATGCGGGCCTCGATCGCGGTCAGCAGGTCGGCTTCGCCGGAAGACTCCAGCGACTGCCGTGAACGGTCTGTCGCATCGCGGACCAGGGACCGCGCCAGATTCAGGCACGGCCCATCGACAGTCTCTTCCAGAGCCTCGACGACGATCATCAGCCCGGCACGGCGGACCCGCGGTCGCGGGTCCACACAGAGCCGTTCACAGACCGCACTCAGGCTCTCGGCGTCGAGCCTGCGGACGAGCCGCCGCTGCTCCCAGTCGACGCCCGTCCGCGATTCGGCCTGCGGGACCAGCCAGCGGTGCCATTGGTCGGGCGTCAGGCTGGCCCGGGCGATGAACGTGTGGAGGCGGTTCTTCGCCACCCACTCGCCCGCCGGGAGCGAACCAGAACGATCGATCAGCGCCTCGATGGAAGCGGTGTCAGGAGGACGGTAATCGGCGGGGAGAAACATGCACGTGCGGAACTCGGGCCTGTCGATCAGGTCGCCGAGCAGCGTCACCGGCTCGTCGGCCCAGGCATTCCCCAGGGCGACCTGGATGCGACCGAAGAACTTCTCCGGCTCGGCACCGCTCAGGAGGGCGAGGCGGAGTCCTGCCGCGGCCCCCCGCCGCCCGAGGTCGATGAGCCGGCGCAGCCGCTCCGGCCTGTCGGCCGCGGCGGCCTTGCGACTGCTTTCCCCCAGGGCGTCGACGGCGAGGAAGGCGACGCGCAGATCCGGATCGGCCAGTGCCTGGTCGAGGACCGGCAGGGCCGCGGGATGGGATATGTGGCAGGCGAGGAGGACCGCACCGGCGCGGGCCTCTGTGTCGTCTCCCTCGAGAACCTGCGCCAGGATAGGCACACCCTCGCGCACGTCCTCCGCGAGGGCCACCCACGCATGGAACAGGCCGCCCGGCGAGTCACCAGGCGATGGAAGGCCGAGTGCCCGGGCGTCGATGGCATCGAGGATCTGCTCGATGAAGCCGGCCACCGCGTCCGCCGGGGCGGCGGCCGCGGGCAGCCCGAACCAGCCGAGGATCTCGGTCCCCACCGCCGGCGACAGGGCGTCGCGGTCGGCGAGCAGGCAGCGCAGCACGCTGGTCACGTGGCCGAGGCTCACCTCGGCGGCTCCGCGGACGATGAGGCGGTGATGCTCGCGCCCCCGACCCGTGGCCAGGCATTCGAGCAGCAGGCCATGCGCCTCGGCACTGTCGCAACGCCACAAGGCCCGCGGCACGTGGCCGGCGAACATGCTGGCCGGATGGCGGTCGTCGAGCGTGAGCCGCAGCGTGTCAAGCACGTTGTGACCGGAGTCGCCTCCCTGATCGATCACGCCGGCGAGGAGGCGGCCCACGTGCGCCGTCGTGTCGTCCCCCTCGAGAAGCACGAGCACCCCGAAGATCGTGCGGATCAGTTCCTGGTCGAAATACGGGGCCCAGACCGCGAGGCCCTCGGCGGTCGTGATGTCAGCGGGATATTCGAGGAACACCCGCTGCGTCGCCCGCAGCCAGGCCATCTGCTTTCCGAGGTTCACGCCGGGATCGTTGGCCCGGCAGGGGAGCGGAGAACGGAAGGCCGACATGAAGCCGGTGCCGATCGATCGCCACGTCCGCACGGCGGCGGCGGCGAGCCCCGGCAGGAGCACCGCAAAGATGTCGGCGAGTTGACGGTCGTCGCAGCCGCCGAGTTCGGCCGCGACGCGGGCCTGCTCATCCTCGGTGGCCCCCGCCGCCTGCGACGCTAAAAACCGCCGGGCGATCGCGGCCAGGGGATCGGCAAGGGTGGCGGCCCGGGCGTGGAACTCGGCGGTGCGATCGAGGGGAAGCCTGCGTTCCAGCAACAGCCGATGGCCGGTGGCGAAGTCGAGCATGTCCATCTCTGACCGTGGACGGGGCCGGTGGGCGGAACCCGCTACCTGCCGCCCCCGAACACGCGGCGGGCGTTGGCGGTGGTAACGGCGGCGAACTGCTCGAAGGGCTCGCCCCGCGCCAGCGCCAGGCAGCGGGCCGTATGGACGACGTTCGCCGGCTCGTTCCGCTTCCCGCGCAGCGGCTCCGGCGACAAAAACGGGCTGTCGGTCTCCACGAGCAGCCGCTCCAGGGGCACGGTCTTCGCCACCTCGCGGAGCGCCGCCGACGAGCGAAAGGTCACCATCCCCGCGAAGCCGAGATGGCAGCCGAGGTCGAGCGCCTCGGCCGCCTCGGCCGCGGTGCCCGTGAAGGCGTGGAGCACCGCCGCGAGCGGCCCGCGGGCCACGGCCTCGCGCAGCATGTCGAGCACGTCGCGGATGCTCTCCCGCGTGTGGATCACGACCGGCAACGCGAGCTGCTGGGCCAGTCGCAGGTGACGATCGAAGGAGTCCCGCTGCAAGTCCGGCGGCGCCGTCGTGCGATACCAGTCAAGGCCCGTCTCGCCGATGGCGGCCACGCGGCCCGACTCGGCGAGCCGCACGATCCGGTCCCACTCCCCCGGCTCGGCCTCGGCGACGTCGTTGGGATGAATGCCCGCCGCCGCCACGATGCCCGGCTCGCGGGCGGCGAGGTCCGCCGCCGCCTCGCTGTCGGCGGCCCGCGTGCCGATCACGGTCATGCCCGTCACGCCCGCCGCCCGCGCCCGGGCGAGCACGTCGGGGAGTTCGGCTCCGAACCGCATCGGATCGAGGTGGCAGTGGCTGTCGAAGAGGTGGCTCATGTCGGTTCGCTCGCGCTATCCGCCGCGCACCCTTTGTTCATTCAAAAAGCTCCCCGGCGGAAGCCGGGGAGGATGATATACGCGAACCTGCGGCATGGACGGCAGGGTGGTTTTCACGCCCGGAGTCCCCGGGTTTCCACCCGGGGCTTCTTGTGATTGTTTTTAATGCTGCAGCCGCGAGCGATCGGGGGCGTTGCGGTTGCTTCCCAAGAGCCCGGGGGCCATGAGTCACGAAGAGGATGCGACCAACAGCCCGTCAGGGCTTCGCGTCCACCAGGCCCGCGCGGCTCTTGGCGACGAGCTGGCGGAGCTGGTCGGCGTGGCGGCGATTCGTCTCCACGGTCTCCCGAGCCAGCTGGGCGGCGGTGGCGTCATCGCCGCCGGCGGCCGCGACCTCGTCACAGACGCGTGCCTGCGCGTCGAGCCCGGCGATGATCCGCGGCAGGAGAAACCGCAGATCGAGGTCGTGCCCGGCGGTGAAGGAGAGGGGATAGGCCGTCCGCGGCGCAGCCACCTCGCGGTCCGCCAGCACCGCGCCGGCCCGGTCGAGGAGGCTCTTGTGATCGCCCACGAGATCGGCCAACGCGAGCTTGATCTCCTCCGGGCCCGGATACGACCAGATGCCGGAATCGGCCACGTACATCGCCAGCGACGATTCGAGGGCGGCGGCGAGACGACGAAGCGGATCGACGGAAGGCATGGTCGGGTTTCCCTAACTGGCGAACGTGCCGGCCAGCTGTGCCGCCGCGTACAGCCCGGACCAGAAGAGCCCGAGGAGCACGACCGGCACCGCCAGCGCCGTCACCACCGCCCCCGGCAGGGAGACGAGCGGGAACGCCTCGCCGGCGCGGTCGGCGGGCGGCGGATCGAACGTCATCACCTTCAGCACTCGCAGGTAATAGAACAGGCTGATCACGGTGTTCACGCCGCCCACGACGAGCAGCACGAGCATCAGCGGCTTCTCGGCGCCCGCCTGGATCGCCTCGGCCAGCGACGCGAAGACGAGAAACTTGGAGATGAAACCCGCCAGCGGCGGCAGGCCGATGAGGCTCACGAGCACCACGGCCGTGGCGACCACGATCCCCGGGCTCGTCCGCACGAGGCCCGCGTACGAAGCGATCTCCTCGCTCCGCAGCCGGTTCCGCAGCAGGGCCACGATCGCGAACGCGGCGAGGTTCATGAACAGATACGTGGCCAGGTAGAAGACGAGGGCAGCAACGGCACGACGGGAACCGGCGGCATCGACGCCCATCAGCGCCACCGCGGCGGCCGCCCCCATCATCAGGTAGCCGGCGTGGGCGATCGTCGAGTAGGCCAGCAGCCGCTTCATGTTCGTCTGGCCGTAGGCGGCGAGGTTGCCCAGCGTGCAGGTGACCGCCGCCATCAGCCCGATCACATAGACCATGAAGTGCCGCACGTCGCCGGCGCCCGCCACCACGGTGGCCGCGGCAGCCGGGACGGCCGCCGGTGCCCCCAGCGTGAAGGCGAGCCGCAGCAGCAGGGCCACGGCCGCCGCCTTGCTGGCCACGGCGAGGAAGCCGCCCACTTCGGCCGCCGCCCCCTCGAACACGTCCGGGCACCAGAAGTGGAACGGCACCGCCGAGAGCTTGAACGCCAGCCCCACGGCCACCATCAGCCCCCCGAGCGCGAGCACGAGCACCTCGCCGCCGGCCCCGCCCTCGCCGACGATCCGCGCCACTTCGCCGGCCATGCTCGGCAGGTGGCAGGTGCCCGTCACGCCGGCCAGCAGGCTGATGCCGTAGAGCATGATGCCGGCGGCGCCGGCGCCATAGACGGCGTACTTGAGCCCCGCCTCCGAGGCCGCCTTGCGGCCCTTGAGGATCGCGGCCAGCGCGTAAGAGGGCACGCTCGCCATTTCGACGGCCATGAAGACCATCAGCAGGTGGTTCGCCGACGCCATCAGGCACATGCCCAGGGCACCGCCGAACACCAGCGTGTAGAAGTCGGCCCCATCCTCGCGGTCGGGAATCCCCGAGACCTTCGTGAACAGGATGTAGAGCACGAGGAACCCGGCGAGGAGCAGACGGACCGCGGCCGTCAAGGAATCGAACACGAGAAGGCCGCCGAACAGTTCCTGGCGGGCCGGCACGGCCGCCGCATCGGCGAGCGTCCAGGGCGCGGCCGGCAGCCCCCGCAGATCACACCACGCATACCACAGGGCGAAGCCCGCCCCGCCGAGGGCGATCAGGGCCGAGTCGGCCCGGCGGAGCACCGGGAGCATGCGGCACAGCAGCATGAGCACGATCGTCGCCGCGATGGCGAGTTCGACGCGAAACAGCGGCAGCGACACGTCGAGCGTGTCGGTGATCGCGCCGGTGATGAGGGATCCGATTTCCACGGTGCAGCCGTTGGGTTCGAGGTTCAGCGGCCCGCCGGAGCGGCCGGGGCGGAGGCGAGCGCGGGCTGGGCGGCCGGAGCGTCGGGCCGCACCCGCCGCGTCCAGTCGGCGAGCGTCTCGACCTGCCGGTTCACCGACGGGGTGACGTAATTGAAGATCAACTGCGGCGCCACGCCGAACAGGATCGCGAAGAACACCAGCGGCACGGCGATGGAAAGCTCGCGCCCGGTGATCGGGGTCAGGTGGTCACCATGCGGGCCCTTGTACTCGGCGCCCAGGTACACCCGCTGGATCGCCCACAGGATGTAGCCGGCCGTGAGGATGACCGTGAAGGCCGAGATCACGGCGAGCACGCGGCTGTAGTTCCACGAGGAGAGCGTGACCAGCACCTCGCCGATGAAACCGCACAGCCCCGGCAGGCCGAGGCCGGCGAAGAAGATGGCGAACGCGAGCCCCGAGTAGACGGGCATCCGGCCGACGATCCCCCCGAACTCCTCGAGGTTGCGGTGGTGCACGCGGTCGTAGAGCACGCCGACCATGAAGAACATGCCGGCCGACGAGATGCCGTGGGCCAGCATCTGGAACATGGCGCCGTTGACCCCCTGGGCCCAGGCGTCCCAGCGGAACTCGTTGCCCGCCACCGCGCTCCACACGCCGAGGCCGAGCATCACGTAGCCCATGTGGCTCACCGAGCTGTAGGCCACCATTCGCTTGAAGTCCTTCTGGGCGAGGGCCGCAAAGGCGCCGTACACCATCGAGACGACCCCCAGGCCGCACACCAGCCACGCCAGCGACAGGCCGGCCCCCGGGCAGATCGGATAGCAGATGCGGAGGATGCCGTAACCGCCGAGCTTGAGGAGCACGCCGGCGAGGATCATCGAGATCGGAGTCGGAGCCTCGACGTGGGCGTCGGGGAGCCAGGTGTGCACCGGCACCACCGGCACCTTGATGACGAAGCCGATGAGCAGGAGCAGGAAGGCCCAGGTCTCCAGCGACATGCCCCACAGGTTCACCGCCGCGAACGGCGAGTTCGGCAGCTGGCCGAGCTGGGCCAGGGCCAGCAGATTGAAGGTGTGCACCGGATCCTTGGCCGACTTGATCGCGTTCACGGCGTCGGCCGCGGCCGCGGCGTCGAGGCCGGGGGCGATCACGTGGGCCGCCTGGAGCTGCTCCGGCGAGAGCATCCGCAGGTCGCTCGTGAAATAGAGCATCAGGATCGCCAGCAGCATCAGCACGCTGCCGAGGAGCGTGTAGAGGAAGAACTTGATCGCCGCATACTCGCGGCGCGGGCCACCCCAGATGCCGATGAGGAAATACATCGGCAGCAGCATCACCTCCCAGAACACGTAGAACAGGAAGAAGTCGAGCGACACGAACACGCCGAGCATGCCCGTCACGAGCAGCAGGAAGAGCACGTGGTAGGCCTTGACGTGCTTGGTGATCGGCCAGCTGGCGGCCGCGGCGAGCATGGAGAGGAAGGTCGTGAGCACGACCAGCGGCATGCTGATACCGTCCACGCCCAGTAGATACTCGATGTTGAAGGCCGGGATCCACGGCTGCTTGACGACGCCCTGCATGCCCGCCTCGCCGACGACGAACTGTCCCGGCCCCACGGCCCCGAACAGCGTCGGCCAGGCCATCCACAGCGAGAGCACGAACACGACCGCGGTCGTCGCCAGCGTGATCCAGCGGACGGCATCCTCGCGCCCCTTGCTGAAGATCGGCAGCGAGAGCACGGCCGCCACCAGGGCCGGCAGGAAGACGATCGCCGTGAGGGGCCAGAGGGCGGGCTGGGCGAGGGTGTCGACGGGAGGCATGTCGGGGTCCGTTCGTGATCCGGGTTCGAGGAAATGGGTCGGGGGCTGCCGGCGTCAGCCGGCCAGCGACGACTTGAACAGCATGCTGGCGAGGACGAAGAGGGCCACGGTGCCGGCGACGATGAACATCACGTACTGCCGCAGGCGGCCGGTCTGCAGTTTCTTGAGCTCCAGGCCCGCGTTCCAGGTGGCGTTCGCGGTGGTGTTCACGAGCCCGTCGACGATGGTGCGGTCGATCCAGGCGTCGATGCCCGCCAACTGCCGCGCGGCCCAGGCCAGGCCGTTGATCAGCCCGTCGATGAGCCCCGTGTCGATGCCGCTTGCCAGCCGAGCGATGCCGTGGGCCGGGAGCACGAACAGGGCGTGGTAGATCTCGTCGAAGTACCAGCGATTGGCCAGGAACGAGTAGATCGGCCGGAAGATCGTCGCCACCACGTCGGGCGACACGATCCGCCACAGATACATCGCGGCCGCCAGGACCACGCCTGCCAGCGCGGTGGCGAACGCCGTCATCGTCGCGGTGACGTGGATCGCGCCCTCGTGGCTCTTGTACTCGGCGGGAATCGTCACCGCCCCGAGCGCGAAGCCCTCCGCCGTGCCGGCGGGGCGGGCCTGCTCGAGCAGGTTCGCGATCCCGAAGCCGCCGGGCAGCGTCCAGCCGGCCACCACTGCGAGGACGGCCAGCACGAGCAGCGGCGTGACCATCACCGAGGGCGACTCGTGGGCGTGCTCGGCCACGTGGTGGTCGCGGGGCTTGCCCGCGAACGTCATGAACCACAGGCGGAACATGTAGAACGCCGTCAGGAACGCCCCCCCCGCCACCGCCAGGAAGAGAATCGAGTGCCTGGGGTTGACCTGCGAGAAGGAGAGCGCCTGGGCGAGGATCGCGTCCTTCGAGTAATAGCCCGAAAGACCGATCACGAAAGGAATGCCGGCGCCGATGATCGCCAGGCAGCCGACGAGCATCGTGCCGGCCGTCTGCGGCATCACCTTGGCGAGCCCGCCCATCTTCCGCATGTCGTTGGTGTGACAGGCGTGGATCACCGAGCCCGAGCAAAGGAAGAGCAGGCTCTTGAAGAAGGCGTGCGTCACGAGGTGGAACAGCCCCGCCACCCAGCCGCCGACTCCCAGGGCGAGCATCATGTAGCCGAGCTGGCTGACCGTGGAGTAGGCCAGCACCCGCTTGATGTCGTTGGCCACCAGGGCGATCGTGGCGGCGATGAACAGCGTGATCGCACCGCAGTAGGCAATGACCAGCAGCACGTCGGGGGTGAGGACCGGGAAAAACCGGCCCACGAGGTACACGCCCGCGGCCACCATCGTCGCCGAATGCACGAGCGCCGAGACGGGCGTGGGGCCCTCCATCGCGTCCGGGAGCCAGACGAAGAGCGGAAACTGGGCACTCTTGCCCACGCAGCCGCAGAAGATGCCGAGGCCGGCGATGAACAACAGCCAGTTGCCCAGGCCCATCGCCCGCCAGTCACCGACGCGGGCCGCGATCTCGCTGGCGGCGGCGGCCGGGTTCTGCGGCTGGCCGGCGGCGATCTTCGCCACCTCGTCGGCCGCGGCGAACTTCACCATGCCATCGGGCACCTGCAGGGCGTGCCCCGTGGCGGCGGGCCGGACGAGACTGAACAAGCCGGGCTGCACGACCTCCGCACCGTCGGGACCGGTGGCCCGCGAGTCGGCGAACTGCAGCGTGCCGAGCGCCCCCCACAGGGCCATCAGGCCGATGAGCATGCCGAAGTCGCCCACGCGGTTGACGATGAACGCCTTGTTGGCGGCCGTCGAGGCGCTCTTCCGCTCGTAGTAGAAGCCGATCAGGAACCAGGAGCAGATGCCCACCAGCTCCCAGAAGATGAACACCATCGCCAGGTTGCCGGCGATCACGATCCCGAGCATCGAGAAGCAGAACAGCGACAGGGCCTGAAAGAACCGCGGGAACCGCCCCGGCCGGTGGAGGTGGTGGCCATCGGCGAGCGTGACCTCGTGGTCGGTGACGTCGTGCAGCTCGTCGTGCATGTAGCCCGAGGCGTAGACGTGGATGCAGGTGGCGATGAACGTCACCACCACGAACATCAACACCGTCAACGCGTCGACGTACCAGCCGATCGAGAGCTTGAGGCTCCCGCCCTGGTAGAGCGTGTACCAGTCGCCCGCGTAGGCGATCGGGGCCGCGGCGGCGTGGCCATCAGCGCCGCCATGCCCGGCATGCCCGCCGTGCCCGTCATTCGCGTGTCCGGCGACATGGCCATCGGCGGCGGCATGATCGCCGGCATGCGCCGCCCCATGGTCGCCGCAGCACCAGCGACGTGACGATCGCGGCGGTCGCCACCCAGGCGGCGTTGCGGCCGTGCTTGCCCATCCGCGGCCCGAAGAACAGGATCGCCACGAACGACGCCAGGGGCGCCAGCCAGGCGAGGCCGAGCAGCAACGAAAGTTGGGCGGCGATGTCCATAGACAGGAGGCGTCCGATCAGCCCTTGAGGTCGTCCGCCCGGTCGATGTCGACGGTGGCGTGGTTGTTGTAGAAGTTGAGCGTGATGGCGAGTGCCACGGCTGCCTCGGCGGCGGCCAGCAGGATCACGAACAGCGCGATCACCTGGCCATCGATTCCCAGCCCGCGAGCCCCTTCGCCCTGCAGATACGGCGATGCGAAGGCGACGAAGTTCACATTCGCGCCGTTGAGCACCAGCTCGATGCCCATCAGCACCCCGAGCGCGTTCCGCTTCACGGCCATGCAGACGATGCCGGCCGCGAACAGGATGGCCCCGACCACGAGATAGTGGGCCACGCTCACCGGCTCCGTGAGCAGACTGGCAAAGAGCGGCACCGCCGCGACCTGGCCGAGAAGTCCACCGCTCATGACCGGCCTCCCGAGAGCACGGAAGTCGCCCGGCCCGCACCGCGACCGACTGCCGCGTGCTCCGCCACGGAGGCGGGCGGCTCGACCGACGCCGCCACCTCGATCGCCCGCGGTGTCTTCCGCTTCTTGGCCCGGGCCAAGTAGGCGGCCCCGACGAGCACCACGAGGAGGTGGACCGACACGATCTCGAAGGGCAGCAGATAGCCGCTGCGAACCGCCCCCTGCGGGCTACCCGCCGCAGGCTCGTCCACCCGCACGCCGAGCAGGGCCATTCCGACCGGCGTGGCGGCTGGCGCCGCGACGGTTCCGGCCGCAGGCTGCCGCCAGGCGGGCACGGAGAACGCCGACTGCAGGAGCACCGCCAGCAGCGCCGCTCCCACCACGCCGGCCAGCACGCGGTCGCCCGTCGTCGTCTTGATCGACACGAACGGCGCCTGGGCGGTGAGCATCACGCCGAACACGAGGAGCACGAGCGTGCCGCCGACGTAGATCATGAGCTGCATCGCGCCCACGAACTCGGCGCCGGCCAGGAAGAACAGACCGGCCGTCGCCCCGAGCGAGAGCACGAGATACAGGGCCATCCGCACGACGTTGTCGGCGAGCACGACCGCGATCGCACACGCACACGCCACAGCCGCGAAGAGCACGAAGAAGAAGGAATGCCAATTCAGGGCCGCCAGCGGCAGCGTCACCGCCCCGAAGGTCGCGAGAATGCCGCTCATCGAGCCACCTCCGCCACCTTTTGAGCGGCGTCGGCGGCCGGCCGCGACGCGGCCTTGCCCCCCGGCCCTTCGAGCCATCCCTCGCGAACTTCACCCGCCGGCCGGGAGAGGCCGCGAACGATCCCGCCCGGCAGGGCGAGCTGCCAGACCATGACCCCGGCGAACATGGCCGCCGCCAGCGGCGTGCAGTATTTGAGGCAGGTGGTCATCACCTGGTCGATCCGCAGCCGGGGCAGCGTCCACCGCACCCACATCATCACCAGCACGCCGAGCGTGGCCTTGCCGAGGAGGTTCGCCATGCCGAGCAGCCGCACGAAATAGCCCGCCGTGTCGCCGGTGCCGGCCGACAGGCCGAGCAGCTTGGCCACGGGAATCGGGCCGTTCCAGCCCCCCATGAAGAGCACGGCCGCCAGGGCGCTGACGAGAAACATCGAGCCGTATTCGGCCATGAAGAAGTAGCTCCACCGGAGGCCCGAATACTCCGTGTGGAAGCCGGCGACGAGCTCACTCTCCGCCTCGGCCAGGTCGAACGGCGCCCGGTTCACGCTGGCCACGGCGCAGGTGACGTAGACCCAGAAGATCACGAACGTGAACGGATCGTGAAACAGATACCAGTTGGTGAACCAGCCCGCCTGCTTCTCGGCGATCGTGACGAGATCCATGCTCCCGGCGAGCATCACGGGCACGACCACGCACATCCCCAGCGGCACCTCGTAACTCACCACCTGAGCGGCCTCGCGCATCGCGCCGAACAGCGACCACTTCGAGGCCGAGGCGTAGCCCGCGAGGATCACGCCGAAGACCTCCAGGCCCAGCACCGCCACCACGAAGAACACGCCGACGTTGAGCCGCTGTCCGACGAAGTCGAAGGCGAAGGGCAGGGCGATGAAGGCGCAAAACGAGGCGCAAAAACTGACGTAGGGCGCGAGCCGGAACAGCATGCCGTCGGCCCCTTCCGGCATCAGGTCTTCCTTGGCAAGGAGCTTGATGCCGTCGGCGAGCGATTGCAGCCAGCCGAACCGGCCGCCGGTCCGCGTGGGCCCGAGGCGGTCTTGAATGCGGGCCGCGATCTTCCGCTCGGCCCAGATGAACACCAGGGCCCCGCCGGCGATCACATTCAGGATCAACACCGCCGCCACGACGGCCGTGATCGTCCAGGCCAGCCACTCGGGAAGGCCCGCGGAATTGATGAGAAATTCAGCCATGTATGCGGTATTTCAGGCCGAAAACGGACTTCGTGAAAAATCGCACGAAGTTTGCCCTACGCCGTTCGAAACCACAAGCCCCGGCCGCAAAACGGCGTCGCGACCAAGGCCGGCCGAAACGAGCGGGCTGGCAGAGCGGTTCCGGCATCCGTGGGGCGTTTCCTGGACACATGGGGAGAGGGAGGCGAGGGGGTCGGCGAACGCTCGACGAGCGTGTGGCCGCCGCGGCCACAGCGAGAAGACTTTTGCCGCCCCCGAAGCCGGCGCTTCGGCAAAGTCGAGTGCGCTTTACCGGTCGATCTCACCCATCACGATGTCGAGGCTCCCCACGATCGCCGGCACGTCGGCGATCAGGCAGCCGCGGCACAGTTCCGGCGCCACCGCCAGGTTCGAGAACGAGCTCGACCGGGCCCGCACCCGCCACGGGATCGCCGTGCCGTCGCTGACGACATAGAAGCCCATCTGGCCCTTCGGGGCCTCGGTCTCGAGGTAGGCGTCGCCGGCCGGGATCTTCTCGGTGAGCTTGAGCGGCTCACCGATCGTGCCCTTGCAGGCCGAGTAGCGGTCGATCGCCTGCCGCACCAGGTCCATCGACTGCACCACCTCCAGCATCCGCACGAAGAACCGGTGCCAGCAGTCCCCGAGCACGGCGTCGGCCGGCACCGGCGGATACTCGTGATCGCGGGGATAGTGGCCGTTCTTCATCACGGCCACCTCGAAGGCGTAGCCGTCGTACATCGCCGTGTAGATCGCCTCGCCGTCCCGCCGCATGTCTTGATCCACGCCGCTGCCGCGGAGCACCGGCCCCGAGCAGCCATACTCGATCGCCAGCTCCCGCGACAGCACGCCGATGTTGGCCGTGCGCTTCACGAAGATGGCGTTGGTCGTGAGCAGAGCATGGTATTCCTTGATGATTGGCTCGAACTGGTCGAGGAAGGCCTCGCACCGCCCCAGCCAGCCGGGCGGCAGGTCGGCCGTCAGCCCGCCGACGGTGATGTAGCTGTAGGTGAGCCGGGCGCCGCAGGCCTCCTCGAAGAGGTCGAGGATCTTCTCCCGTTCGCGGAAGGCGTAGAGGAACGGGCTGAACGTGCCGAGGTCGAGGCCGTAGGCCCCCATGCCCACGAGGTGGCTGGCGATCCGGCTCAGCTCCGCGATCAGCACCCGCAGGTGGCGGGCCTTCTCGCTCACCTCGTATTTCATCAGCTTCTCGACGGTCAGGGCCCAGCCGAGATTCATGTTCATCGCGGCGAGGTAGTCCATCCGGTCGGTGTACGGAATCCACTGCCGGGCCGTCAGATTCTCGCCGATCTTCTCGGCGCAGCGGTGCAGGTAGCCGATGTGCGGCTCGATCTCCGACACCACCTCGCCGTCGGTCCGCAGCACGAGCCGGAGCACGCCGTGGGTGCTCGGGTGCTGCGGGCCCATGTTGACGAGCATCTCGTCCGTGCGGACGTCGAACTCAATGATCCGAGGATCGTCGTCGATCGCGCTGGCCATGTGATCTCTCACGTATTGTTCGAGCTAGGAAGCCAATGTCGCACGAGGCGACTCACATCGACCGAGGGAACCTTGGCTTTCCCTCCGGTCGATCAAGCGAAAAAAGGCCATGGAGGGCTTTTTTCGCGACACAAATTGATTCTCGGATCGCCGTCGATCGCGCTGGCCATGCTCACTTGCCTCTGATGCCGTGGTATTCGAGCGGCTGCTCGTAGTCCTTGCGGAGCGGATGGCCCTCCCAGTCCTCGGGGCAGAGGATGCGCCGCAGGTCAGGGTGGCCGGTGAACCACACGCCCGACAGGTCGTAGACCTCGCGCTCGTGCCAGTTGGCCCCACGCCACACGCCGCACACGCTGGGGATCTCCGGCAGCTGCCCGGGCACGTCGCCCTTCCACCGCGGCAGATTGCACTTGAGCACGAGGCTCACCCGTGCCGCGGTGCTCCACAGGTGGTAGACGAGCTCCGTGTGCGGCTGCCACGAGACCTTGGCCGCCTTCTTCGCATCGGGCTCGAACCAGTCGATCGCCGTGATGCATTCGAGCGCATCGAACCGCACCGGGCTCTTCGTGTCGAGCCACTGGCAGACGTCGGCGATCCGCTCCGGCGCGATCTCGATCCAGGGGTCCATGGCCTCGAGGTTGCGGCCCACGATCGCCCCCGGCAGGGCGGCGTCGAGCTGGCTGAGAAAGTCGGGTCCACGCATGGCGAGTGTCTGGCAGGAGGAAAGGAGGTCGGCCGCCGGTCAGGCGGTGCCGCGTTCGGACGATACGGCCCGCACCCAGTCGAGGTCGCCGCGATACCACACATACGCGAACCCGACGAGCAGAATGGCGAAGAACGCGGCCATGTCCACCGCTGCGGTCCGCGCGAGCAGCGAGCCGGCGCGGGCCACCGACCACTCGCCCCGCGCCTGGGCCGGCGTCTTGTCGCCACGGGCGGCCTCGATGGCGTTGGCGTCGGCCAGCGTCGGCTGGAAGAGCGGGCCGGCCTCCGCGGGCACGGCCGGCTTCTCGACACCGAGCTCCCGGAAGAGCCCCGCCGCGGCGGGCGTGAGGCTGCCGTCGGCCTGGACGGTGGCCAACGCCGGATCAGTTAGCTGCGTCGCCTTGCCGAACACGGTGGCCCATGGGAAGAACAGCGCCACTTCGACGTCGAAGATGATGAACAGCAGCGCCACCACGTAGAACCGCAGGTCAAACTGCACGAAGCTCGAGCCGATCGTCGGCTCGCCGCACTCGTAGACCTCGAGTTTCTCGGTGTTGGGCGCCCGCGGACGGACGAGCCAGCCCACGATCAGGTTCACGGCCAGGAAGGCCGCGCCGACGGCGACGAACAGGGCGACGTAGCCGGCGATGAGGACGGGATGCATGCGGGATGGCTCGCGGGGCTACTGGTTCGGGCCGCCGTGCACGGGATCGACGATCACCTTGGACGCGGCGACGGCGGTGGGATTCAGGGTCGACCGGCCCCACGCCACCTCGACTGGCAGCCGGGCGAAGTCGACGATCGTTCCGTCGCGGCTGTAGCAGGACAGGTCGAGCGTCGAGCCCATGAAGATGCAGTCCACGGGGCACGGCTCCACGCACAACGCGCAGAACATGCACTTCGAGTAGTCGATGGTGAAGCCGCTGACACGGAAGCCCTTGCCCCCTTCGACCCGCTCCTTGCCGATGTAGATGCAGTCGACCGGGCAGGCTTTTGCGCACTGGTCGCAGGCGATGCAGGTCGTGAGGTCGTAGCGGTGGAAGCCGCGGTACCGGGCGGCGACGGGGGCCGGCAGTTCCGGGTACTCAAAATGCTCGGTGAACGTCCGCCGCTTCTGGTCGTACGTGCTCCCGAAGACCCGCAGCGTGACGAACATTCCCTCGACCACCGTCCACACGGCCGTGAACAGGTTGCGGAACCAGGCTTTCATGGAGGGTCCTGACGGGAACGGCGCCTGCCGCAGACACGGAGTTCTGTCGCGGCGAGGCCAGTATAGGAAGGCCCGACAACCCAACAAGCCACCGCTGCCGCGGTCGCTCGCGGCGCTCGTCGCGGCCGCCTTGCCCGTCGTGCGCGGGCGGCATCGCCCGGGTGTCCGCCGTCTGGGCCCGCCGCCGACGAAGCAGACGAGAGCGGTTTACGCGGCCGTCAGACCGGGTTTTTCCGGGTTTGGGCCTGCGATTTGCTTGACGATGGCCTGAAAACCTTTTATTTTTGGGGGGTTTGAGGAATCTCGGTTGGGTGTCAGCACCGCCAAGGAACGGGCCATGCTGGTTTTGTCGCGCAAGAAGGACGAGAGCATCGTCATCAACAACGATATCACGATCGTTGTGGTGGAGATCCGTGGCGACAAGGTCCGACTCGGTGTCGAGGCCCCGAAGGACGTACCCGTGCATCGCCGCGAGGTCTTCGAGGCGATCGCCCGCGGCGAACCGATCGATCTGCCCGCGGTGACGACCGTGGAAGACGCGAGCGAACCGACCGATCCGTCCAGCCGCTGACTGCCCCTGATCGGCCGGCTCCCCTTTCGTGACTATGCTTTCGCGGGTAGTCTGCACGCATTCGGTCGGTGGTTTCCACCTTCCACATGGCCCCATCGTCTAGAGGTCTAGGACATCGCCCTTTCACGGCGGTAACCGGGGTTCGAATCCCCGTGGGGTCATTGCCGATTCCAATTTATTGTCTGGGTTTTCCGTGGCTCGGGGGTGCCCTGGCCACGTCTCCAGACGTTCTCTCCGGGCCTCCGGCTCGGCACCACGTGCGCTCGAGGCAGCGACGGGGTCGGTGCGAGGATGGCGAGCGTGGCGGTCTTCCGCCAGCGAGACAACTCGTACCGCCCCGGAGCGGTGACCACCCACACACACCTTTTCCCCGAGGATCATTCGCGTGAGTCATGCCTCCGCCTACGACGCCGTGCTGCTCGTTTCCTTCGGTGGCCCGGACGGTCCCGACGACGTCATCCCCTTCCTGGAGAACGTCCTTCGCGGTCGCAACGTGCCGCGGGAGCGGATGCTCGAGGTCGCCGAGCACTACTACCACTTCGGGGGCAAGAGCCCGATCAACGAGCAGAACCTCGCCCTGCTGGCGGCCCTGCGGGCGGAACTCGACCGCCGCGGCCCGCACCTGCCGGTCTATTGGGGCAACCGCAACTGGCATCCGCTGCTCACCGACACGCTCCGCGAGATGGCCGACGCCGGCGTGAAGCGGGTGATCGCCTTCGTGACCAGCGCCTTCAGCAGCTACTCCGGCTGCCGGCAGTATCGTGAGAACATCGCCGCCGCGGTCGCCCCGCTCGGCGACCGGGCCCCGCAGGTGGACAAGATCCGCGTGTTCTTCAACCATCCCGGCTTCGTCGGGCCGATGGCCGCGAACGTCCGCCTGGCCCTGGAGGCGTTTCCCGCGGCCGATCGGGCGGGCGTGCCAGTGCTGTTCACGGCCCATAGCATCCCCACGTCGATGGCCGACGGCTGCCGCTACGTGCCCCAGCTCGAGGAGTCGTGCCGGCTGGTGGCCGAGGCGGCGGGCGTGGCGAACTGGCGGCTCGTCTACCAGAGCCGCAGCGGCCCGCCCACGCAGCCGTGGCTCGAGCCCGACATCTGCGACGCGATCCGCGACCTGCACGCCCGCGGCGGCCGGCAGGTGGTGGTCGCCCCCATCGGTTTCATCTCCGACCACATGGAGGTGCTGTATGACCTCGACACGGAGGCGGCCGACCTCTGCAAGGAGCTTGGCGTGCAGATGGCGCGTGCGGCCACGGTGGGCACGGCGCCGGAGTTCGTGGCGATGGTCCGCGACCTGATCGCCGAGCGGGCCTGGGCGATTCCCGAGCGTGTCGCCATCGGCCGCCTCCCGGCGAACCACGACGTCTGCCCGCTCGACTGCTGCCCTGCCCCGCAGCGACCGCAGATGCCCGCCCGGCCCGCGCCGCCGGCCTAGGCCATGGAAACGTCCCCCGCAGCCTGCCGAACGTGGCGCACGCCTCCAGGCGTGCGAATCCGGTCATGACCCGCCATCGTCCATTCGCATGCCTGGAGGCATGCGCCACGGGATCGGCCAGAGCCGACCGGCCGCATTGATGCCCATGGAAACCTCCCCCGCAGCCTACGTGTCGCTGATTCATGGCTACCTGGCCAACAAGTTCCTGCTGGTGGGACTGGCCCGCCGCCTCCGGCGGCGTGGCTTCCGGCCGCACGCCTGGGGCTACTGGAACATGCAGTGCTCACTCCTGGTGCATGCGGAGCGGTTCGCCCGCGAGCTCGCGGCCCGCGATGCCGATCCGACCGTCGGCACCCTGCATATCGTGACCCACAGCATGGGCGGGATCGTGGCCCGCGCCGCCCTCGACCGCTACCGGCCGCGGAAACTCGGCCGGGTCGTCATGCTCGCGCCGCCGAACCGCGGCTCGTTCGTGGCCACTCGTGCGGTCGGCACTTTCGGCCGCTTCCTCAAGCCCGTCGCGGAGCTCTCGACCGCGCCCGACAGCCTCGTCAACGAACTGCCCATGCCGCCAGATCTCGAACTCGGGGTGATCGCGGCTCAATACGACGCGCTCGTGTCGGAGGCGAGCACGCACCCGGCCGTGCCCCACGCCCACGTGACGCTGCCCACCTGGCACACAGGTCTGCTCTTCAGCCGTGATGCCGCGAACCTCGTGGCCGAGTTCCTCGCCCGCGGCGTGTTCCCGGCCCCATCCACCGCCCCCTGACCTGCCGGCCATGAACGCCACGCCTCGCCCGCTCGGTGAATCGGCCGTCTCCGTCGGCCCGCTCGGTCTCGGCTGCTGGCCACTGGCGGGCATGACCCGTGCGGGCGTGACCCACGAGGCGGCCGTCGCCACGGTCCGCGCGGCGCTCGACGCCGGCGTGACGCACCTCGACACGGCCTACTGCTATGGCGAGCGGGGCGAGAGCGAGCGGGCGATCGGCGCGGCGCTGGGGCTGACCTCCGGCACTGCCGGCAACGGCGGCCGCCGGCGCGACGCCGTGGTGCTGGCGGGCAAGTGCGGCATTCACTGGGAGCCCGATGCGGCCCTGTCGCCGCCGCGACGGCAGGTCGTGGATGGCCGGCCGGAGCGGATCCGCGCCGAGGTTGAGGAGAGCCTGCGGCGGCTCGGCACGGACCGCTTCGACCTGCTCTACCTGCACGCCCCCGATCCGGCCGTGCCGATCGAGGAGTCGGCGGGCGAACTGCAGCGGCTCATGGCCGCGGGCAAGGCCCGGGCGATCGGCCTCTCGAACGCGTCGGTCGCGAACCTGGAGCGGTTCGCCGCGGCCTGCCCGCTGGCGGCCTGCCAGATGCAGTTCAACATGCTGCAGCGGGAGATCGAGGCCGACGTGCTGCCTTGGTGCATGCGGCATGGCGTGGCGGTCGTCGCCTACTGGCCGCTGATGAAGGGGCTGCTGGCGGGGAAGATGCGGCGCGGCCAGGAGTTCCCCGCCGACGACAGCCGCCGCAAGTATCCGATCTTCGCCGGCGCCGAGTTCGCGCGGAATCTCGACTTCGTGGATGCGTTGCGGCCGGTGGCGACGCGGCTGGGCTGCACGCTGACGGCGCTCGTCCTGGCGTGGACGGCGGAGCAGCCGGGGATCACGAGCGTGCTCTTCGGGGCCACGAGCCCGGAACAGGTGGCGGAAAACGCCGCGGCACTGGCGTGCGAACTCGACGACGCAGCCCGCGAGTCGATTCGCATCGCGATCGCCGCCCGCGGCCCCGTCGCGGGTCGCCGGGCGGTGTGACCGGTCCCATGCCGCCTCTCCGGTCGGATAACGGCCGCTCCCTGTGGCGTAAGCCTCCAGGCTTGCGAATCCGGCTTGTGGAGCCACCGGCCAGGATTCGACGGTCACAGTCCGCCGCTACAGAGTTGGTCCAAGACCATTACTGCATATCGCGCAAGCCTCCAGGCTTGCGAATCCAGGTTGTGGAGCCACTGGCCAGATTCGACAGTCAGAGTCCGCCGCTACAGAGTTGGTCCAAGACCGCCGCCCCCTGTGGCGCAAGCCTCCAGGCTTGCGAATCCGGGTTGTGGAGCCACTGGCCACAGAGTTGGTCCAACACCGCCGCCCCGCGGCTCACGCCGCGCCGACGGTCTGCGGCTGGGCAGCAGCCACGCTCACGTAGGCCTGACGAGCCTCGAGGCACACGCGACGGAACGACTCGGGCCGGCTCACGCCCGGCAGGCGAAGCGTCTCGATCGGTCCGCGACGAAACACGAGATCGCCGGCCGCGTACCACTCCTGGCCGGGCTTCACCACCAGATCGATGGCGTCGAAGCGATCGAGATCCACGAACTGCTCGACCCGCGGGTTCACGCCGCGCTCGATCGTGACGCGACGATTCGTGAGCCGGTAGCGTTTGAACGCCCAGGGGAGCCGCATCGAAAGGTAGAGCATCAGCCCGAAGGGAATCGTCGCCAGCAGCGCAAGCCGACCGATGGAGATCGGGCCGAAGCCCCCCTTGATGCGATACAACCGCCCGAGGGCCTGCCCCAGCCCGGTGCTCGCCACCGATGGCCAGACCGTCATCACGGTCGCCTCGGCGACGGCGGGTGGAACGACACCGGAAATCGTTTGGGTTCGATGCATGACTGAAATCCTACCCATTCGGGAGCCGGCCGGAAGGCCCTCGCCGTTCACCGCTCTTCCGCCTTCGCTTGGCCCCGCTTTTCCACGCCGATCACCCGGACCGTGGCCGGGGCCAGCCGGGCTTCGACCACCTCCCAGCCCCGCGGCGTTTCCTCCGCCTGCGCCGGCGCGAGCTCCGCGAGCTGCTCCTGCAACAGCGGCCAAATCGCCTCGATGGGAATCCCCAGGCCGCGGGTGTTCCCCGTGGCATCGGTCCGCGGCGTCGCCGCCACCAGCCCCACCAGCCGTCCCTTTGCATCCACGATCGGCCCGCCCCCGAGGCCGCGTTGGACGGTTGCCGAGTGCACGAAGACGTTTCCCAGATCACTCCGCGGGGCCGCGACGACCGTCCCCCGCCGCACTTCCGTCGGCTCGCCGGAAAGCAGTCCTCCCCCCTTGTTCGCCGCCGCAACCTCACCGGCGACGGCGGACAGTTTCTCCCCCAGCGGCAGCGGCGGAGCGGTCAGCGCCTCGCACTTGAGCAGCGTGACCTCCGGATCCTCAAGCGACGCCACCTCGGTGGCGGCCAGCCGCCGCCCGGGAGCTGCCGGATCCTCGACCCACACGTCCCCGAACTCGACAAGCACGCGCCGGCTCGTGAGCACGTGCCCGGCCGCAACCACCACACCGCTGGCCGTGCGGCTGCCGACCACCCACTCCCGCGGCGGCTCGAGCATGGCCGGCAGGGTGGCCACCGCACCGGGATTGCAGCCGCTGCCGCTCAACGTCAGCAAGGCGGGCTGCCGCCCGGGTGCCGCCTCGATCGGCTTCAGGTTCAAGTCCTTGACGACCACTCGGTACAACGCGGTGACGTCGCTCAACACCCGATCGGGAACTTTCTGCCGCCTCTGCGGCGCGGTGGCGATCACAAGCCCCAGGTTGTCGGCCGCCGCCTGGGACTCTGGAACCGCGTTGAACACCACGCGGAACCGGTCTACGAGGTTGCCATAACGACCAGACGCGAACTCGCAGATGGCCAGATTGTGGACCGCCCAGGGATCGCTCGGGGCCCGGCGGACGGCGTCGCCAAATCGGGCGAGCGCCTTGCCCGCATCGTCCGCATCGGCCGGCGACAACGCGAACGCCAGGCCCAGCATGAAGTCGGCCTGGCCATCCTCGACATCCAAGCGGCTGGCTTTGTCGAAGGCCGCCGACGCGAGCTTCGCATTGCCGAGTTTCAGA
Organism: Planctomycetaceae bacterium; assembly: GCA_021300535.1. GTDB lineage: Bacteria > Planctomycetota > Planctomycetia > Pirellulales > UBA1268 > QWPN01. The sequence continues at coordinate 1,081 of JAJTED010000047.1, read as the reverse complement.
AACTGCAATCCCTGCTGGAGCTGCTCCTCGGCGTCCCGACGAATCTGGGCCTTCTGCCCGGGGGTGATCCATTCGCCCCCTTGCCGCACCCGCTTTTCGGCCGCGAGCTGCCGCCAGGCTCCCAGCCGTTTCTCGGCCGCAGCCCGAACCTCGCCCGGCACGCCGTCTCCGGCCATGTACAGTTCGTAGACCAGCACGGCGTCGGCGGCGTCGCGACACAAGATCGCATCGGTCTCGACTGCCTTGAGGACCGGAGGCACGGCCAGCGTGACGGACTTCCCGTGAGGCCCGCGGACCACGACGGGCTCTCCCGCAGCCGCAGCCGGCTCCCCCCCGGCACCGGCCGGCTTCGCCGCGACCGCCCGCCGAATCGCGTCGCGGTCGCCCTCCGACAAGGCGGCGAGGGGCAGTTCGATCCGCGTTTTGTCGGCCAACTGGAAGATCGCCACGGCCGCGTTGCCGGGCTTCAGCCCTACGAACTCCGCCCGCAGGTCCCACGTGCCCTCGGCAGCCCACGCCGCGGCCACCAGCGCACACACGACCACACCGACAACCATCCTCATGCAGCGTTGCATCGAACGACGGCCTCCACATTTGCTCCCGCTGCAGTCTACGGATTTCGTCCGCGCATGAAAAAACCCGCCCGGGGCTCGACAGCCCCGGGCGGGTCACATGATCTTTTCGATCTGGCAGCCTTGCCGATTACCGGATTGCTCCGATCATCGGCCGATCTCTTTTGGCTGGCAACACGATCGCCTCCACATGCAGCGTCGTCGGTCGAACGATCCTTGCGGAACGCGATCGACTCGCTGATGGCCTCCGCGGACGCTGGATAAACCAGGCCGGTTTGGCATTTTCCTTTAGAAAGGAGGTGATCCAGCCGCAGGTTCCCCTACGGCTACCTTGTTACGACTTAGTCCCAATCGCAGAGTTCATCTTAGGCGCCTGGCTCCTTGCGGTTACCTCGGCGACTTCGGATGCCCCCCACTTTCGTGGCTTGACGGGCGGTGTGTACAAGGCTCAGGAACACATTCACCGCGGTATGCTGACCCGCGATTACTAGCGATTCCAGCTTCATGCA
>JAJTED010000173.1 GCA_021300535.1 Planctomycetaceae bacterium | reverse complement strand
ATCCTCACGGAGGTAAAACCATCGACTGGAGAGCCGTGTGCGGGAGATCCGCCAGCACGGTTCGGAGGGAGGGGGGCCCGAACGATCGGGCCTCCCTACCCCTATCGTGGAGCGGTGGTCTCTGGCGTTCGCACGCGGCTCGCGGCTCGGTGTCCCCCGTGGCGCATGCCTCCAGGCATGCGAATGGGCGTCTGCGCTTCCAAACCCGCATCCGCACGCCTGCAGCGTAGGCCATGTGACTGATCGTCATGCGCCCGGCCGAGGAAGCCCCGGGCGCGCTCCCAGTCAACGCTTCTCGAAGAACTTCTTGAGCGCCTCGGCGGCCGCGTCACGCGATGAGTCGGCCCCCTTCTTCGCCGGTGTCGGCAGGCTCCCTGGGGCGGCCTTGTGCGCAGCCTTCAGCACGTCGATCGCCGCAGGGCTCGCGGATGTTTGGGTGGTTTCGCCGGCGCCGGCGTTCGGCAGCGGACTGCCGATGCCCGAAATAAATGATCCCGGCGACGAGTCGTCGGTCGCGGGTTGCGCACCGGCGGAGCCGACCGGCTGGGTCGTGTCGAACATCCCCGCCGGCTTTTCGTCGGCCATCAGCCAGCGCGACACGTCGTCCTCCGTGCCTGCCTTGGCGGCCGGGTCGAAGCAGGAGACTTTCAACTCGAGCGCCCCGACGCGGATGATGTCGCCGTCCTTGACCCGCATCTTTTCCGTGATTTTCGCGCCGTTGACGAACGTGCCGTTGCGGCTGCCGAGGTCTTCGACCCACGTCTCGGCCGGCCCGACGTGAACGGCACAGTGCCGCCGGCTCACCTCCTCGCTCAATGGTCGGACGTCACATTCCTCCGACCGGCCGATGAGGAGCTTGCTGCGCTTGATCGCGATGGAGCGGCCGGCGCTCTTGCCGGAGGCGACGATCAATTTCGTGACCATGGCGGTGATCGGGGAAGGGGCGGTCGGCGGGGCGGTGTGGAAAGCGATGTTCATCCTAGCAACCGCCGCCCCCTCGAGGCCAGCGGTCGCGGCGCGGCGGTCAGCGACGGGCGATCCACCCCGCGTCTTGGAAGCGAGCGGCACGGGCCGCGATCTCCGGCCGGCGGCCCGCGCGGAAGCCGGTGGCCTGTCGCACGGCCACGGCTCCGCAGGCACCCGCGACCCTCCCCAGCCACGCCTCGGCTAGGCCGCTCTCTTCGAGGCCCGCCGCCGGGTACAGGTCGAGGAGCCCGACGTGCCGACCGCCGGGGCCTACCGCGGCGTTGGCCCGCAGCAGCAGGCTGCCGTGCTGGAGGATCACGCCGGCCAGACGCCGCTGGGCGCTGCCCATGATCTTCGGGTCGTCAGCCGCGGCGGCGGCACCCGGTCGGGCCACGACGACGTCTCCCGCGGCCCGCCGGTCGAAGCACAGCACAGGCTCCGGATTCACGGCGGCGGCACCGGTGGCCTGGTGCTGTCGCGCCGCGACGCCCCGGCCGCGGAGCTCCGCGACGAGGGCCGCGTGGAACGCGTCGTAAAACGCCTGCGCCGACTGGCCCCACGGATGCCGGCGGGGCACGGCCGCCGCGTAGGTCAGGTCGGTGCCGTGCACGAGCGCACCGCCGCCGCTGGGGCGACGCACCAGGGGCACATCGGCGATGGCTTCCAGGCCGCGGGCCGCTGCGATCTCCTGGAACGCTCCGAGCGAGACGCTCGTCGGGCTCCAGCCGTAGAGCCGCACCACGAGGCCGCCGCGGCGGTCGGCCTCGGCGGCGAGGATCTCATCGGCCGCCATGTTGGTGCACGCGTCGGCCGGCTCGTCCCACCAGATCGGAACTTCGGGCCCGCTCATCGAGGGGTGCAGTCCATGAGAGCGATCATGCGGGAGGTGAGGGGATCGGCGTGAGGATGCGGAGCGTGGCGGACCTTCGCCAGCGACGCACCTCATGTCGTCAACGAGCCGGTGACGACTCAGCACGAGCAGGTGCTTGCGAGTGGCGGCGATTCGCGTTTTGTCAGTGCCCGTCCTTGACCAAGGCATCGTAGCCGGCCTGATCGAGCAGGGCTGACATTTCGGCGGGGTTTTCGGGCCGGATCTTCACCAGCCACCCGGCGCCGTAGGGATCCTGCCCGAGGGTCTCGAGCGCGTTCGGCACGGCGGCGTTGACCGCCACGATCTCGCCCGAGACCGGCGCGTAGAAGTCGCTCACCGCCTTCACGCTCTCGATCTCGCCGATCGACTCGCCGGCCTTCACCGTCCGGCCCACCTGGGGGAGCTGCATGAAGACGAGGTCGGTGAGTGCGGCGACGGCGTAGGCCGAGATGCCGACGGTCGCCAGGCCGCCGTCCTCGGGGCGGATCCATTCGTGGGTCTTCGCGAACTTCAGATCGGCGGCCATCGGTCTCTCCAGGGGGCGATGAAGCGGTGTTTTCCAGCGGCCTGCGCCGGAGCTCGCAGGATAGCCGATGGCTGCCAGTTCGGGGACGGCCTCAGCCCAGGTTACGCACCTGGGAGCGTAAAGCCTGGGATTCACGCGAATCCGGGGTCAAAGTCTTCACTCCACGTGCTCGCGGCTGTCGAGTCACTTGGGCCGCCGGGCAAGCGTCAGCCCGACCCTGTGCAGCAGCGTTTTCTTCTCGGCATCTGGCTCCGTCACGTGCCGCAGGCGCACCGTGGTGCGGACGCCGCCTACCCATCGCTTCCCAGCGATCATCGTGCTCCTAATAAAATGCCTCCCGCCAGGGAAACTCCACCTTGATCAGGGCACCCGAAAATCGGGGTCCATTTCACCAGGCATATTGCGTTCTCGCGAATTGACCATCGGCCTTGGTCGCTACCTTGCGGACGCTGGACTTGGCGCCAGAGTCGGAAGGATCTCTTGTTCGCTCACTGGCGAGTGCCATCTGCAGATATCAGGCCGCTTGTGCCGGAGAGTCTGACGGTTCAAGAGTTTGACGGCAGTTCGTGGGTCGGGATCGTGCCCTTTCGCATGTCGGGCGTCATGCGTCGGCCTCTTCCTGATCTTCCGTGGCTCTCGACGTTTCCGGAATTGAACCTCCGTGTTTATGTTGAGTGAGACGGCAAGCCAGGAGTCTGGTTCCTAAGCCTCGACGCGGCAAACAGCGTCGCGGTCTGGGCAGCAAGGAGGTTTTTTCATCTGCCGTATTTTCGTGCTGACATCCAGTTCGAGCGACGGCCTGATGAACTCCGCTTTTCTTCGAGACGAGTCGGCGCAACACCCGCCCCATCCTTCTCGGCAGGCTATCGCCCTTCAGTCGATGGCACGAGTTGCGGAACCTTCTAAGGATTTGAGTTCGCGAAGCCGAACCTCAACCACCCGCTGCAGCGGACTCGCATTGGAATCCGACGGCATGGATCGCCCAAGGCGGCGAGCTGCCCAGCCTTTCGTTCGACAGGACAACTCAACCTGACAAAGTTTGCATGGGTAACGCTTGGCATGCTCACCGCGGGCATTGGCGGGGCTGTGGCGACCTGGGGATCGATGTGTTGGATGTATCTCGATCTTCAACCGCAGCCGCCCGAGGTGCTGGGAAGCCTCATCGCTCTTGGCGGTGTTCTTGCCGGACTCTGCGGCGGCATTGCTAGTCTGGGCCGGGGTCATGAGCGTGACCGCATCCATCCGCTTCCCGTTGATGTCGGGCCTGCGGAGCCCGGCAACTACAACCCGATCGCGTTACTCAAGAAACTTGGGTGCGGCTCCGTTCTTTTGGGTTGCGTCTTGCCGCTCCTGGCGTTCTTCGGCAACTCACCTGTGATCTCATGGATCAGCCTTGCAGCGGTGTCTGTGGGCGTTCTGGTGTACGCCGGCGCGTTCTTCGCGGACGTATCGGAGACCCTGTCGAATCAAGCGATGCAGCGGGTTCGCAATACAATCGGTCCCGATGAAGAGTCCAATGTCACGAGCCGCTGATCGCGAACGTGTGGCAACACGGGTGGCACCTGGCTCGTGAACGGTGAGGGGCGGTCGTGTGGCTGGAGACGGTGCCAGTTCATCCATGAAGAATTCCCACGATAGCCGAACCCGCTGGTGGCATGGCGTGTTGCCGCTGCTGCTGTTCCCGTCGCTTGTGCCACTGCTCGCCCGTGATGACTGGCCGAGGTGGGCCGTCATGTGGCTTCTCGCCGTTGCCATCTTCTCCGGGTGCAAGTGGCTGACGTGGCGAAATACGCGAGTCGGCGGGGCGTCTCTTTTCCGCAAGGTGGGATATTTTGTGGCGTGGCCTGGGCTGGATGCGGACAGTTTTCTGGACTCGGATCATCGAGTGCGCGTCCCTTATACGCTTCACACTTGAACCTCGCCGCCATCCCTGGCTACGCTGGTCAGCCACGCCGGCTCCTGGGGCATGGACAATCCCTCCCTCGCCGTTGTTGCCCAGGAGAGGTTCGTGCGCGAGGCTCAAGTGTGAGCCGTATTACCCCTCGAAGGCCGAGTGGTTGTTCGCACTTGGCAAGTGTGTTTGCGGGCTCGCGGTTCTTTTCGGAGCCGTGCCGCTGATTCGTGGCAACGACGCCTACCTGGTCGGTTGGGTTGGCATGATCGGTGTCGTGTTGATGCTGCACTTCGGATTCTTCCATCTGCTGTCGTGTGCGTGGCGGAGCGCGGGGGTCGCGGCAAAGCCCTTGATGAACTGGCCGCTTCTCAGCACGAGTCTCGGTGATTTCTGGGGTCGGCGCTGGAATACCGCGTTCCGCGACCTGACCCACCGCTTTCTGTTCCGCCCATTGACGCCGCGGTTGGGACCGAGGGGAGCGGTCTTCGCCGGATTCGTGTTCAGCGGATTGGTCCACGATGCAGTCATTTCGTGGCCGGCAGCAGGCGGCTACGGCGGCCCGACTGCGTTCTTCTTGATTCAGGGGTGCGGCATGCTGGCAGAGCGGAGCAAAGTCGCGCGAGCGATCGGCCTTGGGAACGGTTGGCGAGGGTGGTTCGCGACCATGGCACTGCTCATCGCTCCGGCGTGCCTGCTGTTGCATCCGCCGTTCGTGCGACGAGTTGTCGTTCCATTTCTTGAGCGTATGGGGGCCTGGTGATGACAGAGCAGACTTTGGCCGGCCTGCTGATGGCGGCCGGCGTGGCACACTTTGGAATACTCCTCGCGTCGGCCCTTGTCCCGTTCCAACTGGATTGGCGACAGGAATTGGCGGGCCTGTCGAGACTCCACCGGCAGATGTATTGGGTTTATGGTGGATACGTGGTGCTGGCGATCGTGGCCTTCGGGATACTGAGCCTGTCGAACGCTCATGAACTGGCCGCCGGCGGCAGGTTGGCGCGGGGATTCTGCGGCTACGTGGCGGTGTTCTGGGGTATCCGGTTGTGCCTGCAGTGGGTTTTTGATGTGAAGCAGCATCTCACGAAATGGTGGCTTCACCTGGGCTACCATGGGCTCACGGTCATGTTCATGGTGTTCGTCGTCGTTTATGGGTGGGCAGCCATGAGGCCAGCATGAACTCATGCGAGCCACTCGCTAGCGCATCTGACTTTGGTGTAGCACCGGCTTCGGGGGCGGCCGCGGCGTTGAGGTGTTCTAATCGACCTGCGCTGATGCAACGGCCGAGCCGTTGATCGGGCAGTATGCATCGCGGTGGAGAATCGAGGTCGCCTACCGGGACGTGAAGCAGAGCCCCGGGTTCGAGCAGCCGCAAGGCTGGTGCCGTAAGACGGTCGAGCGGACCGCGCCAATGGCGATGCTGATCGACAGCCTCGTCATCGTCTGGTTCGCCCGCGAGGGTCATCGACACTGGCAGCCTTGTGATCACGCGTGGTACGCGACGAAGCGGGATCCGTCGTTCGCCGACATGCTCGCTGAGCTGAAACGACGGAGCGTCGGCAGGTATGTTTTGTCACTGCCACTCGACACGCTGGGGCCGCAGAAGCTCCTCCGCATTCTGGAAAACGCGGTCCAATTGGCGGCGTAAACTGCAAAACCCGAGATCACTCGCTTTCGCGGGTGGCACGGCCGCTGCCGACTTCAGCCAATTGCCCCCACGGGGAGTCGAATGATTGCAGAATCCTCGGGAGATACCGCAGTCGAGGAAAATTCCGGACCACTTTGGGTGGCCCCCGATCTCGGAGGCCGGGTTCGACTCCTCGCGGATCTCCCGCAGGGGCAACGCCAGACGCTCGTGAGCCTCATGCGGCACGCCGGCGGGTGAAGTGCCCGCTTTTTTGCCGCCGGATTCGAGGTGAGATACCCTTTCTGGCATGAAGTTCCTCATCACGCTGACGCAGGACGAAGACCGCATGTGGGTCGCGGAATGCCCGAGTATTCCCGGCTGTGTGTCCCAGGGCCAGTCCCGCAATGAAGCGATCGAGAACGTGCGCGAAGCGATTGCGGCCTGCCTCGAAGTACGAGCTGATCGGGGCATGCCCCTGACCGTGGAGACGCAGCAGGTTGAGGTCATGATCTGATGGGCCGGCTCCCCGTCTTGAGCGGAGCGGACGCGGTGCGGATTTTTGGAAAGGCTGGCTGGACGGTCGATCGCCAGCGTGGCAGCCATGTCATCCTCGTGAAGGATGGCCACATCGCGACTCCCTCCGTTCCCGATCACAAGGAACTCGCCCGAGGGACTCTCCGCAGCCTTATTCGTGCCGCAGGCATGACGACCGAAGATTTCGAGGCCCTCGCAAAAAAACGAAGCCCTCGGCCTTATTGCCATCCTGGATCAGCAAAAACGCTCGTGTGGGACCGGCAAAGCCCTACGTCGAGCGGGCTCCTCAGCGGCCGGGTGCTGCCGATGGTGGCGGCCGGCAACCAGCCGAGTCATAGAGTGCGGCCGTGTACGTCCGCCGTCCACCTGCCGGTCCGCCCATGGTCGCCGCGGTCACAGGGTTTCCCGCGCGGAGGCGACGCCGGCCACACTGAGGCCCCACGGCGTTCCGCCGTTGCCAGCCGTGGCAAAGAAGAGGGCCGGAGGGCGCCTTAACGACGCGCTCCGGCCCTGGCAACATGTTCCGCTTCGGGGTGAGCCGGCTTAGTAGCGGCGTCCGCCACCGCCGTAACCACCTCGGCCGCCACCACCACCACCACCGCTCTCACGGGGCTTGGCCTCATTTACGGTCAGGGACCGTCCGTCCAACTCCTTCTCGTGCATGCCGCTGATCGCCCGCTGCGCCGCATCGTCTGTCTGCATCTCGACGAATCCGAAGCCCTTGCTGCGGCCCGTCTCACGATCCTGAATCACTTGCGCGCTCGTGACGGTGCCAAACTCAAGAAACATCTGCTCAAGCGATTCGCTCGTGACGCTATAGGCCAGATTGCCGACGTACAATTTCTTACCCATGAACAAAACACTCCTACCGATGACCCAAATGAACTTTCGGGGTCACATCGAAAGGGCCAGAGAGTGGCAGCCCGCCAGAGGGTAAAGGCGAGGGAAAGAAGCGGCATTTGCGGCCGATCGGCCACCGCGCAACTAGCGTCGTCCAGAACCAACTCTCGTACGATAGATCAGAATCTTTGGAATAGCAACGCTATTTCGGGACTACAGGGTTGGATAGCGACCCTCCAACTGTTCAAGGTAGTTGAGAATGTGGGCACGGGCCGCTCGCAGTTCCGCTTTTGCATCAGCATCCAGCAGACGGGGGCCGGGGCGATGCATCATCGCTCCGGCTGCCTCTCGGAGTGCGGGCCACAGAAACATCTGTTCGCAGTCCGACTGTACCGCCCGTTTTCTGCCGATCTCACATTCGTGGGAGTCGTGGTCAAGGTCGTTTTTCAGCGAGGCCAGTCGGCGTTGAGTGGTGGCACCGGCAGCGACACTGCCGCCATCGACTCTGGCAATGTCCTCAATTCGGTCGCGATAGCGCCGCAATCTCAGGATCACGCTTCGGGCTTCGCTTCGCTCGTTGCTGCTCATCTGGTCCGCTCCACATCGAGGGTGGGTAAGAGCGGCGGTCCGTGACGACGCCGACCCCCTGTTCGCCATCCGCTGTGGAACGGGGCGAATGAGGTTTGTCGATGCCCAGCGTAGCAGACAGGGAGGGTCAGGCGAGACCTTCCGCCTTCATGGCCTGCCAATCGGCGTCGGACGCCTTAGCCATGGTGCCAAACAGGAAATCACCGGCGAGCAGAGCGACGTTGAAGTTTTTGTCCGGATAGCGGTGGTGCAGGTAGTGGTGCCGGGCGAGCGACTTGTAGATCGGCCATTTGGAAAAGAACCTGCCCTCGGGCTTGTGCATTTCCATGTGGATCAGATTCCACAGCAGGTGATGCAGGCACACGACGATAGGAAACACGACCGCGCCAGTCGTGGAAAAGAATGCCAGAAGGAGACTCACCGGCAGCGACTCCACCAGGCCCTCAAGGATGTTCAGCCGAATTCCCCGGTCCTCGCCGTGCGGCACCGGATCGTCATGAAACGACTGACGGTATTGGCGGTGATGCTCACCGGCGTGGCTGCTGAAAATCTTCTTCCGAGAGGCCAGATTCCGTAGAAACAACAACTTTGGCCGGCGGTGCATCAGTCTCGCGTGTACTTGATGTTCGATCAGCGACATCACCACGGAGAGGCCCGCGAACCATGCGGCCAGCGTGAGAAACATCGCCATGACACCACCTCACTGATTGGCGGCAGTGCCTCGGATTCTCGCCGCTGCGTGCGGGCGGCTCTCCTTGCCTGCTCTGGCCTTTCCGAGGCGACTATAGCCCGCACCGCCGCCGAGCGACATCCCAGCCGTGATCGCGACAAACAGAGGTGTAGAACGGGGGGAGGGTGTTCGCAGCGGACCTCATAGGAGCAGGCGGTGAAAGGCGGGCGTGCGGCTCAGTAGCCGAACCGAAGCCTAAGCCCGCCGCCCATACCTGTTGACGGCGGTCGAAAACGGCGGCGCGGGGGCCGTGTCGCGGCGGTCCAAAATGGCGGCGCACAACCGTGCAGTTTTCTGGGAGGGGAGGATCGGGGCGATAGCCCCGACCA
>JAJTED010000172.1 GCA_021300535.1 Planctomycetaceae bacterium | reverse complement strand
GCATGGATTGTGGCATGGCAACGGTCGTCGACGAGCCCGGCACGAGCACGCTCGGCCCGGAATGCTTCCTGAACCGGGAATTGAGCTGGCTGGAGTTCAACCTCCGCGTCCTGGAGGAGGCGGAGAACCCGGAAAACCCGCTCATGGAGCGGCTCAAGTTCCTGGCGATCTTCAGCTCGAACCTGGACGAGTTTTTTATGGTCCGCGTCTCGGGTCTGCGGGAGCAGGCCTTCGGCGAGAGCGCCCCGCAGGACTATTCGCCCGACGGCATGACCGCGATGGAGCAGCTGCGGGCGATCGCCACCCGCACCCAGGAACTGGTCGCCCGCCAGTACCGCTGTCTGCGGGACAGCCTCGCTCCCGCGCTCGAGGCGGAGGGATTCCGGCTGCTGCGATACGCCGACCTCGCCGGTGCCCATCGGGAACAGGTCGATCGCTTCTTTCGGGAACGGGCGTTGCCGATTCTCACGCCGATGGCGGTCGATCCCGCCCATCCCTCGCCCCGCTACCACAATCGCGGCCTGTACCTCGGCGTGATGCTGCACCGCACGGAAGGGCTGGGGCCCCGGCGGCTGTTCGCCGTCGTGCAGGTGCCACAGGTGCTGCCCCGGATCGTGCCGTTGGATGGCGGCGAGCCGGGCACGAAGTCGTACGTGCTGCTGGAAGACGTCGTCTCCGCCCGGCTGCCGGAATTGTTCGGTGGCTTCGAGGTCGAGTCATGGAGCGCGTTTCGCATCACCCGAGACAGTGACGTCGAACTCCTGGAACAGGAGTCCGACGACATGCTCAAGCTCATCGAGGACCGGCTCAAGGCCCGCCAGCGCGGCCAGGCCGTGCGGATCGAAATCGCCGCCAAGGCCGACGACGCCATCGCCCGGATGATCATCGACGAGGAGGGGCTGCACGGCGGGGATGACGGCCGCGATGCCGCCTACAGCGAGGTGTACCGGATCGACGGCCCGCTCGACCTGACGGCGATCTGGGAGCTCTACCGCCTGCCGGGGTATGACCGGCTGCACGACAAGCCGTTCACACCGCGAGTGCCGCGCGGGCTCGACCGCCGGGGTGGCGACATCTTCTCCGCCATCGCCCAGCGGGACATCCTCCTCCACCATCCCTACGAGTCGTTCGACCCGGTCGTCGAGTTCGTGACCAGCGCCGCCGCCGACCCGCGGGTGCTCGCCATCAAGCAGACCCTCTATCGCACCAGCGGCGACTCGCCGATCTCGCGGGCGTTGATCGCGGCGGCCGAGTCGGGCAAGCACGTGACGGCGCTGGTGGAACTGAAGGCCCGGTTCGACGAGGCCAACAATGTCAGCTGGGCCCGGCAGATGGAACGGGCCGGCGTGCACGTGGTGTTCGGCTTCCTCGACCTGAAGACGCACTGCAAGGTGTCGCTCGTCGTCCGCCAGGAGGGCAGCGGCCTGAAGCGGTACGTGCACCTCGGCACCGGGAACTACAACCCGACCACGGCGCTGGTCTACACCGACCTGGGACTGTTCACGGCCGACGAAGCGGTGGCCGAGGACGCTTCGGCGCTGTTCAATCTGCTCACCGGCTATTCCCAGGGCCATGCCTGGCAGCGACTGATCGTGGCGCCGAACGACCTCCAACGGCGGACCCTGGAGCTGATCCACGAGCAGACCCGCCGGGCCCGCGCGGGGCGGCCGTCACGAATCTTCGCCAAGCTCAACGCCCTCGTCGATCATCGCATCATCGAGGCGCTGTATGCGGCCAGCCAGGCCGGCGTGCCGATCGACATCATCGCCCGCGGCATCTGCTGCCTGCGGCCCGGCGTGCCGGGATTGAGCGAGACGATTCGCGTGCACAGCATCGTGGATCGCTTCCTGGAGCACAGCCGGATCTTCGTCTTCGGCCCCGACGAGGAGGCCGAGGTGTTCCTGGCGAGCGCGGACTGGATGCCACGGAACTTTCACCGCCGCGTCGAAGTGATGTTTCCGCTGCTCGCCCCCGATATCAGGCAGCGGCTGCTGCGGGAGGTCCTGCCCGTGTATCTGGCCGACAACGTTCGGGCCCGGCGACTCGCCGCCGACGGCGTGTTCCACATGCTGCGTCCGGCCGCCGACGAGCCGGCCCGGCGGAGCCAGATCGAGTTCCTCGAGCAACGGCCGATGACGGCGGCCGGCGAGGCGGCCGAGCAGCCCGCGGGCTGATCGGGGGCTGTCCTTGATCGCAGCGGTCTGCTGGTAGAATCCAGGTTAGAAGTCGTTTTCAGGACCGCAGGACCCGATCGATGGCGGAGGACCACTACCAGACGCTCGGCGTGCCGCGGACCGCGTCGGCGGAGGACATCCGCAAGGCCTACCGGGAACTCGCCCGCAAGTATCACCCCGACCTCCATCCCGACGACGAGTCGGCCAAGGCGCAGTTCAAGAAGGTGCAGTCGGCCTTCGACGTGCTCAATGATCCGAGCAAGCGGGAGATGTACGACCGCTACGGCAGTTCCTTCGAGGGCGTGGGGGCGGGCGGTCCCGGCGGCGGCTGGGGTGGCGGGCCGTTCCGCGGCGGCGGGGGCGGATTCCCCGGAGGCGCGGAAATCGACCTGGAGAGCCTGTTCGGCGGAGCCGGCGGGTTTGGCGACCTGTTCGGGGCGGGGCGGGGGCGGGGGACGGCGCGGGGCCGCAAGCGGGCCGCGCAGATGCCCGGTGAGGACGTGTCGGCGCGGATCGCGGTGCCGTTTCGGCTCGCCATCGACGGCGGCAAGACCGACGTGCGGGTGGACCGCGACGGCAAGGTCGAGACGATCACGGTGACGATTCCGCAGGGCCTGCCCGATGGCGCGCGGATGCGGCTGCGGGGCCAGGGGCTGCCGGGCACCGGCGGAGGGGCCGCTGGCGATCTGCTCCTGGAAGTGAACGTGGAGCCGCATCCGGTGTTTCATCGTGATGGCGACACGCTCGAACTCACGCTTCCGGTGACGCTCGCCGAGGCGATCGAGGGGGCGAAGGTGGACGTGCCCACGCCGTGGGGCACGATCGCCCTGCGGATCCCGCCGGGCACGTCCGGTGGCCGGAAACTGCGGGCCGCGGGCATGGGCGTGCGGCATGCCAACGGCGCGAAGGGCGACCTGATCGCCGAGGTGCAGATCATGCTGCCCGCGGGTGGTGATGCGGCGGCCGCGGCCCGCCTGCTCGAAGCCGCCAAGGCCGCCGAAGCGGGAGCGGCGCATCCCCGGGCGCAACTGCGGTGGTGACGCCGTCGGATCAAGGGTTGCCCAAGACCTGCCGGCTCGTGCGGCCGGGCGACTTCGCCCGCGTCTACGCGGTGCGACGGTCTGCCGCGGCAGGGCCGCTGGTGGTCTATGCCGCGGCCCAGGAGCCGCCGGGCAGCACGCGGATCGGCCTCTCCGTTTCCCGGCGGATCGGCAATGCCGTCGTGCGCAACCGGTGGAAGCGGCGGCTGCGGGAGGCGTTTCGTCGGGTGCGGGCAACGCTCCCGACGGGACACGACTTCATCGTCGTGGTGCGGTCAGGGCTGCCCGAGCCCGGTGCCGCCGGCCTGGAACGCACGGCCGCGTCGCTGGAGACGCTCGCCGCCCGGGCCGCAGCCCGTCCGGCCGGCGAGCCGTCGCGCTCCCGGCGGAGGCCGGGATCATGACCGGGTTGGCCGGACTGCTGCGCGGAGCGGGGCGGGCGTGCGACCGGGCCGCGGTGGCGGTGCTCGTCGGCCTGGTCGCGGTCTACAAGCTCACCATCAGTCCGCTGCTCGGCAGGCACTGTCGCTTTCAGCCGACGTGCAGCGCGTACTTCCGTCAGGCGGTCGAGAAGCACGGCGCGATCCGCGGCAGCCTCCGCGGCCTGATGCGAATCTGCCGCTGCCATCCCTGGCACCCGGGCGGCTACGACCCGCCGTGAGCCCGGCGGTGCGTCACGCTTGCTTCGGCCCGGCGCTGACCGCGTTGACGCGGACTCCGGCCGGACCGAGGTCGAAGGCCATGTACTTCACGCAGGCGTCGAGGGTCGCCTTGCAGACGCCCATGATGTTGTAGCCGGGCACCACCTTCTCGCCTCCGAAGTAGGTCAGCGTGAGGATCGACGCGTCCTTGGAGAGGATGCTCCGGGCGAGGCGGCCCACGGCCAGGAGGCTGTAGGCGCTCGTCTCCATGGCGATGCGGAAACCCTCGCGGCTGCAGTTGGTCGTGTCGCCCTTGAGGTCTTCCATCGGGGCGTAGGCGATCGAGTGGACGAGGAAGTCGATCGTGCCGAACTCCTGCTTCGCCCGGTCCATGACGGCGGCGATCTGGTCGTCGCTGGAGACGTCCATCGGCACGAGGAACTTCGCCCCGGGGTCGAGGATTTCCTTGGCGATGTACCAGGCGATCGAGTGGTCGTTGGCGACGCCGAGGACGAGACCCTTCAAACCATCGAACCTGCCCATCGAAACCTCCATGCTGCCTGGGAGACCGCGGAAAGGCGGAAATGTAGCCGCTGCCGGGAAATCCCTCAACGCGGCGTTGCGTCCGGCCCTTGCCGATGCGGGTCGGCAAGGGTAGAAAACGGGTGTTGCCTCGTTAGCTCAATTGGTCAGAGCATCTGACTCTTAATCAGAGGGTTCTTGGTTCGAGTCCAAGACGAGGCATTCGAGTGACGGGAAATCCGCGGGGCACGGCGGCGAAGCGGAGCGGTGCGACTCGATGTCGTCCGCACGAGTCCCCTGAGGCCCGAGGCGTGAGCCGAGGGAATGCGGACTGGTTGCATCCTGCCACAGTTCGCTTGGCGGGCCTCCGCCCGCTCACAGTCGACCCGGCCCTCCGGGCCTGGCGCTTCTACAAAAAGCCCCCGGCGGAAGCCGGGGAGGATGGTTCACGCGAACCGGCGGCATCCTGCCACAGTTCGCTTGGCGGGCCTCGGCCCGCTCACAGTCGACCCGGCCCTCCGGGCCTGGCGCTTCCACAAAAAGCCCCCGGCGGAAGCCGGGGGGGATGGTTCACGCGAACCGGCGGCATCCTGCCACAGTTCGCTTGGCGGGCCTCCGCCCGCTCACAGTCGACCCGGCCCTCCGGGCCTGGCGCTTCCACAAAAAGCCCCCGGCGGAAGCCGGGGGACTCCGGGTCGCATGCCTTCCCAGGTGCCATGCGCTGTGGGGTTGAACGCGAGAAATTGCGTGTCGTCATCCGGCATGGACGGCGGGGTGGTTTTCATGCCCGGAGTCCCCGGGTTTCCACCCGGGGCTTCTTGGACGGGCAACGGGACCGATTCCCAATTCAAAGGATCGATCTGCAAAACAACGTTCGCAAGCGGATTCCTGCAGCGGCGATGGCTTCCCGCCAGCGGCCGTCGCGCCCGGCACGAAGCGGCCGTCAGGCGAGCCCGTGCTTGATGGCCCACACGGCGGCCTGCGTGCGGTCGTTCAGTTCGACCTTGCGCAGCAGGTTTTGCACGTGCTCCTTCACCGTCTCGATGCTGATCTCGAGGGCGTCGCCAATCTCGCGGTTCGAGAGGCCCATGGCCACGAGCCGCAGGACCTGCGTCTCCCGCGGGGTGAGCGGCACTTCGGTATCGGCCGGCAGATCCCGGTTGGCCATGGACGTGGCGACGCGCCTGAGCTCACCGGCCCGCGTCGGGGCGGCTCCCGCTGCCGCGTCGCTCACGGCGCTGACGAGTTCGGACCGCGTCGCCGTCTTGAGCAGATAGTCGTGGGCGCCGGCCGAGACCGCCCGCGCCACGTAGGTCGGATTGTCGAAGGCGGAGAAGGCGACGACCCGGGTGGCCGGGGCGGCCGACCGAATCCGCTTGATGGAGTCGAGCCCGTCCTCGGCACCGAACCGCACGTCGAGAAGCACGACGTCGGGCTTGTGACGGCGGGCGAGCCGGACGGCCTCGTCCCCGGTCGTCGCCTCGCCGACGATGCGAATCTCGGAGTTCTTGAACACGCTGGCGAGTCCGTGACGGACGATCTCGTGGTCGTCCGCGATCAACACCGTGATGGCCATGCGATAGTATCCTTGTCCCCGCGACGCCGTGCGGCGGCCCGCTCCGCCTTACCGGCCCGAAAGGGTACCACTTTTGGGCTTTCCCTGCACTCTCTCGGAGGGTGCCAGGCCGGCCTGGGCCTGCCGCCGGCCCGGCACCGGTCGGATGCCTTTCATGACCCTCCCCACACTTCTCTACGAACGGTCCGGAGTGCTCGCGGTGGCGAAGCCGGCCGGCCTCGCCACCCAGGCGCCGCCGGGCATCGAGTCGGTGGAGTCGTGGGTGCGGCGGCTGCTGCACGGGACGGCGGAACGCGGCTACGTGGGGGTGCCCCACCGGCTCGACCGCGCCGTTTCGGGCGTGGTGCTCATGACGGCAACCCCGCGTGCGGCGCGAAAGCTCTCACGGCAGTTCGAACGCCGCGAGATCGGCAAGGAATACCGTGCCATGGTCGAGCTGCGCGGCACGGCCGGGATCGCGGCGGACCCGGTCGAATGGCGGGATTTCATCGAGAAGGTTCCGGAAGAGGCCCGGGCCAGGCTGGCCGCGGCCGACTCGCCGCTGGCCCGTGAGGCGGTCACGCGGGCCCGGCTCCTGGCCATGATGCCGGCCGCCACGGGCGGGCCACGACTCGTGCTGCGACTGGAGCCGCTCACCGGGCGGATGCACCAGCTCCGCCTCCAGGCGGCGGCCCGGAAATTGCCGATCGTCGGCGACGCCTTGTACGACCCGGCCGCCGACTCGCACTGGGCGGGACCGCCGGACGACTCCCTCCGGGAGCCACCGATCGCGCTGCATGCGGAGCGGATTCGCTACATCGACCCGGATGCCGGCGGTGAGGTCGTGGCCGAGGCGCCGCTGCCCGGCTCCTGGCCGGAGCCCGCCGGCTGACTCCCCTCACCGTCCGTGGAAGGCTTTTTCCCCGGGCAGGTAGACTCAATCGCACGGTGCCGCGACGGTGCCGCCACAGGAACGACGGCATGACGAGATTGGTTTCGTTCGGCGTGATTCTCGGCCTCGTGGCCGTGTTCGGACTGCTGTCGCTGCGGGTGATGTCGGGCTTTCTCCTGCCGCTGCTCCTGGCGGCCATGCTGGTCGTGATCTTCGGTCCGCTCCATCGCTGGCTGCGGGAGCGGTTTCAGATGCCCGAGTGGGCGGCGGCCGGCCTGACGACGGCCTTCGTGCTCCTCATCGTGCTGGTGCCGCTCACGCTGCTGGTCGTGCGGGCCGGCGGGGACGCTGCGGCCATGCTCCGCAGCCCGGACGGCATGCGGCTCGATCCGAAGGTGCTCGACGGCCTGGTGGCCAGTTTCAACGAGGCCACGGGCATGCACATCACGGCCGAGAGCGTGAACGCGGAGCTCAAAAAACTCGCCGAGGAATGGATCGGCCCGATCGCCGCGCGGGCGCCGGTCGCCGTCGCCAAGCTGCTCATCGGCCTGATCGTGATGACCGTGAGCCTGTTCTACTTCCTGGCGGACGGACGACGGATGCTCGAGGCGGTGATGCGGCTGGTGCCGCTCGACGTCCGCTACCAGTGGCAGCTTCTGCAGGAGTTCGAGGAGGTGAGCCGCGCGGTGGTCAGTTCCACGCTCCTGGCCGCGATCGTCCAGGCCGTGCTGGCGGGCTTCGGGTTCTCGTTCGCCGGTCTCGGCAACGTGTTCCTCCTCACGCTGCTCACCTTCTTTGGCGCCCTCGTGCCCTTCGTGGGGGCCGCGGCCGTGTGGGGGACAGCGAGCCTGTACCTGCTGTTCTTCGTGAAGAACACCTGGGCGGCGGCAGGCCTCGCGGCGTGGGGGCTGTGCGTCGTCTCGACGGTGGACAACATCATCAAGCCGATCGTGCTGCACGGGCAGTCGAAACTCCACCCGCTGCTGGCGCTGTTGAGCGTGCTCGGGGGCGTGGGGGCCCTGGGGCCGATCGGCATCTTCGTCGGCCCGATCGCGGTGGCCTTCCTCCAGGCGGCCCTGTCCATGCTGCAGCTGGAAATCGACAGCCTCTCCGGCGGGACGGTCCGGGCCGGAGAAACGGCGTCTTGGCCGGGGAAACAGGGGGGCTGGCCCGGCGATATCCCGCCGGCCGAGGGCGGAGTTGCACGGAAGGGCGACGGGAAGGTGAAATCGTGACCGGTGTCGATTCCGCAAAGGGTGAGATTCATGATCGTTGAATACGTGCTGCTGGTGGCCGGACTGCTCGCGACTGGCATCGAGGCGGCATACGTGCCGCAGGATGGCGGCGGCGGCGAGTATCTCGTGCGGGTCGAGCCCGACCTCGTGCGCAACGCCAGCCCTTACCAGTTCACCAGCGACGTGCCCGACGACGCCCGCGACGTGCGCCGCGTGAAGATTTACGTGGCCGACAATTGGCCGCCGGCGGTGGAGCGTTCGGTGATCGAGGCGGCGCAGCGGCCCCGGCGGCCGGCACCGGTGGCGTCCACGGCGGCCAGGCTGGTCGATGCCCAGCCCGTCACGGCGGCGGCCAAGGTCGAGCGGCCGTGGCCGTGGCTCATCGGCAGCCTGATCGCGCTCTTTCTGTCTTTGGGCGCCAACGCCTACCTCGGCATGCTGCTCGGCGCGATGCGGCAGCGGTACATCGAAGGCGTGCAGCGCGGCTACGTGCGGGCGTAGCCGGTCCGAACCGCACGGTCAGCGGCGGTTGCGACGCCGGCGGCTGCCGCGGTCTGCGGCCCGGTGCGGGGCCGACGGTTGCGGCTGGCCGCTGCCGCCGAAGAAGAAGGCTTCGGCGGGCCAGAGGTCGCCGTCCATGGCCGGCGGCTCGGTCACGAGCGCTCCGGGGGCAGGCTCCGGCTCCGGGGCCGGCGCGGGTGCCGGAACCAAGCGAACCGGCGCCGGGAGCGGCGTTGGCCGGCGGCTCCAGATCGGCCGCGGGTCGGAGAACGACCGCACGTGGGCCCCGGCCTCGTGGAACGTCTTCGCCACATGCTCGTGGCAGGTGAGCACGAGCATCTGCCGATCCGCCGCCTGTTCGGCGATGAACTCGACGAGGACGCGGGCCGCCGAACGG
>JAJTED010000171.1 GCA_021300535.1 Planctomycetaceae bacterium | reverse complement strand
GCCGGATCGGCCGCGGTCGTCCGCTGCGGGCACGATGAGGCGCAAGGAGGCGCGTCATGACACGCACGGATCGCGAGACGGCGGCGGTCGGCCGCCGGCCGCTGTGGGTGCTGGTCGCGGCCCTGATGGTGGGCTGCAAGAGCGACCTGAATCAGCAGCTTCTGGAGCGGGAACTCCGCTACCAGGAGGATCAGATCTACCAGCTCCAGGACGAGCTGCAGGAGAAGTGCGCCCGGCTGGAGCGGGTGGCCGGTGAGAACACGAGCCTCCGCCGCCAGCTGGGCGTGGCCGAGAACGATCCGGCGGTCGCGCCGCGGGCCAACCCCGCGCGGCCGCGGCCGGCCGCGGCCGAGCCGGGCCTGGTGCCGCCGGCGATCGAGGTGCCCGACCTGCCCCGCTCGGCGCCGCCGGGATCGCTAGCCCCGCCGGCACTCGACGGCGTGCCGCCGCTGCCGAATCGCTCGGACGTCGGCCCGCCGGCATCCGGCGCGACGCCCGCGCTGCCGGTGTCCGACGGTGAGCCGCTGGCGTTGCCCCCTGCCGCCGCAGTCGTCGATCCTGCGGCGCGGCCGGTCAGTGCCTTTGTGCCCGCGGGCGACGTGCGCCGGCTGTCGTTCGACACATCCGCGGCGGCCGCCACTCACCTGGTCGTGAACGCCGATCGCACGGCCTGCATCGATGCCGACGGCGACGGGGTGAGCGAAGGGCTGAAGCTCGTCTGTGAACCTCGCGACGCCGAGGCGCGGCTGGTGCCGGCCGCAGGGGACGTGGAGGTCGCCGTCTTCGATCCTGGCGGGGGGGGCGGGCCGCTGGCCCAGTGGCGGGTTCCGGCGGCGGAGGCGGCCACCGCGTTTCGCCGCACCTCCCGCGACCGGGGCCTGCAGTTGTCGCTTCCCTGGCCGGCGGCGCCGCCGCCGGGCCCGCACGTGCGCGTGGCGGTGCGGCTCGTGCCGCCAGGCGGCAGCCCGCTCGAGGCAGACGCGACGATTCGCGTGCGGTAGCCGCGATCGGCGGATGTGTATGGCTTTGAGCCGCCTGGTTTTTTCACCCGGCCCTCCGCGCCAAGCGATCAACCAAGAAGCCCCGGGTGGAAACCCGGGGACTCCGGGTCCGAAAATCAACCCGCCGTCCATGCGGGATGACGGTACGGAAGTTCCCGGTTCAAACCGACATCGCATGGCACCTGGGACGGCATGCCACCCGGAGTCCCCCGGCTTCCGCCGGGGGCTTTTTGTGCCGTTCGCACGTGTCAAGCCGAGAGCAGGACTGGAGAGCGTGCAACATCAAAAGGCGGGAGCCCGGTGTTCCGAGCGGCTTTCGGCCCGGCTCGCCTGGAGGGCGAGCCATCGCCCGGCTGGTCGCACCTTGGCTGCGACCACGCCGGGCCAAGCCTGCCGGGGGCTGTTGATGTGCGGCTTGACGCGTGGCCTCGACCTCGCCGTGCTCCGGGAGTCGATTCGACGGTCGGAGACCGCCGCTACAGGGCCGCCGCAAAGCGGCGGCCACGGTCGCCCGGAGGTGCGACCGCCCGCCCGGCTGGTCGCACCTCGGCTGCGACCACGCCGGGCCAAGCCTGCCGGGGCCATGGATGGCCCGGCAGGCGCGAAATTCAGAGCCCGCGGTCTTCGAGGAAGTTCAGCAGGTCGGCGACGCGATTGGAGTAGCCCCACTCGTTGTCGTACCAGCTCACGACCTTCACGAAGTTGCCCAGGCCGATCGTGTCCACTGCCGAGAAGATCGAACTGTGGGGATCGCCCTTGAGATCCGTGGAGACGAGCTCCTTCTCCGTGTACCGGAGGATGCCCTTGAGCGGACCCTCCGCCGCCTTCTTCATGGCGGCGTTGATGTCGGCCGGGGAGGCATCCTTGTTGAGGATCGCGGTGAAGTCCACCACGCTCACTGTCGGCGTCGGCACGCGGAACGCCATGCCGGTGAACTTCCCTTGCAGGGCCGGGATCACCAGGCCCACGGCCTTCGCGGCGCCGGTGCTGCTCGGCACGATGTTGAGGGCCGCAGCCCGGGCGTCCCGCAGGTCCTTGGCCGCCGTGTCGACCGTCTTCTGGGAGTTGGTGTAGGCGTGCACCGTGGTCAGGAGGCCGCGGTCGATGCCCCAGGTCTCGTGCAGCACCTTGGCCACCGGTGCCAGGCCGTTGGTGGTGCAGGAGGCGTTGGAGATCACGTGGTGCTTGGCGGGATCGTACATCTCGTTGTTCACGCCCAGCACGATCGTCAGGTCCTCGTTCTTGGCCGGGGCCGAGATCACCACCTTCTTCACGCTGCCGCGCTTGTGGGCCACGGCCTTGGTGGCGTCGGTGAAGAAGCCGGTGCTCTCCACGACCACCTGCACGCCCTGGCTCGACCAGTCGATGGCGGCCGGATCCTTCTCGGCGAAGACCTTGATCTGCTTGCCGTCGACGACGAGGTCGTTGCCCTCGTACGAGACCTTCCCCTTGAAGGGGCCGTAGTTGGAGTCGAACTCCAGGAGGTGGGCGTTGGTCTTGGCGTCGGTGAGGTCGTTGAGGGCGACCACCTGCACGTCGCCATTGAGGCCGAACTTCTCGTAGATGGCGCGGTAGGTGAGGCGGCCGATGCGGCCGAAACCATTGATGCCGACGCGAATGGACACGGGCGGACTCCTGGGGCGGGGGCGGCTGCGGCTCACGACGTCGCGGGCCGGGCACGCCGGCGAGGCGGCTGACTTGGCCGGGGAATATACCCGGCGCCCGCACGGCCGCTCAATCGGCCCGTTCGAATCCAGGGGATTTGCCAGCCTGCCGCGGGTGCGCCGTACATTGGGGGCATGCCCGCCCCTGTCATCGAACTCCGCGACGTTCGCAAGGCGTTTCTCACGCCCACCGGTGAAACCGTGCGGGTGCTGGACATCGACCGGTTTGCCCTCGAGCCCGGCGAGCAGTGCGCCCTCGAGGGGCACAGCGGAGCCGGGAAGTCGACGCTCCTCAACGTCGTCTCCGGGATCCTGCGGCCCGACACGGGCTCCGTGTTCGTGGACGGGCACGACATCACCCGTTTCGAAGAGCCGCGCCGCGACCGCATCCGGGCCGACAAGATCGGCCTGGTGTTCCAGCAGTTCAACCTTCTGCCCGGGTTCACGGCGCTGGAGAACGTGCTCGTGGCGATGTCGTTCGGCTCGGCCCGGGCGGATCGCCGGCGGGCCGCCGAGCTGCTCGCGGCCGTCGGGCTCGCCGACCGTCTCGACCACAAGCCGGCCGCGCTCTCGGTGGGCCAGCAGCAGCGGGTGGCCGTGGCCCGGGCGCTGGCCAATCGGCCGCTGGTGGTGCTGGCCGACGAGCCGACCGCCAGCATCGACACCGCGCGGCAGCGGCAGGTGATCGACCTGCTTCGCGACACCTGCCGCGACCAGGGCTCGGCCCTGCTCGTCGTGACACACGATCCGGCGGTGGCGGCACAGTTCCCGCGCCGCCTGCGGCTCGAGGACTTCAACCGCGCGGCGGTGCGAACATGACGCGTTGCGCAGCCAACCCACCAAGCGGAAAGTCCCGATCGGCCGTCGTCTTTCGGCCCCAGCCGGCACGGGGACGGCATGAGTTGCGTCGCTGGCGGCCGCATGCCACGCTCCGCATCCTCACGCCGATCCCCCTGCCTCCCGCCGTGTTGGGAGTGGTGGCATGACGTTGTTCGGCATCGCCTGGCGGAACATCCGGCAGCGGCTCGCGACGAGCGGGCTCACGGCCCTGTCGCTGGCCCTCGGCGTGGCGCTCGTCGTCGCCACGCTCGTCACCGGCGGGATCGTGAAGCGGGCCTTCGAGAGCGGCGCGGGCCTGGGCTACAACATGATCGTGGGGGCCAAGGGGAGCCCGCTGCAGCTGGTGCTCAACAGCGTGTATTTGATCAGCAAGCCGATCGAGAACATCCCCTGGAGCACCTACCAGGACTTCCTCCCGGCGGCCCGCCGGGCCGACGGCGTCGCTGGCCGGTTCGCGGGCAGCGTGGCCACGGCGGTGCCGATCTGCATGGGGGACTATTTCCGCGGCTTCCGCGTCGTCGGCACCAACGCCGACTACTTCGACCGGCTCGCCCCGGCCGGCGGCGCCTTCCGCTTCGCCGCCGGCCGCAACCTGCGGGACGACGCCTTCTTCGAGGGCGTGCTCGGGGCGAGTGTCGCCGAGACCCTGG
The DNA here is from genome assembly GCA_021300535.1 of Planctomycetaceae bacterium. Taxonomy (GTDB): domain Bacteria; phylum Planctomycetota; class Planctomycetia; order Pirellulales; family UBA1268; genus QWPN01. The sequence continues at coordinate 1,006 of JAJTED010000171.1, read as the reverse complement.
GCCTCACGGTGGGCGACACGTTCGCGCCGACGCACGCTGCCGACGACGGCCCGGTGCACGATCCGTTCACCGTCGCCGGCGTCCTCGCCCGCACCGGCACGCCCGTGGACCGCGGGGTGTACGTCAACATGGAGGGCTTCTATCTGCAGGAGGGGCACGCGAAGCCGCTCGAGGGGGCGGACGCGGCCCCGCCGACCGCCGCGGCGAAGGATGGCAGGCCCGCGGCCTTGCCCGCCGCGCAGCGTGAGGTGACCGCAATCCTCGTCGAGACGGCGGCGCCGGCCGGGATGCCGCCGGAACTGATGGCGATGGGGCTGCATCAGACGCTCACTGCTCGTGACGGCGCTCGTGGTGCTCGTGTCGGCGATCGGGATCCTCGTGAGCATGGTCGGCTCGGCGCTCGAGCGGAGCCGCGACGTGGCCGTGATGCGGGCGCTGGGCGCCCGCCGCGGGCAGGTGCTCGCAACCGTGCTGCTCGAGGCGATCCTCCTCGCCGTGGGCGGCGGGTTCGTCGGCTGGCTGCTCGGCCACGGGCTCGTGGCGGCGCTCGGCCCCTGGATCACGGCCAACACCGGCGTGCCGGTGAGCCTGCTCTCGGCGGCACCGCTGGCGGAAGTCCTGCTGGTGCCGTTGTTGATCGGCCTGGCGATCCTCGCGGCGCTCCTGCCGGCCCTGGCGGCGTATCGAACCGACGTCGCCAAGTGGCTTGGCTGATCGCTACAATGCGGCGATGCGACGCACCCTTCTGGTACTCGTGCTCGTTGGTCTCGCCGGCCTGGCGGCCATGGTCGGCGTTGCCCCGCGGGCCGTGGCCTGTCCGTTCTGTTCGGCGGTTTCGCTGACCTTCGCCCAGGAGATCGCCCAGAGCCAGGCCGCCGTGATCGCCCGGCTCGTCGAGCCGCCGCCGGCCGCCGCCCTGGCGCCGCGGGCCGAGGGGCCGTTGCCGAAGGGAAAGTTCCAGGTCGTGGAGGTGCTCAAGGGCTCGACGCTCGTGGCCGACGCCGGT
>JAJTED010000046.1 GCA_021300535.1 Planctomycetaceae bacterium | reverse complement strand
GCCGATCGAGGCGTCCGCCACGTAGACCGTCGAACCGGACGCCGCGACGGCGAAGTCGTAGGGATCGCTTCCCTGGCTGGCCACGCCCGTGAGCCAGGCCGTGGCGCTGGCCGTGCCACCGGGGAGGCCCGCATAGCGATAGAGGCCGGTGGTGCCGGAACCGGTTGAATAATAGATGCTGCCGTCGATCACCTGGACGACGCGGGCATTGACGTTCTGCACCCGCGCGGCCAGCGTGGTGCTGCCGGAGTAGGCGACGATGCCTGCGTTTGTGCCTTCGGATCCGGCGAACCAGAGGTCGTTCCCTGCCTGCACGCCGCTGCGAATGTTGCGGCCGCTGTAGGCGGTGGAGCCACCGATCGTGAGAGCCAGCGAGGTGGCCGTGGCCGAGACCGATCCCGATGTCGAGATCGTCATGAAGCCGCGGGCCGCCTCCGCGCTCGTGCGGCTCGCCAGGCTGCCGGTGCCGGAGAACGGCGGCATGTAGACGCCGAGCGTCCAGGAGTCGCGGGAGGCGTTGAGGCTGATCTGGCCCTCGGACGTGGCCGTCGCGGTGAGTTGACCTCCGCCGCTGCCGGAGTTGACGGGCAGCGACTGCACCGTGGATCCGGAGGTGGTCAGTTCGCGGATCGTGATGGGACCGCCGCTGGAAGCGGTTCCGGCGACCTCGACCAGAACGAGATTGCCGGGCGTCAGCGGGCCGGCCAGGACGGGCATGGACCAGGCAGCCAAGGCGACTGCCAAGAAGCGGATGGAAGCCGTGGAAGGGGGCAGCATGATGCTTGCGGAGGCGAGTGGGGGTTTGGGGTGTCGCAAGACGTACTTCAGACCAGCGATAGTGCCACCCGGGAGAGGTGCAATCAAGAACACGGAAACCGATGGTTTTGCGTGATCGCCACCGTGGGAAACGGCACAAAAATGCCTCCCTCCGGCCGGCTTCCGGTAGCCGGCCGAGGGTGCGCCAGTCACAATGAATGGAATCCAGCCCCCCTCCCCCATGCCCGGAGTTTCCATGCAGCCAGCGGTCCCCCGTCGCCGGTTCCTCTCGTCGGCAGTCGCTGGCTGGGCCTCGACGGCGGCCCTGACTGGGGCCGCGGAGCTTGGCCGGGCCCGCACCGTCTCGATCTTCCACACCACCGACCTCCACGGCCGGATCCTCCCCACGAGCACGTACGAAGGGCTCGATGACGTGGGCGGCCTGGCCCGCTGCGCGACGTGCATCCGCCAGTGGCGGAAGGAGTCGCCCCACTCGATCACCGTCGACGTCGGGGACGTCGTGCAGGGAACGCCGGTCAGCGGCCGCCGTGGCGGCCAGTTGATGATCGAACTCTTCAACCGGCTCGGCTATGACGCCTGGACCCTCGGCAACCACGACTTCGACTGGGGGCCGGAGAAGCTCGAAACCCTGCTCGCACAGTCGGCGGCACCCGTCCTCACGGCCAACATCACCCGCGGCGACGCGGTGCCGGGGAAGTTCGCCGGCGCGTGGCAGGCCGTGAAGCCGTGGACGGTCCGCGAAGTCGGCGGCTTTCGCATCGGCCTCGTGGGGCTGATCACGCCGGGGCTGCCGTTCTGGCTGTCGCCGGAAACGCTCGGCGGCACGGCACCGCTCGATCCGCTCGCGGTGCTCGCCCGCTCCGTGGCCGAGGTGCGCGGCGAGCGGGTCGATGCCGTCGTCGTCATGGGCCACATGGGATGGCGGTTCAACGACGACTACGCCAATCCCGTGCGCACGCTGCTCAAGGACGTGAAGGACGTCGATATCTACCTGGCCGGGCACTCGCACCAAAATCAGCCGAGCTGGATGATGCACGGCGTGCTCTGCTCGCAGGCGAGCTACCATGGCATCCACTGCGGGCGGATCGACCTGACGTTCGACCTCGACACCCGGAAGCTGGTCGATCGCAAGGCGTTTACGCTTCTCATGGACGACCGCTTCGCCCTCGATCCGATGGTGCTGGATCTCGCCCGGGACGACCTTCGGGCGGCCGACGCCGACCTGGCCCGGCAGGTGGCCACGGTGGCACGGCCGATTCCCGGCAAGGGTCGCGGCAGCGGCCTCGTGAACCTGCTCTGCGCATGCTTTGCGGGGGCGCTCGAACGGCGGAAGACGCCCGTGGACGGCGTGTTCCACGGCACGTTCGCCTCCGGCGACCTCAATCCCGGCCCGCTGACGGTCGCCGACTGCTGGCGGATCATCCCCTACGAGAACATGCTCGTCACCGCCGAGGTGACCGCGGCGGAATTGCTGCAGATCGTCGCCGAGGACGCGACCGTCCGCGATTCCGACCGCACGCTGTGGCCGTTTGAAGTCGTGGCTGGTGCCGACGGAAAGCCGGCGCGGCTGCGGCTGAAGGGTGCAGAGGTGCCCGCCGACAAGCGGTTCACGATCGCCTTCAACAGCTACGACTCCCAGTCGGGTGGCCGGCGGCTGATGCGGACGCGGGACATCCTCTCCGCGCCGGAAGCGAAGCGGCGGACGACGCCGATCGACACCCGTTCGGCCCTGATCGACGGGCTGCTCGACCGCGGCACCGTGTCCTGACGGCCGCCTCCGGCCAGACCGAGCCCGGGGCGGGGGCGTAAAAATCGCCACAATCGACCCAGAATGACGCGAAATAGGCCACCAACAGGGTTGGACATCGGCGGGAAGCATGGTGTATGCTTTGGGAGTCGCGAGGCGGCAGCCCGCGGCCCATCGAAACAACAGGTTCTCTTCAGCGGCTGTTCCCCCCCCCAAAGACCCACACCTCGATAGCCGCTACCGGCCCCGTGGCTTCCCCAGCCACGGGGCCTTTTCTTTGGGTGTCGCCGGTCGCAGCGCTGATCCCTTTTCCGCCCGTTCGACCTTCGAAACCGGTTCCGGCCCCGCCACCTTCTACCGCCTCCGCGCCCTCGACGACGCGGGGGTGACCAACACCGCGCGGCTGCCCTACTCGATCCGCATGGTGCTCGAGGCGCTGCTGCGCACCTGCGACGACTACGAGGTCACCGAGAAGGACATCCGCGCCCTGGCGACGTGGAACGCCGTGCAGCCGGCCGAAGTGGAGATCCCCTTCAAGCCGGCACGGGTCGTGCTTCAGGACTTCACCGGCGTGCCATGCGTCGTGGACCTGGCCGCCATGCGGGCGGCGATGCGGCGGCTCGGCGGCGACCCGGCGAAGATCAATCCGCTCGTGCCCGTGGATCTCGTCATCGACCATTCCGTGCAGGTCGACTACTTCGGCGCCGCCGATGCGTTGGAGAAGAACGTGGAGATCGAGTTCGCGCGGAACGCCGAGCGGTATGCCTTCCTCCGCTGGGGCCAGCAGGCCTTCCGCAACTTCCGTGTCGTGCCCCCCGCGATCGGCATCGTGCACCAGGTGAACCTCGAATACCTGGCCGGCTGCGTCTTCCTGCGGGATCCCGACCAGCGTGAACCGGGCGGGAAGCGGACGCTGCCCGTGGCCGTGCCCGACACGCTCGTCGGCACCGACAGCCACACCACCATGATCAACGGCCTGGGCGTGGTCGGCTGGGGCGTGGGGGGCATCGAGGCCGAAGCCGTGATGCTCGGCCAGGCGTTGTCGCTGCTCCTGCCGGAAGTCGTCGGTTTCGAATTGACGGGCCGCCTGCCCGCCGGCGCCACCGCCACCGACCTCGTGCTCACCGTCACCGAGATCCTGCGGAAGGAGGGCGTGGTCGGGAAGTTCGTGGAGTTCTTCGGGCCGGGGCTGACGGGCATGTCGCTCGCCGACCGGGCCACGATCGCCAACATGGCCCCCGAGTACGGGGCCACGATGGGCTTCTTCCCGATCGACGACGAGACCCTCGCCTACCTGCGGCTCACCGGCCGCCCGGCCGAGCAGGTGACGCTCGTCGAGCGGTACATGAAGGAGCAGGGGATGTTCCGCACCGACGCGGCGCCGATCCCGGAGTTCACGAAGCGGCTGGCCCTCGACCTGGGCACGGTGGTGCCGAGCCTCGCCGGCCCGAAGCGGCCCCAGGACCGCGTGCCGCTGGCGGACGTGAAGCGGACCTTCGCCGAGTCGCTCACGGCGGCCACGGCGAAGCGCGGCTTCGCGCTGGAGGGCCCGGCCCTGGCCCGCACCGGTGTCGTGCGGGAGCATGGCCAGGCCGACACGATCGGCCATGGGGCCGTGGTGATCGCGGCGATCACCAGCTGCACCAACACCAGCAACCCGAGCGTGATGGTGGCCGCGGGGCTCGTGGCGCGGAAGGCCGTCGCCAAGGGGCTCGTCACCAAGCCGTGGGTGAAGACGAGCCTGGCGCCCGGATCGCGGGTCGTCACCGACTACCTGGAAAAGTCGGGGCTCGACAAGGATCTCGACGCCCTGGGCTTCGAGACGGTGGGCTACGGCTGCACGACCTGCATCGGCAACTCGGGGCCGCTTCCCGATGCGGTGGCCAAGGCCGTCAGCGACGGGGATCTGGTGGCCGCCGCCGTACTCTCGGGCAACCGCAACTTCGAGGGCCGCGTGAATCCGCTCGTGAAGGCCAACTGGCTGGCGAGCCCGCCGCTGGTGGTCGCCTACGCGCTGGCCGGCACGACCGACATCGACCTCGCCACGGAGCCGCTCGGCACCGGCACCGATGGCCGGCCGGTGTTCCTCAAGGACATCTGGCCGACGGCGGACGAGGTTCGCGACACCGTGGCCGCGGCGGTGCAGCCGGCCCAGTTCCAGGCCCGCTACGGCAATGTCTGGCAGTCGAACCCGCGGTGGAACGCCGTACCCACGACCGCGGGCGATCTCTACGACTGGGACGCGACGAGCACCTACATCCAGGAGCCGCCGTTCCTGGCCGAGCTGTCCCGCGAGCCGCGGCCCCCGCAGAGCGTCCGCGGGGCGCGGGTGCTGCTGGCGCTCGGCGACAGCGTGACGACCGACCACATCTCGCCGGCCGGAAGCATCGCCAAGACGAGCCCGGCCGGAACGTATCTGATCGAGCACGGCGTCGCGCCGGCCGACTTCAACAGCTACGGCGCCCGCCGCGGCAATGACCGCGTCATGACCCGCGGCACGTTCGCCAACATTCGCATCCGCAACCTGCTCGTGCCGGGCACGGAAGGAGGCGTGACGCGGCTCCTGCCGGGCACCGACGTGATGCCGGTCTACGACGCGGCCGTGAAGTATCGCGATCGCGGCACGCCGCTGGTCGTGCTGGCCGGCACGGAGTATGGCACCGGCTCTTCCCGCGACTGGGCCGCCAAGGGGACGATGCTCCTCGGCGTACGGGCCGTGCTGGCGGCCAGCTTCGAGCGGATCCACCGCTCGAACCTCGTGGGCATGGGCGTGCTGCCGCTGGTGCTACCGGAGCCGTGGCAGCAGCTCGGCCTCACCGGTGAAGAGACGTTCGACATCCCCTTCGAGAATCTCGCGCCGCGGGCCACGGTCACCGTCACGGCCACGGCGCCGGACGGCACCGCGCGGCGGATCGATTGTCTGGTGCGGATCGACACGCCGGTGGAGCTCGACCAGTTCCGCGCCGGCGGCATCCTGCCATTCGTGCTCCGAAAGCTGCTCGCCTGACGCCCGCAAAGTCGCCGCCGTCGGCAGGGTCGCGGCCGGACGAGCGTTTTGCAATGCGGCCCCCTGTTGGCTCGCCATGATTCCCGTATAGTGCGGAAGTCGCCCGGGCGGACGTGGCGGCAGGAAACGGTTTCGCGCGAGCGTTGCACGGGAAGAAAGTTTCCCGTGTGCCGAGCCTCTCGCGAACGAGGGAGCGTTCGCGGGAGCAAGCGACATGACGATCGTGCAGAGCGGCAGGGAACTCGGCGGCAAGGCGGCACGGCCGGCGCATTCGCGGCTCGCGATCACGCGGCTCGTGATCGAGGAACTCGAGCGGGCGCGGCCGGTGGCCTCGCGGAGCCGGCTGGAGCCGGGGGCCGCGCTGGCCGACGCCGGCATCGACGCGGCGCGGTTTCTCGACGCCGTGGTCCGGATCGAAGGCCGCTATCAGATGCGATTTCGCGAGGAGTGGCTCCGCGACGTGCGCACCGGCGACGACCTGATCGACTGCGTGGAGCGCAGGATGTTCGACGCCGCGGATCGGGCCGCCGAGGAGCGGGCAAAGCCGCGGGCGGCCGGGGCCGACGCCGATCTCACCGACCCGTTCCCCGAATGCCGCGCCCTCGAGGAACGGCTCGCCGGGCTGACCGCGACCGGTCTGGCCAACCCGTTCCTGCTCGCCAACGAGCGGGTGGACGGCCGCCAGGCGCGGATCAACGGCCGCGACGTCGTGGCCTACACGAGCTTCGATTACCTCGGCCTGGCCTGTCATGCCGACGTCAAGCGGGCCGCCCGCGAGGCGATCGACCGCTTCGGCTGCAGCGCCTCCGCGAGCCGGATGGTGGGCGGCAACAACACGATCCTCGACGAGCTCGACGCCGAGCTGGCGGCCTTCATCGGCACCGAGCGGGCCGTCGTGTTTCCCTGCGGGTACGGCACCAACGCCTCGGTGCTCCAGCACCTGTGCGGCGAGGGCGACCTGATCCTCTACGACGAACTCGCCCACAACAGCATCATGCAGGGGGCCGGCGCCGCGAAGGCCGGCAAGCGGTCGTTCCGCCACAACGACCATGCCCAGCTCGACGGGCTGCTCCGCGACCTGCGGCCGCAGTACCGGCGGGTGGTCGTGGCCATCGAGGGCGTGTACAGCATGGACGGCGACTACCCCGACCTGCCGCGGTTCCTCGAGGTGAAGCGGCGACACGACGCGGTGCTCTACGTGGACGAGGCCCACTCGATCGGCACCATGGGGCCCGAGGGCCGCGGGATCTGCGATCACTTCGGCGTCGATCCCCGGGAGGGCGACCTGTGGATGGGCACGATCAGCAAGGCGCTCGGCGCTCAGGGCGGCTACCTGGCCGGCTCCGACCGCCTCATCCGCTACCTTGGCTTCACCACGCCGGCGTTCGTGTTCTCCACCGCCTGCTCACCGCCGAACGCCGCCGCCGCGCTGGAGGCGGTGCGGGTGCTGCGGCGGGAGCCGTGGCGGGTGACGCGGCTGCGGGAGCGATCGGAGTTGTTCCTGAAGCTGGCCGACGACGCCGGCCTCGACACCGGCCCGAGCGGCGACACGCCGGTCATCCCGGTGATCACCGGCAGCTCGTCGCGGGCGATCCTCGTGTCGCAGATGCTCCTCGACCGCGGCATCAATGCCCGGCCGATCCTCTATCCGGCGGTCCGCGAGGCCGCGGCCCGCGTCCGCTTCTTCGTGACCTGCGAGCACACCGAGGAGCAGATCGTCCGCACCGTCGAGACCCTGGCCGAGGTCATGGCCGCGACGGAGCCCCGATGACCGTCCACGGCGGCGCGGCCGGGCCGAAGATGCCGTCCTTGAACACGGGCCGGTAGCGGCGGACGAGGTCGTCCGTGACGACCAGCAGGGCCGGCAGCAGGACCAGCTCCGCGACCGTGGCCGCGGCCACCGCGGCACATGCCAGCAAGCCGAAACTCGCCAGCGACGGCACGCTGCTGGCCGTCACCGCGGCGAAGCCCACCGCCAGCACCACGCCGCCGATGACGACCGGGTTGCCCGTCTCCACCACCGCGCGGCGGACGGACGTGGCGATCGACAGGCCGGCGCGGCGGTGACGGGCCAGCGCCGCGAGCACGTGGACGGTATCGTCCACGGCCAGGCCGAGACAGACGTTGAACACGATCACGGTGGCGGGATCGAGTGATCGGCCCGTGGCCACCAGCAGGCTGCCGATCACGGCCAGGGGAAACACGTTGGGGATCAGGCTCACGACGCCGGCCAGCGGCGAGCGGAAGGCGAGGGCGAGGATGCCGCCGATCACCGCCACCTCCAGCAGCAGGCTGGAGCCCAGGTCGCGGACCAGCTGGCGGATATTGCGGGCCGACACTACCGACATACCCCCGAGGTCGAACCGCCAGCCCGGCCGGGCCTGCGCCAGCTCGGCGAGACCGGCATCGACGCGACCGTAGACGCCGTCGAGGGCCCGGGAGCCGAGGTCGGTGACACGGCCGCGAACGACCGCGGCATGGGATTCGGGGGCGACGAGGTCGCGGACGTGGTCGGGATCGAGGCGGCGGCGGGCGCGGGGCGGCAACGACCCGGCCACCGTGGCCAACGAGATCGCGCGGTCGATGCCGCCCGACGCGGCGAGCACGTCGTGGACGCCGGCCAGGGCGGCGGTGACGGACTCGTCCCGCCAGTCGATCGTGTCGGGCCAGCGGACGAGCACGTCGACGCCGATCGCCCCGCCGAACTCGGCATCGACGCGGGCCAGGGCCTCGGCCGCGGAGGCCCCGCGGGGCAGCGAGTCGACGACTTTGGTGTCGGCGTCGAGCCCCGAGCCCGCCCAGGCCAGGAGCACCGTCACCAGGCCGCCCACCGCCACGATCGGCCGCGCGTGCCGCACCGAGAAGGCGGCGAGCCGGTTCGCGAGCCGGCCCGCGGCGCGGGACGACCGGCCCAGGCGCAAACCGCTGCAGAACCGCGTGGAGGCGAGCAGCGGCGTCAGCAGCGTGACGGCCAGGAAACTCGCCACCGCCCCGACCGCGGCCGCGATCCCGAAGCCGCGGACGGCGTCGATCTTGGCGGCGGCCAGCGAGGCGAAGCCGATGGCCGTGACGAGGCTCGTCAGGCCACAGGCCACGCCCACCCGCTGCACGGCCCCGCGCGACGCGGCCAGCGGGGGCAGGCCGCGGCGGACGCTGCGCCGCATGTCCTCGATGAAGTGGATCGAGTCGCAGGTGCCCACGACCAGCGCCAGCGAGGGCACGACGCTCGTGAGAATGTTCACCGGCATGCCGCACAGTCCGAGCAGGCCCAGCGCCCAGACGGCGCCGATGAACGGCGGCACGCAGGCGACGACGGTGGAGCGCAGGCTGCGGGCGACCGCCGCCGAAAGCATGACGGCCAGGGACAGCCCCAGGGAGTTGAAGACGAGCATGTCGCGACGGAGGGCCCGAGCGGCCTGCTCCCGCAGGGCGGGCAGGCCGGTGACCTGGAGCGCCAGGGCCGGCGATTCGGCGCGGGCGGCGGCGACGGCCGCCTCGACATCCGCCACGACCTTCGGCAGGAGCGGGGGGCGATCGGCCGCGGGCACGAGCCGCACGAGCACGAGCGACGAGCCGCCGTCGCGGGAGAGCAGGTGACCGGCCACGAGGGGATGGTCCACGGCCCGGTCCTTGGCCGCCGCGCGGGCGGCTGCGTCGAGGGGCTCGTCCGTGCGCGGGACGACCGGCAGCAACGCGCCGGCGGCGCCCTGGCGGCGGACGTCGAAGATCGACCGCACCTCCGCGACGCCCTCCACAGCCTCCAGCCGCGCCACGAGTCTCCGCAGCTCGGCCAGCGGTGCCGCGGCGAAGATGTCACCCTCATGGGCGTCGGCGAGAACAATGCAGTCGCGGTCGGGGGCGCCGAACAGGTCGGCCACCTCGTCCAGCAGCCGGAAGTCGACGGTCGTGTTGCGGACGAGCGCACGCAGGTCGTCGTCGATCCGCAGCCGCGAGATGCCGAACACGGCGGCGGCGGTCAGCGCCATGGCCGCCAGCCAGCCCGCCCGGCTCCAGGCCGCGGCCGTCAGGCCCCACCCGCCTGCGGATCCTGGCTGCCCGGGGGCATGAGGTGCAGCTCCGCCGGGTCCACGATCCAGCCGCGGCAGTCGAGCGTCCCGCAGCGGCAAGGGATCGCCGCGTCGGCCGGCCAGCTGTAGTCGATCGAAAGTTCCGCGCCCGCCGGAATCGGGCGGATCGTTTGCAGCCAAAGCCGGTCTTCTGTGATTCACGAAGCGGAGCGGGGCCGCCGGATCGAGGAGGCGGCCGCTGGGGAGCTCCATGACGTAGCTGGAATCCTCCGGATGATCGGCGAGAATCTCGCCGTGGACCTCCCCCAGAACGATGCCCGTCTTCAGGGCCCGCCTGGCGAACACGCCGCGGCCGACGTGGGTTTCACCGACGCGAATCAGGCGGTCGAGCGAGGGACGGGGGGCGCGGGTGGCGGCGGCCCCGGAGGCATCGGCGCGGTTGTGACGGGACATCAGGACGGATCGCAGGGCGGGACGACGAAGGAGGCCGAACTCTACGGCCATGGCCGCGAACGGTCAACGGCCGGCGTTCGCACAGCCGGGGCATGTGACGGCCGGCGCGGGATCAGGCCAGTTCCGCGCGAACCCGCTCGAGCAGCTTCTTCGTGGCCCGGATGCCCTCGGCCTCGCTCAGGCCACTGCCCTCGTACTCGATGCCCACCCAGCCGTGGTAGCCCGCGGCCAGCACGAGGGCGAGCATCCGTTTGTAGTCGGTGCGGACCTCGTTGCCGGCGGCGTCGAACTCGTGGCTCTTGGCGCTCACGCCCTTGGCGAAAGGCATCAGCTCCTCGAGGCCGCGGTAGCGGTCGTAGTCGTGGAAGTTGCCGAAATCAGGCAGCGTGCCGCAGTTGGGGCGGTCCACCTGCTTCATGACGCCGGCCAGCCAGGCGCCGTTGCTCGACAGGCCGCCGTGGTTCTCCACGATGACATTCATGGCGACCTGGCCGGCGAACTCGGCCAGCCGGGAGAGCCCGTCGGCGGCGAGCTTCTGCTGCTCCTCGAACGTACCCTCGCTCTTGGCGTTGACGCGGATCGAGTGGCAGCCGAGCCGCTTGGCGGCCTCGACCCAGGGAAAGTGGTTCTCGATGGCCCGCCCGCTTGGCCAGCTCGCCGAGGTAGTCGGTGTCCTTGGCCTTGTCTTTGAAGAACGTGTTGACGTACTCGACCGCCTCGATGCCGAACTCCCGCTTCGCCGTCTTGGGGAAATCGAAGTTGTCGAGCTTGCCGGCGCGAAGCGTGCGGTGGAGGGACCACTCCGCCAGCGAGATCTTGAACAGCGGCGGCTTGGCCGGCGCGGCGTCGGCGGCCGGGACGGCGTGGGCCGTGCCGCAGGCGAGCGGTGCGGCGGCCGTCGTGGCGGCCAGGAACGAGCGGCGGGAGAGTAACGCGGTCGGATGCACAGGCGGGCTCGTGCGTGTTGAGGGGGTTATCCGGCCGGCGCCGCGTCGGCTTCCTGCTGGAGGTATTCCCGAGGCTTGTACCACCAGAGTACCGGAACGAGCAGGGCCGTCGCCACCGCCATGCAGGCGGTGAAAAACCGGTAGTAGGCCGCCCCTTGGAGGGTCGAGTTGCCGGCGGCGTCCTGGGTGAGCGTGTTCACCAGCGCCGTGAACAGGTTGCCGAGCGACACGCTCAACAGATACAGGCTCATGATCAGCGACTTCATGTGCGGCGGGGCCTGCGTGTAGCTGAACTCCAGACAGGTGATCGAGACGAGAATCTCGGCCGCCGTGATCACCACGTAGGCCAGCAACTGCCAGCCGACGCTCGGCCAGCGGGCCGCCTCCGGCCCGAGTCCGCCGGCCGCCAGCCGGGCCGATTCCGCGTCCACCAGCGTCTGGGCGTGGCCCGAGATCGCGAAGGCGGCGGTCGCCAGGGCGAAGCCGACGAGGATCTTCCGCAGCGGTGTGAGCCGGACGACGCGGTCCACCGCGGGGTAGATGACCGTGCCGAACAGCGGGATGAAGGCCAGCACGAGCAGCGGGTTGATGGCCTGGATCTGGCTGGCGAGCCATTCCCGGCCGAGGAAGTGGCGGTTCATCCGCTCGGCCTGCTGCACCCAGGCGCCGCCGGTCTGGTCGTAGAGCGACCAAAACACGGCCACGAGCAGGTACAGCGGCAGGAGCTTGCCGATCGCCGCCAGGCCCTCGGGCCCGAACGTCTCCGCGAAGTAGCGCCGCCCGCGCGGCGGCACGTGCACGAAGCGGTGCCGGCCGAGCCAGAAGACGAGCGTCGCCAGGGCCATGAGGATCCCCGGAACGCCGAACGCCCAGCCGGAGCCGTAGCGGTCCAGCAGCCAGGGGGTGAGCAGCGTGGAGAAGAAGGAGCCGAAGTTGATGGCGAAGTAGAACCAGCCGAACACCTGCTCCAGGAGGTGGCGGTTCGACTGGCCGAACTGGTCGCCCACGTGAGCCGAGACGCATGGCTTGATGCCCCCCGAGCCGACGGCGATCAGAGCCAGGCCGGCCAGCAGCCAGCCCCGCGGCTCCATCGTGGCGGCCAGGAACGGGGCCGGGGTGTCCATCAGCGCCAGGCAGAAGTGCCCCACGCAATACACCAGCGAGAGCAGGAGGATCGTCAGGTACTTGCCGAGGAACGCGTCGGCCACGATGCCGCCGATGATCGGAAAGAAGTAGGCGCTGGCGACGAACAGATGCAGCGACTCCCGGGCCTGCGTCTCGGTCATGAAGTCGGGACGGCCGGCCGACGAGAGCAGATGCTGCGTCATGAAGACGACAAGGATCGTCTTCATTCCGTAAAACGAAAACCGCTCGGCGGCCTCGTTGCCCACGATGAAGGGAATGCCCGGCGGCATGGCCGCGGTGGCGGCGGGACGGGTGCGGTAGGCGACGGTTCCCACGGGGTGGCGATCCTTTGGCGGCGGAGCGGACGGGTCGGACGTGACAGCATGGCCGACCGTGAGTCATAAAGGCAACATGACAGCGTCGTCAGCCACGCGGATTCTCATCGTCACGCTCGACCGGCTCCCGGCCTGGATCCTGCCCGCGTACGGCTCGACCTGGGTGGCAATGCCGGCCCTCGACGCCCTCGCCGGACGCGGCCTGCTCTTCGACCGTGTGATCGCCACCGGCGCCGACGACCGCGCCACGCTCCGCGACCTCGGCCTCTCCGGGCTGGGGACCGAAGCGGTGGTCGTCACCGACGCGCCGCACGTGGCGGCGGTGGTGGGCGGCGGTGACGACGGGGTGACGGTGCGGCTCGTCGAGGCGGTCGCGCGGCCGGCGCCCGTGACCGACGCGACCGCGACGCATCTCGCGCGGCTGATGGCGGCGGCCCGCGAGGCGGTGACCGCCGGCCGGCACGCCGTGGTGTGGTGTCACGCGACGAGCCTGGGCGTCGCCTGGGACGCGCCAGCGGAGTGCCGCGCGGCCTACGTCGATCCCGACGATCCGCCGCCCTATGCAGGGGCCGCCGTGCCCGAGATGGAGGTCGATGCCGACACCGATCCCGACCTCCTCGTCGGGATCCGCCAGGCGTTTGCCGGGCAACTGACGCACCTCGATGCCTGTCTCGGCCCGCTCATCGATGCCGCCGCCGGGTGGCACGTGCTGGTCGCGGGCGTGCGCGGTCTGGGCCTCGGCCTCCACGGGCGCGTGGGCACCGGGCCGCTGCCGCCGTTCAGCGAGCTGGTGCACGTGCCCGCGATCCTCGCCGACGCGACGGGGCGGATGGCGGCCCAGCGGTTCGGCGGGCTCGTCGTGCCCGCGGACCTGGGGGCCACGCTCGCCGCCCTGCGCGGCGCGGCGACCGCGGCTTCGGACACACCCTGGCACGGACGAAACCTGGCGGGGCTGCTCACCGACTGGTCGGCGCCGGCGCGGGATCGCGTGGTCGTGGCCACCGTGGATGGCGGCGCGGTGATCACGCCGAGCTGGCATCTTCTCGCGGCAGCCGATCGGCCGCCACGGCTGTTCCACAAGCCCGACGACGCCTTCGAACTCTGCGACGTGGCCGATCGCTGCGCGGACGTCGTGGCGGAACTCGCACCGCTCGCCCTGGCCGCCGCCGCGGGCGACACCGATCGCGGCTGGCGCGCGCCGCTGGCGGCGGCGGCGGTCGCCGCCGGCTGACGCCGCGTGGCGAGCGGTTTTTCAGCGGCCAAACATGCTTTGCCTGGCGGGGGGGCGGACGCTACCATCCCGCCCCCTCCGCGCGGCGGTCGCCGCCTGGGCGGAGGTCCGCCCGGACCGCGCCGATGCCTGCTTCCGATGACCGTCGCCGTCGCCAGCGCCGTCCGTTCGCGGCGGTGTTGCTGGCCGGGCTCGTGGCCGCCGGCGTGGGGCAGGCCAGCGACCTGCCCGTCGGGGGTGCCGTGGCCGCCATGGCCCGGCACGATGCGCGGCCGGTGTCGATTCGCGTGCAGTGGGGGGGCGGCACACCGCAGGCGTGGAACGGCTCGGTCACGGTCGTCGCGGCGACGCCCGGTGCGATGCCCGAATGGCGGACGATCTGCACCGAGCCCGATGCGGCGGCGATGGCTCACGAGGCCGACGGCGCGATCCTCGTGCACCAGCCGCGGCCGGTCGCCGCCGACGGCGTGGAACTCTCGATCGCGGACTGGCGGACGGCGCGGCTGCGGGTGCGGCTCGCGGCTGTGGCCGGCAGTCAGCCGGAGACAACGGTGGATGTGGCGGTCGCCGATGCGTTGGCTGGGCCAGTCCAGCAGCCCCTCGACGGTGACGGCAACCGGCTCGTGATCAGGCAGGCCTCCGGCGATGCGCTGCGCGTCACGATCGCCAACGCGACCGGGGCTCCGCCCGGGCAGGCGGCGCTGCGGCGGCCGGGCGACCGGGTGCGGTTGCGGGTCGAGCCGCTGCTGCCCGTGCGCACCGACCATGCGGGCCGGTACGAGCTGCGGGTGCGGCTCCTCGCCGGACTGAAGGGGGAGACGCACGACGCCCAGGCGGTGCCGATCGTGCCGCGGGAGTCGCGGGGCGCCGCCGACGGGGATCGCCGGCTGACCCGCTGCGAGCCCCTGGAGTTCGAGGTCACGCTGCCGGCCCGCGAGGGCACCTGCGACGTCGAGCTCCAGGCCGTGGAGGTCGGCAGCCTGCGTTGGGCGCGGCCGCTGGCGTCACGAACGGTCCAGGTCGTGGCCGTCGCGGACCGGCCTCCCGATCCGTCGCCGGCGGAGTGGAAGATCGTGCACGAAGTCGATCCGGGCAGCCCGCGGCTGCACGAGCGGCTGCGTCGCCTGCCGGGCGCCGGGCTCGCGCAGGTCGGCATGCCCTCGATTCCGTTGCCCGCGTTCCCGCGGCCGAACGTCGCGCTCCCGAACATGCCGCTCCCGAACATGCCGCTCCCGAACATGCCGCTCCCGAACATGCCATTGCCGAAACTGCCGGCCGTGCCGACGGTGTCGGCGATGGTGCCGCGGTTCAGCGGGCTGCTCGTGGCTGGCCACTCGACGGTCGAGCCGCACGCGCTCGGGCCGATGCTCCTGCTGCCGCCGGCCAAGGCCGCGGGCGAGCCGAGCTGGGAGGGTGTCGTCATCGCCGGCGCGCAGCCCGGCATCCCGCACGCGGTGGAGATCGACTATCCCTCGGATCAGGAAGCCGTCATCGGCGCCAGCGTGCTCGAGCTCGACGCCGTGGGGGCGCTCGTCGAGGTGCGGCATGCCGGCGGGTTCGAGGTGCGTCGTGATCCGTATGCCGGGGGCGTGGAACTGCGCCGGCATCGCTTCGTGTTCTGGCCCACGACCCGCAATCCGCTCGTCGTCGTCTCCAATCCGTCCACGCGGCGGCCGGCGACGATCGGCAAGGTGCGGGTGCTCGCCGGCCCGTCCCGGCTGCCGGCCCCGAGTGCGCCGAGCGCCGTCGCCCCCACCGCCGGTCGGCAGACGTTCGCGCTCTGGCCGACGCCCGACTTCACGGCCTGGGGCGGTGTCGAGCGGGTGGACGAGACCACGGGCCGTGGCGTTGCCGATTGGAGCACGCACCTCGCCGCGATCCGCCACTCGGCCGAATGGCTTTCCGCCCGGAGGGCGACCGGCGCGCTGGTGGCCGTCTACGCGCAGGGGGCTGCGATCTGGCCGTCGGCGGTCACGCGGCAGGCGCCGCGCTGGGGCAGCGGTGCAGCCGCGGAGGACGGGCTCGATCCGCAGGCGAAGGATCTGCTCGGGCTCCTCTGTCGGGTCTATGCGGGGGAGGGGCTGCGGCTCGTGCCGGGCATGGCGTTCGACGCGCCGCTGCCTGCGCTGGAGACGATGCTGGCCGGCGGCGGAGCGGACGCGGTCGGGATCGTCTGCCTGGGCCGTGACGGCCGGCCGCGGCGGACGTCACATTCCCAGCACTACAACATTCTCGATGCCCGCGTGCAGCAGGCGGTGGAAGAGCAGGTGCGCGAACTCGCCGTCCGCCTGCGCGGCATGCAGGCGGTGGATGGAGTGGCGCTGCTGATGCCACACGACGGCTGGCTGCACCTCCCGGGCACGGCCACGGCGCTCGACGATGCCACGTTCGCGCGGTTTCTGGACTCCGTGGGCGCGGAGGAGCCAGCAGCGGAGGGCGATCGATATGCACGCCGTGCCGAACTGGTGGAGGGGCCGCTCCGCGACCTGTGGCTCGAGTGGCGGGCCGACGCGGTCGCCGCCTTCCACGCCCGGCTCGCCGCCGTGCTCGCCGAGGCCGATCCACGCCTCGTGCTCCATATTGTGCCGACGACGCTGTTCGCCGTCGGCGACCTGGCAACGCGGTTTCGGCCGCGGCTCGGCACGGACGCGGCGGCCGGCGACGTGCTCCGCGAGGCCGGCCTCGATCCGCTGCGCAGCACCGCGCATCCCCAGGTGGTGTTCTCCATGCCGCACGTGCACACGGCGGCCGACGGCCTCTTGGACCGCGGGCTCGTGGCGGCCGCGAATCTCGCCCCGGCGGTCGCCGATGCGGCCCGTTCCGCCCGCCGCCGCGGCATCGCAATCGTGGAGCAGCCGGTGTCGTTCGACGCCCGGCCACTCGCCTCCCACGGTCCGTTCGGCGCGGCGACGCCTGCCGGGCCCTGCCCGATTCATGCCGTGCCCACGGCCGCCGAAGCGGGCCGCCCACTCGCCGAGTCGCTCATCCCCGCCGACGCCGAGATCGTCTTCGACATGCGGCTGTCCCTCGCCGAGTTCGCCGCGGGGGACGTGGGCACGGCTGCCTTCGCTGCGCTGCCCGCGGGCCAGGTGTCGGCGGTGCCCGACGTGCCGGCGCCCGTCGTCATCCGCATGCTGCCGCAGGGGGCCGGGGCGACATGGATGCGGGTGATCAACGCCGGCGCTGCATCGGGTCGGATTCGGATTGGGCTGGACGGCCGCCCGGCCGGCGTGGTGGACGTCGGCGACCGGTCGCGGATCGAACTGGGGACGGACGGCGTGGCGACCGTCCCGGTCGGGCCGTGGGGCGTCCGCACGCTGCTGGTGGATGGTGGCGTGACGGTGCGCAGCGCCCGCATGGACTATGACGAGGCCGTGTCGGCGGTCGTGGCCGCACGGATCCAAGACCTGCGGCGCCGCCGGGCGGCGCTGGAAATGCCGCAGCCGCTCGACGTGCTCGACAATCCAGGCTTCGAAGTCGGCCCCGAGGTCCTCGGGGCTGCGTTCGCCGATGGTGGCCGCGCGGCCGCCGTCACCGGCTGGGAACTGGTGGAGCAGCGCCGGGGCAGCCTCGACCTCGTGCCCGGCGTGCGGCCGCCGGGGGCCGGCGGCGGGCCGGGCCGCGGGCTTGCCTTCTCCTCCGTGAATGGACTGGCGTCGCTTCACAGCAATCCCTTCCCGCCGCCGCCGACGGGCCGCGTGAGTGTGGCGGTGTGGCTGCGGATCGAGGACGGTGCGCCGCAGCCGCCGTTGCGGATCGCGGTCGAGGGGCTGCACGACGATCGCGAGTATTACCGCTTTGCGGCCGTGGGCGGCCTGGCCGGCGGCCGGCCGCTGACCGCGGAGTGGGCGCAGTTCGTGCTGCCGGTGGACGACCTGCCGACCGCGGGCCTGGAGTCGCTCCGGGTGCGGTTCGATCTGCTCGGACCCGGCCGCGTGCTGATCGACGACGTGCGTGTGCTCGACCTGGCCTTCGAGGAGTCGCAGCGGGTGCAACTCGCGCGGCTCATCGCACGGTTCGAACAGTCATTGGCGACCCGCGACATCGGCGGCTGCGTCGTCGGCCTCGATGGCCACTGGCCGCGGTTCCTGGCGGAGTTCGTCTCCGACGCAGCCGTCGCCCGCATGGCGACGGTGCCCGTGCCAGTCGCGGCGCCCGCCGCCAAGCCCGCGCCGCCGGCAGGCATGCTCGACCGCGTGCGCGGCTGGTGGCAGTGAGTCAGCCCGGCGGCCAGCCGAGGGGACGGCCGCCAAGCAGGTGCACGTGGAGATGATCGACCGACTGCCCGCCATCACGGCCGCAGTTGACGACCAGCCGATAGCCGCCGTCGAGCCCGAGCCTCGCCGCCAGCTGCGTGGCGACGAGCACGAGGTGGCCGAGCAGCGGAGCGTCGCCGGGAGTGGCCGCCGCCAGCGACGGGAGCGGCTGCTTCGGGATCACGAGCACATGCACGGGGGCCTGGGGAGCCACGTCGTGGAACGCGAGGCACCGGTCGTCCTCGTGCTCGATCCGCGCGGGGATCTCGCGGCGGATGATCCGGCCGAAGATCGTGTCAGCCATCGACGCGATCCGCCGGGGCGGTCGCCTGCCCCTCGGCGGCCGGCTTCCGCGACCGGCGCCGCGGCGACTTGGGCTGTGCCCACTCTTTGGTGAGCGATTCGAAGACCTCGGGCGTCTCGTAGCGAATCACGTTGCGGCCCTCGGGCATCGGGCCGACGAGCGAGCGGAAGACGGGCGCGCCGCGAAGATCGAGATCGGTGCTGCAGTCGTCGGAGCCGACCTGCAGGTGGGTGCGGAGGATTTCCTCCGCGGAATCGAAGTCGCGAGTCACGAGCTCCCCGTCCGCGCCGCGGGTGACGAGTCGCCAGGTATCCTTTGCCATCGTTCGCTGTCTCCGAGTGCGCGGAGGAACGGCCGGCCAAGGCGTTCCGCTCCGCTGCTGTTCCATCCATCGGCCGGGCGGCCCGGGGCGGAGCAAGGTCGCGGGCGGCAGTGGCGTGGCCGTCACGATGCGGCGCCGCCGGCACGGAGGGCACATCCGGCAGAGCCGTTGCAGCCCGACCTGCGGGGGCGATCTTGAGGCGCCGGTGGAGGCCGCTTAGAATCGTCCCCGGAGGGTAAGCGAACGGCTAGCGGTCTGACTCGAAATCAGATGCCCCGAAAGGGGTTGCGGGTTCGAATCCCGTGCCCTCCGTTTATACGCCTGCACCGCCATCGTGGCCGGTGCAGGCTGGGCTTTGAAGGCCGGCCATCCGGGCCGGCAGCGGACCCCTGCACCGCCATCGTGGCCGGTGCAGGCTGGGCTTTGAAGGCCGGCAGCCGACCCCTGCACCGCCATCCTGGCCGGTGCAGGTATTCGCTTGCGACCGTTGTTTGCAGATCCTTTGAATTGGGAATCGGTCTCGTCGCCCGTCCAAGAAGCCCCGGGTGGAAACCCGGGGACACCGGGCATGAAAACCACCCCGCCGTCCATGCCGGATGACGGCACGCAATGTCCCGGTTCAAACCCACATCGCATGGCACCCGGGACCGGGTTGTCTGCACGCGGGCGGAGGCCCGCCAAGCGAACTGCGGCACGAGGCCGCAGGTTCGCGTGAAACATCCTCCCCGGCTCCCGCCGGGGGCTTTTTGTGCCGTTCGCGCGTGGCAAACTGAGAGCAAGACTCGGGAACGCGCAACATCAAAAAAGCGCAAACTGAGAGCGGAACCCCATCACCGGACACCAGAGGCATTGAACGGTGGCTAGACTATGCCGTTGGCCAGCCCCTGTCAGATTCCCTCCTGCTGCCGACCGACCATGCTGAATATCAGGACGTTTCTTCTTGCGGCGGTCAGCGTGTTGCCGTTCGGCCTCCGTGCCGCCCATGCCGAGCCCACGCCCCGGGAGCAGTTCACGGAAGCCGTCCAGTTGTTCTTCGACGCCAAGCCGGTCGAGTCGGCACGAAAGTTCGATCAGCTTGTGTTGGCCGTGCCCGGAGCGGAGCCAGAGTTATGGCAACGCGGGCTGGCGCTGTATTACGCCGAGAGATTCCAGGACGGCCGGAAGCAGTTCGAGCTGCACCGAACCGTAAACCCGAACGACGTCGAGAACCCCGCCTGGCACTTTCTCTGCGTCGCCCGGCTCGAAGGGATACAAGCCGCCCGCGAGAAGCTTCTCCCAGTCGGAGAAGATCCCCGTGTACCCATGAGGGAGATCCTCGAGCTCTACGCTGGCCGGTGTGAGCCAGCCGCCGTGCTGGCTGCTGCCGAAACCGGTGCGGGCGAAGCCAAGAAGAACCAGCTCTGCTACGCCCATTTGTATCTGGGTCTCTTCTCCGAAGCCGCCGGTGACGCCGCGAAAGCCCGGGAGCACATGACCCAAGCCGCCGGCCCCTTTCGCATGGACCACTACATGGGCAAGGTGGCCGTCATGCACGCGAAGCTCAGGGGCTGGCCGGTCGAAAACGCGAGCCGGTAGCAGGCCCGGAAGGCTGGGCGGCCATGGGGAGCCCGGAGCCTTGGCGCATCGTGCAGCCGGGGAAGTGGCTGGGCCTGCGGATCCCGAGATCACCGCGTGGCGGGCGGCGGGTTCGCGCCGGCGCGGCGCGCCTGGGCGTAAATCGACGTCCGGCCCACCGTCGAGGCAACCGGCCCCCGCGCCGGCGACGCGGTCGCGGGCAGCGGATCCGGACTTTGGCCCCGGGCGGTGCCGTCCCTGGCCGCCGGAGGCGGCACGGACGCCGCGAGCGCGGCCGGCGGCGCCGGGCAGCCCTGCTTCACCCAGTCGAGCCACACCGTCTGCATCTGGGCCACGCCCGGCACACCGTAGTGCTTCCGCAGGGCACCGGCCCAGTCGTCGCCGGCCAGGCCGTCGGCGACGAAGTTGACGTACTTGTGCCGACCACCGCGTTCGATGAGGTAGCGGGCCAGCGAATACCCCTGCGAGTAGAGGGGGAGCACGTCGGCCGGATACTCGCGCATCGCGAACATGTCCGGAAACGCGATGCCGCGGCCGGTGGTCAGGAACTCGATCAGCATCCGGTGCTGGCGGGCCCGCTCGACCGGGTGCTCGACCGTCGTGCAGGCGCCTTCGTCGGCCCAGCGCGGCAGCGGCCGGCGGAAGTGGCTGGCGAAGATCGTGTGCGTGATCTCATGGGGCAGCACGGAATCGATGATCCGCTCCTCGCTCCCCTGAATCGTCATCGTCCAGTTGAAGACTTCCCCCTTGTCGAACACGAAACTCGTGGCGCCCCCGGCCCCGAGGTGCGGGGCCACCTGGGCCTTGATCGGACAGGGCCGGCTCCACCGCGGCAGCGGCCGGCCGAGCCATTCGACGGCCAGCGTGTGGCGGTAGTGCTCGGAGGCGTCGCCGATCTTGCGGGCGAGTTCTTCGGTCGGGGCGTCGACGAGGAAATTGGCCGTGCGATACCCAGCGGCGTTCGCCGCCCCGGCACTCCAGCAGCAGGCCAGCACCGCCATCAGGCACGCCAGCCGCATCCCTGCCCGGCGCAGGGCGATTCCTCGTCCGCGATTCATGCCGTCGTGCCTCCATGCATTCGAACCGGGCCGCGACGGAATCCTTTCCATCGTCGCGAACCGCCCGCAGCCGGGCCCGCGAAGGCCGCTCCGTGCGGCCGCTGTTCGGCCCAAGAGTGTGCGGACGGTAGCGGCCGCCCCCAGGCCGGGCCAGACCGCTTTTCACTTGCCCGCTTCGCCCCGTTTTCCACCGCGCCGGCGGAACCGGCGTCAGCCGTCCCGCAGCAAGTGCGTCGAGGGATAGCGGGTCGACTCGTCATCGAAAGCGGCCGCGTGCCGCGACCTGTACCAGACCGCCAGCACCGTCGCGCCGGCCACCAGCATGAGCCATCCGGGCAGCGTCGGGACGAGAACCGCCACCCAGCCGCCTCCACCGATGATGAGCAGCGTGGGAACGGACCATGCGGCCACGCCGCGTAGCAACTCCCAATTCAGCCCGTGGCGACGCGACGCCAGCCAGCCCCACGCGGCGCTGACCGCCAGACCGATGGTGGCCGCCGCCCGCCCCGCCGTGGAGGCGTCCAACTCCCGCACGACCCGCACGGTCACGCGGCCATCGCCGGCGGCCGCGATCCGCATCGGCATCGCGCCCGGCGGCGAATCGATCGCATTTTCCCAGGCCCGTTCGCGATGCGCGACCTCTCCGGCGGCACGGGCGGCGGCGAAGGCCCGCAGGCGATCGGCGTCAGGACCGGCGCCTGCAAGAGCGCGCGAGAAAGCGGCATCGATCCGCTCTTGAGTGGCATGCAACGCTGCCTGCCAAGTCACTTCGTCGAGAAGCCGTGCGGGCTCCGCGACGCGCAGCGTGCGGTCGGGTGGGGCGGCGATCGTCCAGAGCACCTCGCCACCGGGGACGTTCTCGATCAGCGGCGGCTGCAACTGAATGGGCTGTCCCGACCCGAGGGCGGCATCCAGGTCGCCCGAGAACACAACCATCATGGATCGCGGCCAGGCCGCAGCATGCAACTGCACGTCCCAGGCATCCGCGGCGACCGGCCGAGCATCCACGTCCTGCCCGTCGACGAGCACATCGAACAGCCTGATCCGCGGGGGCAACCGCAGGCGGAGCGTGGAGCGTGCCGCCACGACATCGTAGCGGGCGAGCCCGCGCAGCCGGCCACGATCGTCGATCGCCGCCGTGACCAAGACCCGCGCGACACGATCCTCCTGCGGATCGGACGCCGCGATCGAAGCCGCCACTGGCTCCTCGGCGGCGTCCACATCGGCCGCCGGTACGGACTGCTCGCCGAGGTCGTAGGACGGACCGGCGGCGCCGGGCGGCACTTCGGCCTGGTGCACCACCGCCTGCGGGCCGCCACCGCGGCTCCATGACACGCTCAACGGGCTGCTCCCGGCCAGATCGGCCCGCAGCAACGGAACACGGCCGCGCGACGCGGGACGCATCGAGAGCCGGCCATCGATATCGAGCCGATACCGTCCCGCCCGCGGCTGCTGCATGACGATGGTCAGCCGATTGGCCTCGGTCATGGACCACTGGAGATCGAGCGGTGCGCGGCTGCCTGCGGCGGGCGTCGCCAGATCGTCCTCCCACAACGTGACGCGGCCGATGGCGCAGCCGGGTGGCAGCTCCACCGGAATCGCGACCAGGGGCGTCGACGTGGCGTCGATCCGCGCCTGCAGCCGCAGGTCGATGCCATCGGGCCCGAGGCTGACAGCCAGCGACTGCGAACCGCGCACCGCCTGCGGCCGGCGGCCGACCACGAGCCGCGGGCGCGGGTTCGCCGCCACGCCACTCCCGGCCTCGTACCGCCACACGTCGCCGCCGGGCTCGAGGAACTCGTCGCGTTGGTCGCCGGCCTGAGCAGCGGGCGTCTCCAGGGTGGCGATCAGATCGGGCGATGCCGTTAGCCGCACGGTGCGGGCGTCCGTGTCCGCGCCTTCCAGCCAGACGGCCGGCACATCGAACGAGCCGACCGGATCGACCAGCGGCATGCGGAAGGCGAGGCGCATGCGGGCCGGGCCAGGTGCCGGCGCCGTTCGCTCGACGAGAAAGCGGCCGCGGCCGAGCGGCCGCACGACCTGGCCTTCCACCGCCGGATCATCGAGCGGCTCGAGCACCGCATCGGCGGCGACGACGACCGCGCGGATGATGGATTCACCGGCGATCTCGAATCGCGCCCGCACGCGACAGGCGTCGAGGTCCCACGCGACGTCGTTCTCACTCGTCGCGGCCAGGCCTCCCGTGGACAGTTTGTCGCGGCGGTCGATCGGCCGCACGAGCCGCACCCGGGCCGCCCCCGCGAGATCGAATCCCGGCTCGCCGGGCTTGGCTTCGACAGCCCGCATGAAGGGCCCGTCCGGCGCGGCACGATCGCACTGCACCGCATCGCTGGCCGCCGGAATCGCCGTCCCGTTGCCATCGACGAGTTCGAGCCGCGTCACGGCCGCCGGTGGCAGGCGAATCGCGGCCGTTTCCAAGCGGCCGCGGCGATCGACAGCCGGCTGAACCTTGACCTCGAGCCGCTGGCTGCCGGCGACAGGAGCGACCAGGCGGAGGAACCGGCCTTCCTGGCGAACATCAACGGTGGTCGAGCCGGCAGCAGCCGGTTCCCAACGGGCCTCACCGGGACCTTGGTCGAGCACGAGCGTGCCGCCGGCGTCGGCGTCGATGTCGAGGACCATGCGCCACGGCGCCGGCACGGGGCCGTCCTCAACCAGCACATGGCAGCGCATGATCCGCAGCGACGTGGCCGCCACCGGCTGTCCTCCCCGAAGCAGCGTGCGAAACAGCGGCTCCGGCACGAGCGCCATGTCGCCGTCGTCTCCCGGAGTGAGCAACACCTTGAGCGGCTGATCGTCGCCAAGCGGATCCGCGGCGTGGCCCTGCGGTAAGGCACACGCCCCGGCGGCGAGAAGGCATGCCGCCACGGTCCGCGGCCGGGCTCCGCGACCACCCGACAGGCGACACCCGCAGCCCACGAGACAGCCCCACCATGCGGCTCGCGCCACCGCGGCGAACGGGGGCTCGATCCATACGGCGATCGCGGCGGTGACTGCCGTGATCAGCAACGCCGCGGCGGGACCGCGCCGCGACACCCCGAGCACCGTCAGGAACGAAACGAAGCCGATGAGGATCGCCGCCGCCGCCACGAGCCGGCGGCGAATGACCACGATGCCGGCCCCTTTGCGGCCCGAGACGGGGACGAAACGCCGGGCCGTGAAGCCGGCAGCGGCCGGCGAGGCGGCCGCCTCGCGGTCTTCTGCGGTGGCGGCGACCTGGGCCGCCGGGATGCGGGCGGCAAACAGCCGTTCCACGAGCCGCGCCGTTGGCGGCCCGACTTCGCGATACCCACCCAGCACCGTCGCCACCGCGAGGTCAGGCGGCATGAACAGTTGCAGTCGGTGATCGAGGACCGGCACGTCGATCGCGCTGCCGACCGGCTCCACCCGCCACCACCCCGGCCCCGGCGCAGCCTCCGCCAAGGTCCGCACGACGAGCCGCAGCCGCCGCCGACCGGGCGGAAGTGGCACCCGGGCGGTGCCACCGCCGTCCAGCGACTCGAGCGGCACGACGGCCCCGTCGAGCAAAACCGACTCGACCCGGCGGCCCATCGGCACGTTCATCGACAACTGATCGCGGCCGTGGTTCTCGATGTCGTAGACCGCCTCGCACTCCGCCCGCCCGGAATCGTGGCACCAGCAGGAAATCGTTTCGCTCCACGCCCAGGCGCGAGCCTCGGCCCCGGCTGTCGGCACCAGTTCGGCTGCGGCCGTCGTCTCCGTGCCCGCCTGTGGCGGGTTGAACGCGAACTCGACCAGCGTCGCCGGCTGGCCTTCGACGGTCGGCACCGGGGGCAGTTCCCGGAGCCGGCGGTTGACGACCTGTGGCCGCTCCGGTCCCGTATCGCTGATCAGCACGGTGCCGCGCGACGTCGGCGCGCCTTCGACCCAGGCGAGCGGCACCGGTTGCGGCCCACGAAAGGGCACCTCGCGGGCGGCGCGGATCGTCACCGCGCCGATGAACGCGGGCGTGATTTCGACGAGCCACGATTCGACGCATGCCGGATTCCGTGCACCGTCTCCGCGGGCGCTGTCGGCTGCATCGAGCCGCCGGGCCACGACCGCGCCGCCGGCCGGGGCGACGAGCGACCACTCGAGTTCATCGCCCATCGGCTCGGAGAAGTGCGCCACGACGGAATCCACGGCGGCCGCCTCCGGCCTGCAGGTGAGCGTGAAGGATTCGGCGAGTCGCTCGTCACGCGCCGCAAGCCGCACGTCGACGCGCACGTCGAGCGGCGGGCGGCGTTGCACAATTCGGGCGCGGCGGTCGGCCGCCCGCTCACCGCCCGGAATGCGGCCGCGGAGCGTGCCAGGCTCGACGAGCCGCTCCAGCCGCGGAGGCACGGCATAGATGCCGACCGGCGCCCCGGCGATCTCGACGATCGCCGCGGGGCCGACGTGGAAATCAATGACGGCCGAGTCGGCGGCCTCGCCGTCGAACCGCACCATGTCCATGTCGGACGTGCGAAACTCGCCGCCGAGGGGCACACCCCGCCGGTGGCCGACGACCCGCAGGCCCAGGCTGCGCCGCGGCGTCGCCGCCAGCGCCAGCCCGATCCGCAACTCCTCGCCTCCGTCGCGGCCGCGGGCGGTCCGCCAGTCGACATCCACGGTGGTGCCCCGGCGGCGCTCCTCCACGTCCGCGGCAAGATCGAACGGATCCACCATCTCCACCGCATCGATGATCCAGCCCGGCGCGACGCGGGCAGTGACCGCGAACGTCTCGCCGGTCACCACGCGCAGGTCGCACGCAGCCCGGCCCAGCACCTGTCCCGGGGAGAGCTCCACCGTCGTCACACGGGCCACGTCCAGTTGTGGCCTGCGGAATTGCACGCTGATCGTCTCCGTCGCGTCTTCGGCCTGATGCTCGAAGTGCATGATCGCCGGGAGCACGGCACCGGCCGTGTCCGGCGCGTTCACGAGGCGGGACGGGAGCGGCCAGCGGGCGGCGATCTCGGGCGTGACCACCCGGCTGTCCTCCATGTCCACCCCGACCACGCCGAGCGACGGATCGATCTCAACCCGGCTGCCGCCCCCCACCCATGCCTCGGCTGCGGGCCGCACCAGCGGCACCTTCCAGGCCGTCCGCGTATCGAGCGGCGCCACTGCATGCACGACCAGCGTCGCGGCCTGGCCCACGACGTCCCGTGGCAGGGCGATGCGGGCTGTCCGGCCATCCTGGGCCGCGGTCCATTCGAGCAGCCGCTCGTCCGCGGCGTGCCGCACGGCGGCGATCCGCAGGTCCGACGGCTTCACCACGCTCACGACGTCATGCTTCCAGGCACCCCGGGGGACCAGGGCCGTCGCCACCTCGACCCGCCCGCCGCGGACGATCACGTCGCTCCACGCCGCAATGGCCGCCGGCCCCGCTTCGTCCCTGACAAAGGCCAGATCCACGGATCCGATCGGCCCACACTCGATCCGCCACGCCCCGTCCCCGGTGCGACTGACGACCGCCTGGCCGAGCGGGGCGCCGGAGACCGTCGGCCGCGTTCCCATCGGCGGCCGCACGATGACGGAAGTCCCTAGCGCCGGTACGAGCGGCAGCGTGAAGGCATGGGCATTCGAAGTCGCCGGGTCCACGCTCAGTTCGCACTCATAGGTGCCCGCCTCGGGAGTCTTCACGGCGGCCGTGCCATCAGGTCGACCGAACACGACGGCATCGCCGGTACCGGCGGCAGTGCGCTGCAAACAACGGCCCGGGCGCACGGCGCCGAGGGCGACTTCGCGCAGGTCCGGAGCCACCGCGTCACCGACGTCGAACGCCACCTGCCCGACGAGGCGGCCCGCCTCGTCGACTGCCAGCACATAGCGGGCCCGATCGGCGAGCAGCAGCGGTGCTCCCAGGCCGGCGACGGGCTGCGGGCCGAAGCGGGCGACGGCCTGCTCGAACTCCGCCGCCGACATGGGCACGTAGCGGCCCGCGCCGAACGGGACATCCTCCAGACGCCCTCGCGGCACATGCACGCGCAGGAAGTCGAGCGTCTGCGGCTCCTCGGCGGCCGTCACCGTGACAAACAGGACCACGCCGATCGCAGCCGCGACTCGGCACGGCATGGCAGCACGACGGCTCATGGCGCAGACCGCCCCGGCGCCGTCGCACTGTCGCCGCCGACCGCCGATCCGGCGATCACCAGCGACGGCGGGGCCGCCCGCGTCAAGGAACTGGCGGCTCTCCCGAGAGCGGCGGACGCCGTGCGGCGACCGGTGGTCTCACCGTTCATCCGTTGCAACGCCCACGCCATGAGACCCAGCAACACCCCGGGCAAGGATGCGATCGCAGCGAGCACCGCGACGTCGGGTGCGGCGGCCGCCGCCAGCACCGCGGAGCCCGCCAGGGCCAGTTGCGGTGTCGGACGCCGCAGGTCTCGATAACGCAGGCCCGCGAGGCCGACCGTCAGCACCATCCCGGAGCAGATCAAAACCAGAAACCACACGGGCAACAGCCACGGCGCGGCCGTCCCGGGCCGACCAACACCCGAGTAGACGACCCGCCGGCCCACCGGTTCGGGATCGAAGCCGCCGCGTGGTGGGCCGTCCGCTCCGCCGGCAGCCTGCAACCACGAGGCGAGGGCCTGCCGCGAGACCGCCGGCTCCCGATCGGGAAGGAGGCCGGTCCATTGCCAGCGCTGCTGCGACGTCCACGACGACGGCGCGCCGAAGATCCACTCGTCGGCCCGACAGACCACTTCCCAGTAGAACCGCCGCTCGACGACGTCGGTCGAGAACCGCGGCGGATCGAGCGGCACACGCACGGGCAGGCCGAACCGTGCCGCGAGGGTCTCCCACGCGGCCTCCCGGGGCACCAACCGGCGGACCTCCAGCGTCCACCGTCCGCCGCCACTCCGGGGCATGTCGATCGTCACGCCTCCATCGGCCCGCACCGTGCCCTCCACGGCGCGGCCGTCGAGCCTGATCTCGACGGCGCCGGCGGGAAGCGTCAGCTCGAGGCGTTCCGCCGCCCCGGACAGGGCATAGGTGAAGACGTCCTCCCGCCGATCCCCGAGAACGGTGGTCCGCAGCAGCGCCGCGTCAACCACCGCCCCCCCCGACGCCACGCGGCGCCGAATGGCGATGGCCAGCGGCACGACGTTCTGTTGGCGAATCGTGGACCAGATTCGCGAGACGGCGGCGGGCTGCGGGCTTGCGTCACGGCGCCAGGCGTCGCCGCGCAATTCCGCGGACCAACGCTCCGGCGCGTCGAGCGCGACCGTCTGCCGCGTGATCCGCGCCACCAATGGCAACACGAGCGGCAGGTCGTGGGCAACGGTCGTCTCGGGCGGCACGGCAGGTGTCGGCAGCGTGTACTTCACGACGATCTCACCGTCGCCGAGAAGCTGGCCCGGCAGGATCGCCCGCAGCGTGCGCATGCCGGCCGGCAGGTCGGCGACGCCGGCCTCCGGCACCTCGATCGGATCGAGCACCCAATCGCCCTGCCACACCTCGAGAGAGCCGCCGACCGCGACGGATTCCGGCGCGAGCAGCTCCACGAACTCCAGCGGGACGTGCAGCACGCGGAGCCGGATGGTCTCGGTGACCACCGTGGCGGCCTCGGTCATGACCGCCTGCACTGCGACCGTGGCATCGACCCGCCGTGGCAGGTACCGCCGCGTCGCCGCGAACTCGCCCTGACGCGCGTCGAGCCGGTAGGCGAGCACCGTCGCGTCGGAGTCGGTCCGCGACAGCGCCGCCGCCGTCTGGCGGACGAGCCCCTTGATCCGCTTGTTGTCGGGCAGCAGCTCGATGTCGCTATCGGCACCCACCACGACGGTCGCCGGGCCGACGAGCCCGGACACGGGCACGGGAAGCCGCCAGGTGAGTCGTTCGACGTCGCGTTCGATCGCCCGGCCGCCTCGAATCTCGACGACGGCGTTCCCGACGAGCGGCTGGGCGAACGGGATCCGCACCCGTCCCCCCTCCGCCGTCATGCCCGCGGAATCGACGACGCCGGGTGGGCCAACTTCGTCGATCGTCCAGGCGGGATCGACGTCGACCACGATCTCGGTCGCCGGCGCGCCCGAAGCCGCGACTCCCAGCCGCGCCAGCAGCGATAGCCGCTCGGCGGAGACGCTGTAGCGGTATTCGGGCTCGATCACCACGCGGCTCCGTCGCGGCAGCACCCGCACCTTGAGCGACGCCGGCTGCGCGTCATAGGCGAACGCCGCGACGAGGCCCGGCCGGCGGCCGGCGGCCGGCGGATCGACCCGGCGCAGCCCCTCGTTCCACACCGCCTGCCATTCGCCTTCGACGACGAGGCTGATCCGCCCCCACTGCCGCCAGGCATCCACGCCGGCGATGCCAAATCCGGCCAGCTCGAACGGCCCCGCCTCCTTCGCGCCGGCCGTCCGCTCCAGCGGCCGCTGGCAGTCCAGCTCGATGACGGCGCTGCCATCGGGCCCGCGAACAACCGCCACGTCGATGCTCGGCGCCTCGGCCGTGCCGCCGCGACCAACCTCTGCGGCCGGCGCGCGAATGCTCCGCAGCGTCGCGAATGGCGGCAGGGTGATCCGCACCGTCGGAGCCGCCTCCGCAAGGCCGCGGAGTTTGATCCGCGCCTGCGTCACGGCGTCGCGGCCGTCGATCCGCACGACGCTCTCCACCATGGCTTCTGCCACCGGTATGCGGCTGGCGTCGGCCGCGGATCGTTCTCCGACGCTGATGGTGGTGGTGCCGACGAGACCCGACAGCGTGACGTCCGTGCCCCCCGTCTCCCGGGGCCGCGCCTTGCGGGCGGCCGGCGGCGGTTGGACCACGACCTCGGGATCCGTGCGGGCCGAGCGGAGTTCCACCGCCGAGGCGGTGGCCGCCGGCAGGTGGAGCACGATCGCTTCGCGGCCGACGGGCACATCGACGGGAATCCGACCCTCGAGGGTGACCGTGTGTCGCGGCTCGGCACCGGACTCGGGCGGAGCCTCGAGCCAGGCACGATAGCCGCGGCCCTCCGGCGCCCCATCGACGAGCAGTCGGCCCGGCCCCTGATGCCGAGGTGGTTGCGCGAGAATGAGCCCTGCGCATCCGAGCGGCACCTCGACCCACCCCCGTCGCGACTGGCGAATCGTGCACACCACGGTGGCCGGACAGGTCCCCTCAGCGACCGCGGCGAGGTCGGCCTGCACGCGGATCTCCTCGAGCACGGCCGCGGGCGGCTGGGCGGGGCCAGGCAGTCCTTCCTTGAGCCGCAGCAGTTCGACGAAGTCCCGATACCGGAACCCCGGCACCGGAACGAGGCCGCCGGAATCATCTTGCAAATAAAAGATCTCGGGCTTGCGCTCCTCGACCCGCACCGACTCCCCGGCCGGCTGACGCGGCGGTTGCGCTTGCGTGGCCCCCACCATGCACACAACGGCGACCAGGCCGCGGACTGCCGCGATCAAGGAACGGAGCCTGACGTTGGCCTGCGAGGGCTTCATGGACCGAGCCGACAGGGAGGCGGGCCCCGACGCGTCGTGCGCGAGAACCACCCTAAGACTACCCCGCAACTCCACGCAAAGCGTCCATGCCCCTCATTTTCCGCAGCCTGTACGACCGTCATGACCGGAACATGCGGCCGCCGGCATGGCGGCCTGACGCCCGGCTCCCAGCGTCGCCCGGAGCTCGGCCATCAGGGGCGGCGTGCTCGTCACGATGAAGGCCGGATCGTCGAGGGGCACCTCGATTCCCGCGGCGGCGAAGGGCTCGACCGTGGCCCCCGCCTCGCGGGCGATCAACAGGCCCGCCGCCGCATCCCAACAGGCGATCCGCCGCGCCCAGAAGGCGTGCAGCCGGCCGCAGGCGACATAGGCGAGATTGATCGCCGTGGAGCCGGTGCGCCGAATCGAGTGCGCCCGCGGCACGACGGCGAGGAAGTCGGCCACGGCCGCCGACTCGGCCGCCACCTGCGGCGGGAAACTGACCGCCACGATCGCATCTTCGAGCGCCGCGACGGCCGGCACCCGGATCGGTCGGCCGTCGAGGAAGGCGCCACCACCACGCCGCGCCGTGAAACACTCACCGCGCACGGGATCGAAGATGACGCCGACCTCGATCAGATCATCGACGGCCAATGCGATCGAGACGCAGTAGGCCGGGAACCCATGGACATAGTTGGTGGTCCCGTCGAGCGGATCGACGATCCAGCGGGTGCCGCTCCCCGCGTGGCCGACCTGCCCCGACGCGGGCTGCCCCGCCCCCGGCTCCGCCTCCTCGCCGACGAAGCCGTACTCCGGAAAGGCGGCGCGGACCACGCGTTGGACTTCCCGCTGGGCCGCGAAGTCGGCCTCGGTCACGAGATCGCGCGGTCCCTTGCTCGACACGGCAAACCGGCCGACCCAGTCCTGCAGCACCCGGCCGGCCGCCCGCGCGGCGGCTTCGCAGACGGTGAGCGGATCGGCCGATTGCAGCGGGGTCATGGGAGGGCCTGGCGCGGATTCATGGGCCGCCACCACCACGGCGGCCCTGCCCACGGGCCATGGTAGCCGATTCGCTCCGGCTACAATCAGCGATCCCGTCCCATCACACGGAGCGTCTCATCAATGCCCAGCCCTGAATCAACCGCCCCCGCGTGGTCGCTCGTCGATCGGATCGCGACCGCGGCCGCCGGCGGGCGACTCGACCTCGACGCCCCGGCCCGCGGGATCATGCTGCCGGCGGGCGACGCGCTGCTGGGGGTCGACCTGCGCACTCCCTGCCGGGCCGGCGACCATTGGGTGCGGGGTGACGACCTGATCGCAATCTACGAACCAGCCGACCCCCGGCGACTGCGGGCCACGGCGCTGTGGCGGCCGCTCCATGTGCCGGCGGCCGGTGACTGCCACGCCTGGGAACTCACGCTCTCGGCGCAGACCGCGGTCGTGCACAGCGATGCGGCGCTGGCGGTCACGGCCGATGTGGCCGATGGTGATCTGCGCTGGAGTGGCGCGACGGCGAACGCGAACTGGACGAGCGGAGCCGAGCTTCCGACGGACGCGGCCGGCCTCCTCATCCGGCCCCGGACGGCGGCGGCCGCCCCGGCATTCCTGTTCGCGGCCCATCCGGCGGACGCGCGGCGCCTGCTTGTGCGCCGCGCCGCAGGCCGCATGGCGGTCGCCTGCTGGCTGTTCTCCTCCGCCCTCGAGAAAGGGGTTCTGCTCCGCGGGCGCGTTCTCGCCGCGGTCGGCCCCGGCGAGAACGCCGAGGCCTGGGCCACCGCGCTCGTCACCGCCTTCGCCGCCTCCCCCCCGCCGCTGACGGCATGACGGGCCTTCGGCCGTGAAAAAAGCCGCGACTCAGGCGTGTCTCGGCGGGATGTTTTTCGGCTGGCGGCATTCGCCCGCGCGGCGTTACATTGCCCCCATCTTTCCCTGATTCACGGCCACGAATCGGCACGAGGTCGCCGCGTGCGGCCCGCCGGAGTCGGTCCGCGGCCCGCCGGCGTTGCCCGGCCACACGGAGGTGTCGCCATGGCCGATCTCGTGTTTGCCTTCGACCCGGCGCTTGACCGACCGCTGCCGCTCCCGGAGGACGCGCCGCCGGCCGTGGCCGAAACGATCGCCACCGCCACCCGGGAGGCGCTCGGAGCCGCGGTGGCCTTCGCCCGCACGTCTCGGGCGGCGGCACTCGTGATCTGCGGCCGACTGCTCGACCCGACCCGCGCGAGCCCGTCCCAGGCGGCCGCCCTGCGGACGATGGTCGCCGACCTCTCCACCCGCGGCTGCCGCACCGTCTACGTTGCCGACGACACGGCCGCCTGCCATGCGATCTCGCGGATGCTCGGTGAGCCGGCCGGTCTGCACTTCGTGACGCCGCTGGCGCCGCTCGAGCTCGATGTTCACGGCCTGCTCGTCGAGATCGCCTCCGCCCACGGGCCCGCGGCAGGCACGGCCGCCGGCCCCCTCGACGGTCCTGCGCCGCTGCACCGGCGGATCGTCGTGGGCTGGGACACGGCCCTGTGGCAGGCCGAACGCTGGGATCTGCCCGCGGCCGCGAAGCCGCACGATGCCGTCCATCCCGCGCTCGCCGCGGACGGACCCGGTCGCGCCGGCGCGTCGCTCACGCCCGCCGCCTTCGCGGCGGCCGCCGCGGCGTCGCCCGCCTGGTCGCACCCCGCCACGTTCTGGGTCTGGGGATCGCGGCGGCCGGAGCACCTGCCGCCGGGCCTGCATCACCTGCCGGCCCTGCAGGCGCGATCGGGACACGAAGCGAGCCCCGGCGGCTGCTGCGGTCTGACCCTCTTTCATCGCGATCCCACCGCCCCCGAATCGCTCGCTGCCCCGCACACCGACTGGCGGGCCAGCTGGCAGGAGACGGCCACCCACCGTGTCGCCTGGCGCACGCTCGCGGTGGAGTCGGCGGCCGGCGGCGACGAGGAACTGGCGACCGCGATCTGGTCGGCGCTCGAGGCCCTGCCCGCCACGGGGCACGCCGCCCTCGAGATCGTCCGCTGCTCGATCGAGTGCGGCACGAGTGTGGCCCGACGGGTGCGTGTGGCGGAGATCGCCGCCGAAACCCTGGCCCGCGTGCGGCAGCTCTACGACGCCAAGACGTTCCGCATCTGGTGCCGCGACCTCGTCGCCGCCCCGGGGGAGTCGCTCGCGCCGCTAGGTCACGCCCGCTCCGGCAGCCGACCCGGCACGACCACCTCGTTCTCATCGGCGCTCGCCGACATCGTGTCCGCCATCGAGCAGTCACCCGCGCCCGTCATCCCGGCCGACATGGCCCGCGAAGCCGGCTGGCTGGCGCTCGAACTCGTCGAATCAACCTGACCCGGTCTCGTCATCGTCCCTCGCCGCTGCAGCGGAGGCCCCATGTTCATCGAACGGATCGACGCCGAAAAGTTCGGCGCCCTCGCCCGCGTCACCATCGACCGGCTCGGCCCGGGCGTGCAGGTGCTCTACGGCACCAACGAGACCGGGAAGACGACGCTGCTGGAGTTCGTCCGGGCGGTGTTCTTCGGTTTCGAGGGCTTGTTTCGCCGCGGCGTGCTCGATCCGCAGATCGCCTGCGCCGGCCGGCTGCTGGTGCGCGGCGGCCCGGAACGGACCCTGCTCTCCATCGAGCGGCGGCACGAGGGGCCGCTGATCGCCGCCCTGACGCGGGAAAGCTATGCCGACGACGTCGTGGGCCTCGGCGGCGATCATGGCGACCTCATCGAAATCGCCGACGTGGACCCGCGCAGCGAGGGCAACCGTCACCGCGTCTATCTTCAGGACCTCGTCGGCGACATCGACGAAACCACCTTCACGAGCGTCATGGCCTTCGGCCTTGACGAATTGCACGAGTTGCGGACGCTCGAACCCGAGGGCTGCGGCCGCCGGCTCTACGAACTGGCCAGCGGCCTCGACCGTTCGAAGGTGGCCCGCGTGCTCGGCCATCTGCGCGACGCGCTCGGCCGGCTCGACTCGACCGATCCGACGGTGTCGCCGATCCGCGGGCTGGAAATGCGGCGGCAGGAGGCGCTCGACCGGCTCGCGGCGCTCGACGCGCCCGCGGTCGCGGCCGGCGGCCTGTGGGCGGAACTCGCCCATCTCGATGCGGAGCTCCGCGCGATCGAGGCGCGGATCGCCGCGGCGGTCCACGACGAGGCGATCGTCCGGGGCGTGATCCCGCTGGAGAGCCTGCACGCCGCCTGGCGGAGCACCGCCGCGCGGCTGACGACGCTCGAGTCGGCGCCCCTGCTCCATCCCGACCGCGATGCCTGGCGGTATGCGGCCCGTCGACTCAAGCGGTTCGAGCGGCGGGCGGCCCTGCGGAAGAAGCGGCGGGGCAAGCTCGCCCGCCTGCTTCGCGACCTGCCCGGGGAGACCGCCGTGTGGCGGCACCGCACGGCCGTGACCGCGTTGTGCGAGGAACTGCCGCGGCTGGAGCGGCTCGCCGCCGACGTGGCGCGGGCGGAGGCCCACGCCCGTCTGGCGGCCCGGCGGTTCGGCGAGCAGGTGGGCATCGCCGGGCTGACCCGCGTGGTGCCGATCGCGCCGGCGCTCCACGACGCCGACGCGCTTCCCGACGTGCTCCTCCCCGAGGGCTTCGCGCTCTCGTTCGGGCCGCTTCGCACCCGGGCTCGCGACTGCGCCCGCGCCACCCGTGAGGTGGCCGACGCGAAGAAGGCGCTTGCCGGCGTCCGCCGCGAGCACGACGACACCCGCGGCTCCGTGAAGGGCGCAGGCTCCGCGCTCGGTGGCCTGACGATCGCGGAGGCGATCGAGCAGGCCAGCGACAAGGTGAGCACGCTCCGCAAGCGGATCACCACGGGCGAGCAGCTCGCCGAGCTCGACGGCTCCGTGGCCCGGCTGGAGCGGGAGGTCGCCGCGAGCGTCGAGGGGCAGCTGCTGCCGATCCCGTGGCTGGTGGCGCTGGGCGCCCTGTTCGTCACCGGCGCGGGCATGCTCCTCTCCGGCCTGCTGCTGCCGTCCGAGGTCACCGGGTCGCTTGCCTACGCGTTGGCCGCGCTCGGCCTGGCCGGCACCGGCCTGGCGTCGGTCACGACCTGGTCGCTCGACCGCACCGCCGCGGCCCGGCTCGACACGGCCCGCCGCCAGTACGAGATGGCCAAGAAGCAACGGGAGGAGCTGCTCGCCCAGTGCGGCCTGCTCGACCGCAAGATTCCCGCCGACGCCATCAACACGCTCGATCGGCGGCTCGCCGTGGCCCAGGCCGAACTCGACCGCCTCGAGGAGCTCGCCGCCCGCGAGGGTTCCGTGCACCTCCTCGGCGACAAGGTGACCGTGGCCGAGCAGGCACTGAAGCGGGCCCTCGACGAGCGTCGGGCCGCCCGCGGACGCTGGCGGCGGGCCCTCGAGCATCGCGGCCTGCCTCCCACGCTCTCGCCCCGTGAGGTGCGGCAGATCGCCACGCACCGCCACACCCTGCTCACGCTCGACGACGACCGGCGGCGGCTCTCGGAAGAGGCCCGACACAAGCGCGAGGAACTGGCCGTATTCGGCAAGCGGATCGACGAGTTGCTGTTGGAATGCGAACTCGTGCCCGAAGCCACGCCCCTCGACCACCTCAAGCTCCTCCAGGAGCGGCTCGATGCGGAGAAGGCGGCGATCCGCCGCCGCGGCTCGCTCACGCGGCGGCTGGAGGCGGCCCGCCGCCGCCATCGTCACGCCGTGCGGCAGGTGAAGGTCGCGGAGCGGGCCGTCCGCGAGTTCTTCACCCGCTGGGGCGTCGCCACCGAGAAGGAGTTCCTCGCCAAGGTCGATCGCCGTCCCGAATACGAGCAGGCCCGGCGCGACGCGGAGATGGCCGAGACCGCCTGGCTCGACGCTCGCCGGCGGACGACGGAACCGGCCGACGTCGAGGCCTGGCTCGTCGACACCGCGCTGCCGCTGGAGCAGCGGCTCGCCGACGCCTGCGGCGCGACGGCGCGGCATCGCGCGGCGCTCGCCGCCGCGCAGGACCGCCGCCGGTCGGTGGCGGCCCGCGTCGACGCCGCCGCCAAGGACCGCTGCACTGAGAGCCTGCAGGCCGAACTGGCCGACGTCGAGGAGCGGCTCGGCCAGCAGCTCGACCGCCGCCGGGTCCTGGAGCGGGCGCGGATGCTCCTGGAGGAAACCCGGGCCGCCGTGGCCCGCGACCACCAGCCGCCCGTGCTCCGCGAGGCCTCCCGCTGGCTGGCCCGGCTCACCGAGGGCCGCTATGCCTCGATCACCACGGCGATCGACGAGGCGCGGCTCGAGGTGCACGACGCCGATGGCGCGATCTGGAATCCGGAGCGGCTCAGCCGCGGCACGCGGGAGCAGGTGTTCCTCGCCCTCCGGCTGGCGTTGATCCGCGACCTCGGCCGGCACGACGTCAGCCTGCCGATCGTGATGGACGACGCGCTGGTCAATTTCGACGACGTCCGGGCCCGTTCGGCGGCCCGCGTCCTCGTCGAGTTCATCGCCGAACAGGCGGCGGATCGGCAGATGCTCGTGCTCACCTGCCACGAGCATGTGGCGAAGACGTTCCACGAGGCCGGGGC
>JAJTED010000170.1 GCA_021300535.1 Planctomycetaceae bacterium | reverse complement strand
ACTTCCCAGGAGGCTCAGGCGGCTCGACAGCCCCACGCAAATGTAGTGAAGACTTTGACCCTGGATTCACGTGAATCCCGAGCTTTACGCTCCCAAGTGCGTAACTTGGGTTAAAAAGCCCCCGGCGGGAGCCGGGGGCACGACGGTCGGAGACCGCCGCCACCGGTTGTGGAGCCAGGAGCCGCTCACGCCGACGTCACGATCCCCAGCCGTTCGAGCTGGGGCAGACTTGCGGCGCGGAAGGCGTCGCAGGCGGTCCGCACCAGCGCCAGCCGCTCCGTCGGGTCGGTGATCGTCTTGCCGTCCTTCTGCACCGCGCGGCCCGCGGCGGTCAGCCGGGCGTCGATGCGGTCAGCCAGGCCGTCCGGTCCGCTCGTGGCGAGCTCATGCAGGATCGCGGCATCGAGGTCGCCGAGCGTGTGGCCGGTGCCGCTGGTGGTGCTCGCCAACGCCACGCTGCGGCCGGCGAGGGCGTCGTTGGCCAGCACCATGCGGTTGAAGGCGGCCGGAATCGCGATCGCGCCGCCGCGCTCGCCGGCGGCCTCGCGGACCGGTCCCGACGACACCTCGAAGAGCCCCATCGCCACGCCCGCGTCCACGGCCCGCATGAGTTCGGCCGGCGGCGTGCCGGCGAGCCGTGCGTCGGCGAGAATCTCCGAGAGCCGCAAGCCCTTGCCACCCAGCACGTCGAGCAGCGTCTGATACAGCGGCCCCTGCACCGTCGACGTGACGACGCCGAGGTTGGCCTGGTAGGGCAGCGTGGTGCCGGGCCGGGTGAGGCGGAAGTGGAGGTCGTCTGCCTCGCGAAGCCGGTCGGCCGCCTCGGGCATGGCCCGTGGCTCGCGGGCGTAGACGTCCCAGCGGAAGGCGGTGTTGGCGCAGAAGTCCTTGTGGGCCTCGGTCACCAGGCGGTTGGTCGTGGTGCGGAAGAGTTCCTGGAACTCGGGCCGCACGCACAGGTCCCAGAAGTTTGTGAACACCGGCAGCGAGCCGACGAAGGCCATGCCGGCCGCCCCGAACATCCCGGCCACGTCGGCGAAGTAGAAGCTCGTCCAGTGCTCGTTGAGGTATTCGTGCGCGAGATACCGGGCGTCCTGCTTGAGCAGCGCGTCGACGTAGGCGGCCGCCCGCGGATTGTCGTCGAAATACTTGGCGTGCTTGTCGCGGATGAAGACGAGGTAGGCCAGCGCGTCGCGGATCCGCTGCAGGTTGTCCCCCTGCCGCAGCGCCGCGTACTGCCGGAGGATGCCGCGGATCGGCTGGAGGTGGGCCCAGCCGGGCATCGCGTTGTAGCTCACCAGCAAGAGGCCCCCGGGGGCGAGGTGGCGGCGGGCGAGGGCGAGGATTTCTTCGCGCACGTGGGGCGCCACCCAGCTGAAGACCCCGTGCAGCGCGATGAACTCGAACATGCCGAGGTCGGCAGGCAGAGCACCGATGCCGGAGGTGATCACGCGGGCGTTGGCCAGGCCTCCGGCGGCGATGTCGCGGTCGACCGCCGCCGTGTGGTCGGGATTCACGTCCACGGCGACGAACTCGCCCTGCGGGTTGGCGGCGGCGAGCGTCGTCAGCGAACGGCCGAGGCCGCAGCCGAGCTCCAGGTAGCGGAAGCCGGCCGCCACCCGCGGCGGGGCGATTCGGTTGAGGGCGGCGACGTGGCGGATCGCCGTCGGCGCCATGTTGGGATAGAAGCCGGGAATGTACGCGACGTCGGTGATGTAGCCTTCGGCGGCGGTGCTTGCCATGAGATGCCTCCTATGACGGAATAGATTACTCGGTGCGGGTGATTTTCCGATACCGGCGGACGATCCGGCGGCGGACCGAGGCCGCCAGGTCGGGGACGCGGTCGAGGCCGAGGAGCCGGGCGGGGCCGCGGCGGCGGGCCACCGGCTCGATCGGCGTCGTGAAGATCTCGGTGAAACGGTCGAGGATGGCCGTGGTGTCGGCGCACGCGGGCACGCGGTTGCCGCGGAACCACGGCCGGGCGAGCACCGCGCGGAACAGGGCCTCGTCCCGGTCGAGGGCCACGACCCGCTCCACGAGGTCGTCGAGCATCCGCGGCCCGGGTGTGTCGTGGGCCGAGAGGAAGCTGGTGGTGTCGAAGTCGCGGCCCACGAGCGGATCGCCCCAGTAGATCGGCAGCGACCCGGCGGCCATCGCTTCGGCAAGCTTCTCCGTGGTGTAGCCGGGGTGCGATTCGTTCTCGAAGGCGATCGTGAACTTGCACTCGGCGAGGAAGGC
Organism: Planctomycetaceae bacterium; assembly: GCA_021300535.1. Lineage (GTDB taxonomy): Bacteria > Planctomycetota > Planctomycetia > Pirellulales > UBA1268 > QWPN01. The sequence goes on along the minus strand of JAJTED010000170.1, from coordinate 6,978 downwards.
CCGCTTGTCGGCGACCCGGTGGCCGAGGGTGTTGAACAGTTTCCCGCCCGAGTCCACCGGCTTGTATTTCGAGAGCCGGCGGAAGAACTCGTTGCGGGCCTTGCACAGCGGATTGGAGACCACGAACCCGCAGAACCGCGTTTTGGCGGCGAGCACGGCGGCGGGGTCGTAGGTGGCGGGCTTGATCAGGCTGGCCGGGTCGAGATACAGCACCCACAGAGGGAGGCGGAAGTGCCGGGGGTGGGCCGAATGTTCGAAGGTGAAGGCCCAGTCGGTGGAGTGCCAGTCGGGGGCGACGTTCTCGCCGGTGAAGAAGATCCGCACGCCGTCGTGGCGGCGGTGATCATGCCGGCGGCGGCCCACGCAGGAGTGGATGAGGAAGTCGGGATCGTCGCAGACCACGACGTCATAGCGGCGGGCGAGGAGCCGCGTGAAGAAATTGTCCTCCGGGTCGAAGTCGTCCCAGAAGGCCGTGAAGCCGATGCGCAGGGAGGGACGGGCGGCGGTGGCGGGAGCGGTGGTCACCGCGGCATGGTAGCCGGTCTCACTGCGGCTGCGGGATGACGGGCGGGACCGCCACCGGCTGCCGCCCCAGGTTCGGCGCCACCGGGATGACGAGCTCGTTGAGTAGCCCGGGGCTCGCCGGGCCCAGCGAGGTGTCGGCGGCCCGGAGGTCGCTCTCGGCCCGCCAGAACTCCTGCCGGGCAGTGATCTCCAGGACGTCGGCCTCGAACTTCGCCTGTTCGCGGAGCGTGACCCGCAGCACGTCGCTGCGGCCGAGCCGCAGCTGCTCCCGTTCGGCGTCGGCGACGAGGCGGGCCAGTTCCAGCCGCTTCGCCGTCTGCTTGTGGAACTCGAAGGCCCGCTCGAGCATCGAGTAGGCGTCTTGCACCTCGGCCCGCACCTGGTCGTGGGCGGGCACCTGGAACACGAGCGCCGCCTGGAGCACCTGGCGGTCGAGACCCTCGGGGCCGGAGAGCGGGCTCTTGCCGTAGCCGGCGTCCTGGTTGCCGAAGATCTGGCCGTCCACTCCCGGCAGCGTCTGGTTGACCGCCAGCCGCCGCTCGATGACCAGCTTCTCCTTCTGCAGCGCGAGCCGCTGGAACTCGGGCCGCGCCCCGAGGGCTCGGGAGAGCGCCTGCTCGTAGACCGCGATCGTCGGCCGAACGGGCTGCGGCACGGGCCGCATGCGGGTCCGCCGGGCGAGCAGCGGCCGCCCGGACGTGTCGCGGTGGAAGAGCGACAGGTCGATCGCCGTCTGCTGCACCGCGCGGTCGGCCTGCACCAGCATGCCGTTCCGCTGGGCGATGTTCTGCTGGTTGTCCACCCGCTCGATGTTGGCCACCGCACCGGCCTCGACCTTCAACTCGATCTGCTCATCGCGATCGAGCGCGAGCTGGAGCACCCGCTCGCTGGCGCTGAACCGCTCCCCCGAGCCCTGCCAGGCCCAATAGGCCCGGGCGGCGGCCCGCATGTAGTCGAGGCGGCTGCGTTCGATCGCCGGCTCGGCCAGCGCCATGTCGATGCGGGCCTGGGCGTGCGTGGCCCGGGCCCGGTCGATGTCGCGGTTGCGGGCCAGCGGCACGTTCAATCCACCGCGAAACTCGCCCACGTCGGCGGTCTTCTGGGCGAGGCTGTAGGTGGGAAAGTCGCCGAAGCCGGTGCGGTAGCCGCCGAAGGCGCTGATGCCGCCGAACATGAACTGCTGCGTGACCCCGACATCGGACCGGTAGTTTTCGTAGGTGCCGGGCGCGAGCGCGTTGCCCGACATGGCGACGTTGGTGTCGAAGGCGCCCTGGGCCGTGGTGAAGCGGCCGGCGGCGATGCCCCGCTCCCGCTCGACGGCCTGCAGCAGCGGGTAGTGGGTGAGCACGCTCTGCAGCACCTCCGCCAGCATCAGCGGCTCGGGCCGCTCGTCGATCACCGCCCCGGGCACAGCCTGCACATTGGCAACCACAGGCGGCTGCATGTCGGCCGCGAACGGGGCCGGCTGGGCCTGCGGCGGGGGCGGCAGTTGTTCCGGTGCGGCCCCGAGCCCACCCGGCACGGCGGGCTGGGCGACCGGCCCGAAGGCCAGGTCGTCGGCGGCGGCGGCCGGCAGCCAACAGGCCATCGCCAGCACGGCGAGGCGGACGACCGTGCCGCGGCTCACACCTTGATCTTGGGCGGTTTTCCGCCCTTGTCGTCCTTGTCCTTGCCTTTGCCCTTCGACTCGGGCGCCAGCACGGGCGGGAAGCCGTTGAGCCGCCGCCAGATCTCGTAGCCCAGCGGCACGCGATTGAGCAGCACCCAGCCCACGGTCTGATTGCCCTGCCGGAGAAACTGGGCATCCGGCCAGGCGTCGCCGACAAGTCGTTCGTCGGGCTTGACGAGGACTCGAAACTTCCCGTCCAGCATCGCCGCCGAATCGACCTGCACGATGCTGCCGCCGAACGTGCCGATGGCAAGCTCGGGCCAGCCCGAGAACTGGATCGCGGGCCAGCCCTCGAACTGCAGCCGGACGTGCGGCAGAGTGTCGTCGGGATGCTTGTTTCCGGGGTCTTTTTCCCGGGCTTGCCGGATGCGGTCCGCGTAGGCGAGCACCAGCGGCGCATCGACGCCGTCGAGAAAGAGCTCGACGACCCGCTCGTTCGTGTCGGGAACGATGGTGCACAGCTCGTCGCCTTCCTTCACGTACTGCCCGCCGCTGCCGACGTTGGCCGCGACGCGGTAGACCGTCCCGTCAGATGGCGCGACGATGTATCGCGCCTTGAACCGCTCGATGCGGTTGTCGATGTCCTGGATCTCGCGCTCGATCGAGAAGCGGTTTTGCTCCGCCTTCCGCAGGTTGCTCCGGGCCACGGAGATGGCCGACAGTCCGGCCGCCTCGGCCTGCAGCAGGAGGGCTTCCTGCGTGAGGAGGCCGGCCTGGGCCCGCTGGATCTCGGCATCGGCCTTGTCGATGTCGGTCTGGGCGCGGTCGGAACGCATCCGGGCCTCGTCGCGGGAGAGCTTGCTCTCCAGACCGCCGAACCGCGGATTGGCGAACAGGTCGTCGAAGATCTCGAACCGATCCCGCTCGAAGCCCTGGGCGAACTGGGCGTTCGCCTTCGTCTGCTGCGCGACTTCGATGGTCTTGCGTGCCGCTTCACGGTTCGCCTCCGCCGCCTTCACGGCCGCATCTCGGGCCGATTCCTGGGCCTTGGCCGCCGCCTCCAGTTCCGTGACCTCCTCGCGGGCCTTCGCCAGGCGATCGAGGAGAAAGTCGCGTTGGACGTCGAGCCGGCCGGCAAGCTCAGGATCGTTATCTTCGATATCGACGATACGATCGTCCTTCTTGACGCGGCTTCCCTCGACCACGTGCCATTTGCGAACCTGCCCCGAGACGCGGGCCGTGAGCACCTGGACGCGCTCGGTGGGGTCATATGCGGTGACCATGCCGCGGCACATTACGGTCTGCTGCCAAGGGACGAAGGCGAGGAGGAATGGCGTGGCCAGGAAGATGAGGAGCAACAGGCGGGCGGCCCATTTCACGCCGTGTGGCGTGTGGGCGCGGGCCAGGGCCGACCTGGAGCCGCCAGGCTGCGATTCTTTTCCGTGTCGTCCGCTCATGACCACTCCACCGCCCGGTCGCACCGGGCCTTGATGTCGTCGCGGGCCGTGACGATGACGAGCGTCCACGGCGCCGCGCGGTCGAACAGCGAATCGAGCAGCTCGGGGCACGTCCGCAGGTCGAGCCGGTCGAGCATGCCGTTGACGAGCAACAGCCGCGGCCGCCCGGCGATGGCCCTGGCGATCGATAGTCGCGAGATGTCGTTGGCCGACAAGGGCAGGCCGTCGGAGGCCAGCGGCGTGCCCACGCCCTGGGGCAGGCGGGCCACCGTGTCGGCCAGGCCGACCATCTCCAACGCCCGGCGGACGTCGGCCGCCGAGAGGTCGCCGCGGCCCACGCGAATGTTCTCGGCCACGGTGTCGGCGAACGTCTCCGCCTGCCCGACGTAGGCCAGCTGCAGCCGCGCCCGCGATCGGTCGAGCGAGCGGGCGTCGAGGCCGTCGAACTCGAGCAGGCCCTCCGGCGGCACCCGCAGCAGGGCCAGCGTTTCCAGCACCCATGTCTTGCCGCTGCCCGAAGGCCCGGAGATCGCCACCCGCTCGCCGGGGCGAATGTCGAGCCGGCGCACCTCACCGCCATCGACGCCCGGCCGTCGGGCCCGGAGCTCCGCCGTCACGCGCATCGGCTGGTCGCCGGGTGGCAGGATCTCGCCCCCGTCGGCCTCGATGGGCAGCTGCTCGATCACGCCCAGTTTGTCGAGCGAGGCCTGCAAGTCGTAGAAGGTTTCGATGTACTTGCCGCTCTTGGAGAGCGCGGCCAGCACGAGGGCTACGATCAGTTCGCCGGCCACGAGCTGGCCGAGGGTGAGCTGCCGCTGAATCACCAGCCAGCCGCCGAGCCCGAGGAGCACGGTCATCGCCGCCGCCTCCAGGAGCAGGACGAAGAGTGTCTGTCGCCAGACGACGCGGAAGTGCCGCCGCCGGGCGGTCACGTAGGCGTCGGCCAGCTCGTCCGCACGCCGGAAGGCGAGCTCGCCGCCCTGGCCGAAGCGGAATGTGTGCGGGCATTTGGCCAGTTCCTCGAGCCAGGCCGCGACGTCAAACTTCGCGTAGCTCTCGGCGATGCTCGTGCGCACGCCCCCCAGCCCGAGGCCGAACATGAGGAACATGATCAGCCCCACCATGACGGCCGCGAACGTGAGCAGATAGGGATGGTAGAAGGCCAGCACGATCAGGCCGACGATCGTGATCATGACCACGCCGATGCCGTCCACGAGCAGCGTCGCCAAGGCCTTCTGCACGGACGCGACCTCGAAGAAGCGGTTGACGATGTCCGTGGGATTGCGGCCGTCGAAGGCCTCGATTTCCGCCCGGGCGAAGTGGTCGGCGAAGGCGTCGGCCGTGCGGACGAAAAACCGCCGCTGCAGGCATTCGACGACATACAGCTGCATCGCGCGGAGGGCGGCGGCGAGGGCGAGAAACCCGCCCATCACGCCCGACAGCACGAACACCGGCCAGGTTTGGTAGCCGAAGGCCACGGTGTTGACGAGGGCCTCGATGGCGGCGGGCGTGACGATCGAGAGCACGCCGACGGCCATCGCGAACGTGATCACGGTCCAGACGTCGGACCGCTCGAAGCGCAAGGCATCCGTCAGCCGCCGCATGGGGCTTTTGTGCGGGGGGCCGTGTGCGGAAGCGTGGTGCGCCATGAATGCCCGCGGTCCAGGGGGAAACCATGATGAAGGGCTGCGGCCGCGATCACAACGGCAAAATCCCCGGAAAGTCCGCGGGAAATCGGGTCTTGGAGCGCCGGGCGTGTCCGCCGAAGCCCCCGGCGGGAGCCGGGGGACACCGGGTCGAATGCGAGCCCGCGTGCCATGCATTGCAGGTTTGAAGCGGGGTGTCACGTGTGGTCGTGAGGCATGGATGGCGGTGTGGTTTTCATGCCCGGAGTCCCCGGGTTTCCACCCGGGGCTTCTTGGAACGTGGACGGGCGGGATCCCTCTGGAGCGGCGGTCTCTGACCGTCGTGCCCGATTGCTGGGAAGCCCGAAGCGTAAGCTGAGGGAATCCGCGTTGCCCCACCGAAAACCGATCCGCATTCCCTCGGCTCGCGCCTCGGGCTTCCGGGCGACGGCGCTTGCACGCCGGATCGGCCGCTTCCGTGGCGCTGCCCGGCGGCTTATGTGCCGGGAACGAATGGTCGCCGAGGCGAATCCTTCGATTTCTTCACCAGGGCGCGGAATTGCTCGCTTGTCTCCAGCAATTCGCTCACGAGCGAGTCCGATTCATCATCGGCATCGAGTGGCTGGATGGCGACGAGGCGATGATCGGGCAGTTCGACTACGACGGGCCTGCCAGAATCACAACACCGAGCCAGCACCCCGGAGGCCTCACTCTGCAGACGGCTGAGGGGGATCACTTCGATGGCCATGGAATTCAGTTCCTTCGACGATCAGTTTGTTGCCCAGTTTGATGCCCACGATGAGCAGCACTATCGCATCTGTTTCCACATCCACATTGTACAGCACGCGGAAACGCTGGATACGAAGTTCAAACTCAGCGAGGGGGTTTGGCCGGAGCTTGCGGATGCACTTTGTGACCGTGGTTGGTTGGTCGGTTAGCCGAGCGGCGATGGCCGACTCGATAATCCGCCGGTCATGCGCCGTCATGGCCCGAAGCTGCGTTGCTGCAACATCGGTGATGCTGATTTGATACGGCATGTCCAGGGGCGTCACTGCAATTGAATCGTGATTGGGATTGAGCTTGAAGCAGTATACAGGCGTATATGCCTGCGGCAGGTTTGAAGCGGGGTGTCACGTGTGGTCGTGAGGCATGGATGGCGGGGTGGTGTTCATGCCCGGAGTCCCCGGGTTTCCACCCGGGGCTTCTTGGAACGGTGACGGACCGTCGATTTCCCCTGGAGCGGCGGTCTCTGACCGTCGTGCCCGGTTGCTGGGGAGCCGCGTCGTTCGTTTGTTCGTGCGCGTTTTCCGGTTTGGCCTTCGGATTGACGCGCGCGAACGGCACAAAAAGCCCCCGGCGGGAGCCGGGGGACACCGGGTCGAACACGAGCCCGCGTGCCATGCATTGCGAGTTCGAAGCGGGGTGTCACGTCTGGTCGTGAGGCATGGATGGCGGGGTGGTGTTTATGCCCGGAGTCCCCGGGTTTCCACCCGGGGCTTCTTGGAACGTTGACGGGCCGGATCTCTCTGGAGCGGCGGTTTCTGGTCGTCGTGCTCGGTTGCTGGGAAGCCGCGTCGTTCGTTTGCTCGTGCGCGTTTTCCAGCTTGGCATTCGGATTGGCGTGCGCGTAACCGACACAAAAAGCCCCCGGCGGGAGCCGGGGGACACCGGGTCGAATGCGAGCCCGCGTGCCATGCATTGCAGGTTCGAAGCGGGGTGTCACGTTTGGTCGTGAGGCATGGATGGCGGGGTGGTTTTCATG
>JAJTED010000169.1 GCA_021300535.1 Planctomycetaceae bacterium | reverse complement strand
GCTGCGACCCCGGCCGGCGGCCGTTGGAAGTGGCTGGTGTGGGCGGCCGCCGTGGCCATGATCGCCCTGGTTTCGCGGGCCCTGCTCCGACCCGGCACCGGCGGGCGGCCGGTGGAATAAAGCTCTCCAGTCTGCCCGGCCAAAGATTATCGAGACATCGATGCGGACTCGAAGTTTCCGTGCTCCCCGGGTGCCCTTGACCCTGGCGGCCATCGCCGGCTGCGCGATCGCCCTGGGCGGGGGATCAAGGGGACTGGCGACGGCGTCCGCGGCGGGAGGCACGCTCGAAGAGGCTGTTCGCCCGCTGCTCGTCAAGCGATGCGGCGACTGCCATGGTCCCGACACGCAGGAGGGCAACCTGCGGCTCGACATTCGCCATCGGGCGCTCAAAGGAGGTGACTTCGGCCCGGTGATCGTGCCCGGCAAGGCCGCCGAGAGCGAACTCATCCGGCGGATCACGAGCACTGACAAAAAAACGATGATGCCGCCCGACGGCGAGCGGCTCTCCGCCGCCGAGGTCGCCGTCCTGACCGAGTGGATCGCCTCAGGCGCCGAGTGGCCCGAGTCCGAGGCCGACCGCATCGCCCGCGAGACCGACCGCGACCCGCGGCTCGACCACTGGGCCTGGCAGCCTGTCAAGCGGCCCGCCGTGCCGTCGGGCCACGCGGATGCGCCGCCGGACGCGGCCTGGCCGGCCGTGAATGAGATCGATCGCTTCCTGCAGGCCAAGCTCGCCGACAAACACCTCGCCCCGGCCCCGGAGGCCGATCGGCGCACGCTCATCCGCCGGCTCTCGTTCGACCTTCTCGGCCTGCCGCCCACGCCCGACGAGGTGGCCGCGTTCGTCGCCGACGAATCACCCGACGCCTACGACAAACTCGTCGAGCGACTCCTCGCCTCTCCGCACTACGGCGAGCGCTGGGCCCGTCACTGGCTCGACATCGCCCACTACGCCGACACCCACGGGTTCGAGCGCGATCAACTGCGGCCCAACGCCTGGCGGTATCGCGACTGGGTGATCGACGCGATCAATCGCGACCTGCCCTACGACGAGTTCCTGCGGCGGCAGATCGCCGGTGACGCCGTCGCGGCCGACGATCCAGACCACGTCATCGCCACCGGCTTTCTGGCGGCCGGGCCCTGGGACCTCGTGGGCCATGTCGAGACCAAGAGCGACATGCTGCGCCGCCAGGCCCGCGCCGACGACCTCGACGACATGATCACGCAGGTGATGACCGCGACCTGCGGCGTGACGGTCAACTGCGCCCGCTGCCACGACCACAAGCTCGATCCCGTGCCGCAGCAAGACTATTACTCGCTCGTGGCCGTGTTCGCCGGCGTGAAACGGGCCGAGGCCCCGACCAGCCGGGTGGAACAGGACCGCCATGCGCAGCGGAAGGCCGACCTGACCGCCGCGGTGGCGGCGGCGCGAAGCGAACTGCACGCCCTGGCCGGCAAGCCCGTCGATCTCGCCGACATCGTCGGCGGGGGAGACGGCCGCGGCACCGGCAAAAAGGGTTTTGGGATCGACCCGCGGAGCGGCAAGAAGCTCGATGACAAGCCGCGCAAGGCCCTGGACAAAATCCGCGTTAACCAGCCGCAGCCGGGGCCGACGAAGTTCGTGAACGCCGTGTTCGTTCCGCATGGGCCCGGGGACGTGCCCGTGACCACGACCGGCCTCGTCGTCCGGGAGATCCCCGAGACGAGCAAGGCCGGCTGGGACGCGATCCGCAACGGGCCGGTGGAGAGCCAGGAGTCCACGAAGCTCGGCGACGTCGACTACGCGAAGGAGGGCCACACGATCCTCGGGCTGCACGCCAACGCCGGGATCACGTTCGACCTGGCGGCGATCGACGCCGAGTTTCGACTGACGCATCCCCGGTTCCGCGCGATGGTGGGCTATGGCGGCCGGACCGCCGAGGCGGGGGCCGAGTACTTCGTGTTCGTGGACGGCGTTCGGGCAGCGACCGGCCGGATCGGCGCCGACGACGGCACGCCGCTCGACATCCCGCTGCCCACCGGGGCGAAGTTCCTCACGCTCGTGGCGGCCGACGCCGGCAACGGCATCGCCATGGACCAGATCTTCTTCGGGGACGCGCGGATCGAGGGCGACCCGCCCCCGCTCGTCGCCGACGCGACGCAGCGGCTCGAAGCCGCCCGGGGCAGGCTCGCGGCGCTCGAGCAGGAACTGCAGTCACTCCAGCTGCCCGACATGTTCTTCGGGCCGGTCACTGAAACGCCGCCCCGGGTGAAGGTGCATCTCCGCGGCAATCCCGAGACGACCGGCGACGAGGTCGGCCCGGGCACGGTCGGGCTCGTGGCCGGTCTGCCCGCCAGGTTTGGCGATGCGTCGCTGCCCGAGGGGGAGCGTCGTCGGGCGCTTGCCGCGTGGATCACGTCGCCCGCAAACCCGCTCACCCCCCGCGTGATCGTCAATCGGCTCTGGCATCACCACTTCGGCACCGGGCTCGTCGACACGCCGAGCGATTTTGGCGCGGGGGGCGGCAAGCCCTCACATCCCGAACTTCTCGACTGGCTGGCGAGCGAGGTCGTGGCCCGCGGCTGGTCGCTGAAGGCGATGCACCGACTGATCTGCCAGAGCCATGCCTACCGGCAGCGGAGCGTGGGCGTGCCCGGTGCGGAGGCCGCACAGGCCGTCGATGTCGACAACCGCCTCCTCTGGCGGCAGAACCCGCGGCGGCTCGACGCCGAGAGCCTCCGCGACGCCACGCTTGCCGTTACCGGCTGCCTCAACCGCCAGATGCACGGCCCGGGCTACCGCGACTTCGACTACGAGCACGGCTATGCGCCGGTCTATCGCTACATCACCCCCGACAAGCCCGAGCTCTGGCGGCGCAGCATCTATCGCTTCGTCGTGCGGAGCACGCCGCATACGTTCATGAGCACGCTCGACTGCCCGAACCCGGCCAACCTCGCGCCCACGAGACTGGAGACGACGACGGCGCTGCAGTCGCTCGCGCTGCTCAACAACGACTTCATGCTCCGCCAGGCGGGGCATCTTGCCAAGCGGCTCGAGCGCGAGGCGGGGGGCGATCCCGCGGCGCAGATCCGCCGCGGGTATGCGCTCGCGCTCGCGCGGGAGCCCGACACGGCCGAACTCGCTGCGGCGCTCACCGTCGTCAAGTCGGCGGGGCTCGGGCAACTCTGCCGGATGCTCTTCAACGTCAACGAGTTCGTCTACGTGGACTGACGATGGCCATGCCCGATACCTTTCCCTGCCGGCTGCACCGCACCGACGTGTCGCGGCGGAACTTCCTCTGGGAGCTCGGCGGCGGCTTGGGCGGCGTGGCCCTCGCGGCGCTCCTCGCCGACGAGGCCCGGGCCGCGACGCGGGCGGCCAACCCGCTCGCCGCGAAGCCGCCGATGTTTCCGGCCAAGGCGAAGGCCGTGATCAACATCTTCTGCCCCGGCGGCATGTCGCACCTCGACACGTTCGACTACAAGCCCGAGCTCGTGAAGCGGGACGGCACGCCGTTCGACACCACCGGCACGGTGCAGTTCTTCGCCTCGAAGCCGGGCAACTGCCAGCGGAGCTACTGGCCCTTCCGGCAGCACGGGGAATCGGGCCGGTGGGTGAGCGACCTGTTGCCGAAGCTCGCCGGCCACGTCGATGACATGGCGTTCATCCACTCGATGCAGAGCAAGACGGCGCTCCACGGACCGGCCATGTTCATGGCCAACAGCGGCTTTATCCTCCCCGGCTTCCCGTCGATGGGAGCCTGGGTGACCTACGGCCTCGGCAGCGAGGCGGACGATCTGCCGGCGTTTGTTGTCCTCCCCGACCACCGCGGCCTGCCCCCGGGCGGACCGGTCAACTGGGGCGCGGGCTTCCTGCCGGCGATCCACCAGGGCACGGTGATCGAGACGGCCGAGGGGCGGCCGCCCGTGGCGGATCTGTTCGCGGCCGAGGCCCACGCAGACCTCGTGGCCGGCGAGCCGGCGGGCCGGGAGTTTCTCGCGGCGGCCAACGCCCGCCACCTCGCGGCCCGCGGCGACAACAGCGAACTCGCCGCCCGGATCGCGGCCTACGAACTCGCGGCGCGACTCCAGCTCTCGGCGCCGGAGGTCACGAACCTCTCCGGTGAGCCGGACAGCGTGGCAAAGCTCTACCAGCTCGAGCATCCCGAGATCGGGCCCTTTGGCCGGCAGTGCCTGCTCGCCCGGCGCATGGTGGAGCGGGGCGTGCGGTTCGTGCAGATCTACTGCGGGGCCGAGAACACGACGGCGAAGAAGATCCGGCCCAACTGGGATTCCCACGAAGACGTGGTTCGTGACCACGGGTATTGGGGGCCGATCCTCGATGGCGGGGCGAGTGCCCTGCTCGCGGACCTCAAGTCCAACGGCCTGCTCGACAGCACGCTCGTGATGTGCCAGACGGAGTTCGGCCGCCAGCCGGCCGCGCAGGGCAAGGGCCGCGACCACAACGCGGGTGCGTTCACCGTGTGGATGGCCGGCGGTGGCATCAAGGGGGGCACGGCCTACGGCACCAGCGACGAGCTCGGCTTCAAGGCGGCGGAGCATCCGACCTTCTGCTACGACCTGCACGCGACCGCCCTGCACCTGCTCGGCATCGATCACACGAAGCTCTCGGTCTACAATAACGGCATCCGGCGGCGGCTGACGGATGTGCATGGCCACGTGATCCGCGAGATTCTTTCGTGAGACGGTGGGCCCTGGCGGCGTATCGAAC
>JAJTED010000045.1:844-18901 GCA_021300535.1 Planctomycetaceae bacterium | reverse complement strand
GTGATCACGCTGAATCTCTACTACCGCGAGGACGACCATCTCCGCCGGCTCATGCTCAACGAAGCCGAGGCGAAGGAGCTCGACCGGCTCTGGGATGAGCTGCTCTTCATTGCCCAGGAGCCGCTCGAACTCGAAGACGTCTACGAGCAGATCCTGGGCTACGCCTCCCAGGACAGGCCCGACCTCGTGAAAAGGTTCACTCCGCTCAAGCCGGCGATCGTCGGCCGGGCAGAGGCCTACCGCAAGCGGCTCGTCGAGGTCGAGCCACGGCATGTCGATGCGGTGGTGGCACTGGCCGGCCGCGGCTTCCGCCGGCCGCTGGCAGCCGGAGAGGAATCCCGGCTCCGCGGGCTCTATGCAATCCTGCGAAAGAAGGACGTTCCACACGAGGATGCGATCCGCGCGATGCTCGCCCACGTGCTCGTGGCTCCCGACTTTCTCTACAAGATCGAGACGGCCGGGCCGGGCACCGAATCGAGGCCGGTGTCCGACTACGAGCTGGCCACGCGGCTCTCCTACTTTCTCTGGTCGTCGATGCCGGATGCCGAGCTGATCGCGGCGGCCGAGACCGGCCGGCTGCGCGATCCGCAGGTCTTGAAGTCGCAGGCGCGGCGGATGCTCGCCGCGCCGGCGTCGCGGCGGCTGGCCGAGGAGTTTGGTACGCAGTGGCTCCACGTCCACGGCTTTTCGACGCTCGACGAGAAGAACTCCGAGCTCTTCCCCACGTTCGCCGGCCTGCGGGCCGACATGGAGGAGGAGACGGTGCGGTTCCTCGACGACTTCTTCAGGAACGACCGCTCGATCCTCTCGCTCATCGACGCCGACCACACGTTTCTGAACGAGCGGCTGGCGAAGCACTACGGGATCGCCGGGGTGAAGGGGGATGCCTGGCGGCGTGTGGACGGCGTGCGGAAGCATGGCCGCGGCAGCATCCTCGGCCTCGCCGCGACGCTCTCCATGCAGGCCGGCGCCTCGCGAACGAGTCCGATCCTTCGCGGCAACTGGCTCTACGAGACGATCCTCGGTGAGAAGCTGCCGAAGCCGCCGAAGGACGTGCCCCAACTGGCCGAGACCGTGCCCAGCGGCCGGAGCGAGCGGCAGCTGATTTCCATGCATTCCGAGAACGCCGCCTGCGCGAAATGCCACCGTCGGATCGATCCCTTCGGCTTCGCGCTCGAGGAGTTCGACGCCATCGGCCGGCTGCGGACGACCGACGCCGCGGGCAAGCCGCTCGACATGAAGGCGACCCTGCCCGACGGCGCCACGCTCGACGGCCAGGCGAGCGTGCGGGTGTATCTGCTGGGATCGCGTCGCGACCAGTTCGTGCGGGTCTTCTGCCGCAAGCTGCTCGGCTACGCGCTCGGCCGCGGCGTGCAGCTCTCCGACGAGCCGCTGCTCGACGAGATGGCGGCCCGGCTGGCGGCCGCCGACTACCGGATCTCGATCGCCATCGACGCGATTCTGGCGAGCCCGCAATTCCGCATGATCCGCGGCCGCGAAGCGGCCGATGACGCCACGTGAGTATGATTTCTCCGGGATGGCCCAGGAAAGGATCCGACCCATGAGCCCGCAACTTTCCCGCCGCACGATGCTTCGCGGCCTCGGCGTGTCGATGGCCCTGCCGTGGATGGAGTCGCTCACCGCTGCCGGCGAGCCGGCCGTGGCGGGGGCGGCCGCGGCCTCCCCTCCGGTCCGCTTGGCCGTGCTCTTCGCCGGCAACGGATTCCACTCCCAGGAGTGGTGGGCCAAGGGCTCCGGCAAGGAGATGGAACTCGGCAAGGTGCTCGAGCCGGTGGCGGACTTCCGCGGGAAGATGCTGTTCGTGAAGGGCCTCTACAACGCGGAGGCGAGAAAGGGCAACATCCACTCCTCGCAGACGGGCAACCTCCTCTCCGGCGCCCCCCTCGCCTCCGGCGGCGAGATCCGCTCCGGCACGAGCTTCGACCAGCACCTCGCCCAGACCTACGGCCGCGGCACGAAGGTGCCGAGCCTCGTGCTCGGCTGCGAGAAGAGCAACCCGAGCGTCCACAAGAACTACTCGATGCTCTACAGTTCGCACATTTCCTGGAGCAGCCCCACCACGCCCACGCCGCTTGAGATCTATCCGGCGCTCGCCTTCGACCGGCTCTTCAAGGACGAGTCGCATGCCGGCGACGCGAGCGTGCTCGACGCCGTGCTCGAGACCGCCGCCGACCTCCGCCGCCGGATCAGCCGCGCCGACCGCCGGAAGCTCGAGGAGTATTTCGACAGCGTCCGCGACGTCGAGGCCCGGATCGAGGCGGCCGGCAAGAAGGGGGAATTGCAGGGCTGGCGGCCGGCGATCGAGAAGCCCGACATCCCGCGGCCGGCCGACGGCATCCCGCAGGACATCGCCGAGCACATGCGGCTGATGTGCGACATCCTCGTGCTCGCCTTCCAGACCGACACGACGCGGATCGTCACGCTCAAGCTCAACAACGACCACTCGGCCCTGCGTTTCCCGAACCTGAGGGCCTCGAGCGGCAAGGGGGGGATCGACTACATGATCCACCACCTGCTCTCGCACTCCAACAACGCCGACTGGCTGACGGTGAACCGCTTCTTCACGGAGCAGCTGGCCCACGTCGCCCGACGGCTCGACGGGATCCAGGAGGGAGAGCGGACGGCGCTCGACAACTCGATGGTCCTGTTCTGCTCGAGCATGATGACGGGCAATCACAACAACGACGAGCTGCCGATGCTGGTGCTCGGCAGCGCGGGAGGCAGCATCGAGACCGGTCGCGTGCTCGACTATTCGGGCAAGCCCGACCGGCAGATGTGCCGGCTCTACATGTCGCTCATGGGCAAGATGGGCGTCCGCGAGAAGACCTTCGGCGACGCCAGGGCGCCACTCGAGGAGGTCTGACGCGGCGGTCTCGCTGCGGCGGCTGGCGGGGGCTGGACGCCCTTCGGGAAATCGCGATCATTCTGGGGGCCGCGGCCCCGTCCGGGCAGGCCGTAGACGCCGCCGTTTCATGACCAGCGAGGTAGTCCCATGAAGATCATCCGCTTCCTTTCCGCCGGCCGCGAGCATTTCGGGCGGCTCCACGAAGACGGCCGGACGACGCTCCTCGAGGGGGATCTCTTCGCAGGCCTCCACGACACCGGAGCACCGGCGACCGTCGACAAGCTCCTCGCGCCCCTCGTCCCCCGCGACATCCTCTGCGTCGGCCTCAACTACAAGAAGCACGCCGCCGAGAGCAACGCCGAGCCGCCGGTCCACCCGGTGCTGTTCATGAAGAACTCGGGCACGCTCCAAAACCCGGGCGACGCGATCGTCCTTCCCCGGAAGCTGCGCAGCGACGAGGTCGACTACGAGTGCGAGCTCGCCGTCGTCATCGGCAAGACCTGCCACAACGTCAGCCGGGCCGACGCGCTGCGCCACGTGCTCGGCTACACCTGCGCCAACGACGTCTCGGCCCGCGACTGGCAGCGGAACGGCGGGGGCGGGCAGTGGTGCCGCGGGAAGACGTTCGCCACGTTCTGCCCGCTCGGGCCCGCACTCGTGACCACCGACGAGATCACCGACCCCAACCGGCTCGCGATCAAGACGATCCTCAACGGCCAGACGCTCCAGGACTG
The DNA here is from genome assembly GCA_021300535.1 of Planctomycetaceae bacterium. Lineage (GTDB taxonomy): Bacteria > Planctomycetota > Planctomycetia > Pirellulales > UBA1268 > QWPN01. The sequence continues at coordinate 15,301 of JAJTED010000045.1, read as the reverse complement.
GAACACCAGCGACATGATCTTCGACGTGCCGACGCTCGTGGAGTTCCTCTCGGCCAGCATGATCCTCAATCCCGGCACGGTGATCCTCACGGGCACGCCCCACGGCGTGGGCTTTGCCCGCAAGCCGCCGGTGTTCCTCAAGGCCGGCGACAGCGTGACGATCGAGATCGAGGGCATCGGCAAGCTCACGAACCCCGTGGTCGAGGAGGCGGCCGGCTGAGATGTCGGGATGATCACCGGCCGGGCGGTCCGATCGGACCGCCCGAAAGACGGTACGATAGCCGGGATCTCCTCGCGTTCGTCCTGCTGGCCTCCCGCTGTCCCCACACCGATCCGCCACCGTGCCAAAAAAATCCCCCGCCGCGAAGCCATCCAAGGCGAGCCGCGTCCGCCTGTCGCAGACCGTCTTTTCCCGGCTCTCGCGGGCGATCATTGCCGGGGATTTTCCGCCCGGATCGCGGGTCTCGGAGCCGACGCTGTCCGTGATGCTCGGCGTCAGCCGGGCCCCGATTCGCGAGGCACTCATCGAACTCGAGCTCCGCGGGCTCGTCGAGTTCGACCCCACGGGCCACACGCGGATTCCGGCGCTCACCCCGCGCGACATCGAGGAAATCCATGTCGTGCGGCTGATGATCGATCCGGTGGCGGCGGGGCTGGCTGCCGAGCGGGGCAAGCCCGAGGACTTCGCGGCCCTCGAGGCGAACATCGCCGCCACGAAGTCGGCGCAGACCCTTGCCGACGTGTCGCGACTCGACGCGGAGTTCCACGACCGCATCGTCCACGCGGCCGGCAATCGACGACTCCTGCTCTGCTGGACCTCGCTTCGCGACCAGTTCGCCCTTTGGCTCACGCAGATGCAGCTGCGGCAGGAGGCGGTGACGCACCGCACGCGGCAGGATACGGTCGAGTCGCACCGCACGCTGCTCGACGTGATCCGTTCCGGCGACGCGGAAAAAGCGTCCGAGCAGGCCCGCCGCCACGTCGCGGGCTGGATCAAGCTCATGCCCCCGGCGCCGAAGGGGCGGTAAACGCCACGATCCTATTCCGCACGGCATGTGCGGCTTGACGGCAGCGTCGCTGATCTCGCCTCTCCCTCGGGGAGAGGCCGGCCGGAGGCCGGGTGAGGGTGCTGATGAAGCTGGACATATTTCCTGCACCCTCACCCCGGCCCTCTCCCAGAGGGAGAGGGAGAACAGGAGTGCTCCCGTCCCTATTTTTCGGCGATCCGGGCGGCAAGGTCGCCGAGGAAGCGGGCCGCGGGGCCGCCGTCGACGATCCGGTGGTCGAACGTGAGCGAGAGCGGCAGCTGCCGCTGGAGCACGAAGCCTTCCTGGCCGCCAGGGGGCGGCACGGGGTGCATGCGGATCGCCCCCACGCCGAGGATCGCCGCCTCCGGATGGTTGATCACCGGCGTGAAGAACTCGATCCCGTAGGAGCCCAGGCTCGTGAGCGTGAACACGCCTCCTTGCATGTCGGCGGCGGTGAGCCGGCCGGACCGGGCCCGCTCCACGAGCCACCGCGTCTGCCGAGCCACCTCAGCCAGCGGCGCAGCTGCCACGTCGCGGACCACCGGCACGACCAGGCCGCCGGGCGCATCGACCGCCAGGCCGATGTCGATCCGGTCGCCCGGTAGGGCGAGCTGCGTCTCCTCCCAGCGGGCGGCGAGGAGCGGGTGGGCGAGGAGCGTGTCGGCGACCGCCTTGAGCAGCATGTCGTTGAGCGTGGCCGCTTCCGGTCCGCCGGCGGCCTTGAGGGCCGCGCGGGCCGCGAGCAGCGCCGTCGCGTCGGCCCAGGCCGTGAGCGTGACGGGCACGGTCTCCTGACGGCTGCGGACCATCTGACGGGCGATCGTGCGGCGGGTCTGGGTGATCGGCATCACCGTCGCGCCCGCCGCGGCGCCGGCCGCTCCCCTGCCCCGGGGCGTAGCCCCTGCTTGGGCTGCGGCCAGCACGTCGCGCTCCCGCACCCGGCCTCCCGCACCGCTCCCCCTGATCGTGGCCACATCGACGCCTCGATCCCGAGCGACGCGACGCGCCCGCGGTGAGCTCCGCGAACTGCCTGCCGGCAGGAGTGCCTGGGCCGTGCCGTGTGCCGGAGCCGCCGGGCGGGCTGCCGGCCCGCCGCCGCGATTCCCCGTCGCGAGATCCTCGGCCGAGAGCCTGCCGCCGGGCAGCCGCGGCGCGACCGTCGCCAGGTCGATCCCCATCTGGCGGGCGAGCCGCCGCACGCTGGGAGACGCCGCGACGGGGATGGCCCGAGTCGCCGGGGCGGGGATGGCCCGAGTCGCCGGGGCGGGGGCGACCGCAGCCGGATGCCTCTCGGCAACCGGCGGGGCGGGTGGAGCACCGCTGGCCCGGGGCGGAGCCGCGGCCGCTGGCGCGGCAACGGCCGCAGGCGGGTTCGCCGCAGTCCCCCAGGCGGGCGTTTCTCCCGCCGCGCAGAGCTTCGCGATCGTGCGGCCGACGAGCACGGTCTGTCCCTCCGACGGCGCATCGGGAGCAAGATGCAACACGCCCGCGTCGACCGACTCGATCTCCTGGGTCGCCTTCTCCCCTTCGAGCATGAAGAGCGGCTCGCCCGGCTTCACGGTGTCGCCCGGCTTCTTGATCCAGCCGGCGAACACACCCTCCTCCATCGACCACCCGAGCCTGGGGATCGTCACGTCCGCTGCCATCGTGTCGCCTGCTCCGAAAGGATGACCGGGGAAGGGCCTTGTCTTACTCCGCCAACAGCCCGCGGATCGCGGCCTCGATCGCCGCGGCACTCGGGACCACCTGCTCCTCGAGCACGGGGGCGTAGGGCGTGGGCGAGCGAATGCCGGTGACCCGCCGCACCGGCGCGTCGAGGTCGTCGAAGCCACGGTCTGCGGCAAGCGCCGCGATCTCGGCCGCGAGGCCGCACGGCCCGGCCGGCTCGTCGACCACGAGCAGTCGGCCCGTCTTCGCCACCGACGCGAGGATCGCGTCGGCGTCGAGCGGCGAAACCGTCCGCGGATCGATCACCTCGACGCTCGCCCCGTCCTTGGCCACCGCCTCGGCCGCCGCCAGGCAGAGATGGTTCATCCGGCCCACCGCCACGACCGTGGCGTCGGTGCCCGCCCGGGCGATCCGCGCCTTGCCGAAGGGAATCTCGAAGTCCCCTTCTTCGACCGGGCCCTTGAGCTGCAACAGCTCGCGGTGCTCGAGGAACAGCACGGGGTCGTCGCCGCGGAGCGCGTGGAGAAACAGCCCCTTGGCGTCGCGGGGCGTCGCGGGCACCACGACCCGCAGCCCCGGCACCTGGGCGAACATGCCGTAATAGCTGCCGGAATGGTGCGTGGCCGCCGAGTGGCCGATGCCGATGCAGCCGCGGAGCACGACCGGCATCTTCAGCCGGCCGCTCGACATGAACTGCACCTTCGCGATCTGGTTGACGATCTCGCCCCAGGCGTCGAGCAGGAAGTCGACGAACATGAAATCGACCACGGGCCGCGCCCCGGCCATCGCGGCGCCGCAGGCCAGCCCGGTGAAGCCCCGCTCGCTGATCGGCGTGTCGCGGAGCCGGTCGGGGCCGTACTTCGCAAACAGGCCGGCCGTGGTGCGGAAGTTGCCGCCGCGGCGGCCGATCCCCTCGCCGAGCACGAACACCGACGGATCCGCGGCCAGCGCGGAATCGAGCGCCTCGACCGTGGCCGCGATGAACGAGAGCGGCCGCGCGGCCGGGTCGGCGGCCGGCTCGCGGACATCGCGCGGCGCGGCGTAGACGTGCGTGGTGGCATCGGCGGCGGTCGGCGGCGGCGCCGCCTCGGCCTCGGCGCGGCCGCGGGCCACGTCGTCGGCCACCTGCTGCTCGATCGCATCGAGATCCCCGGCCGCGATCCCGTGCTCCGCCTCGAGCCGACGGCGGAAGGCGGCGATCGGGCAGCGGTCCTTCCAGGCCGCCACCTCCTCGCGGGTGCGGTAGTCGAAGTCGCCCATGCCTTCGGCGTGGGCCCGCGTGCGGTAGGTCTTGCACTCGATGAGCGTGGCCCCTTCGCCGGCCCGCGCCCGCTCCACCGCCCGGGCCGCCGCGGCATGCACGGCGAGCACGTCGTTGCCGTCGACCTCCTCTCCCGCGAGGCCGTAGTTGGCCGCGCGGCGGCCCACGTCGGGGATGCCGCTGGCCTCGGCAAAGGGAACCTCGGTCGCGAACTGGTTGTTCTCGCAGATGAAGAGCACCGGCAGCTTCCAGATGGCGGCCATGTTGAGCCCCTCGTGGAAGGCGCCGTTGTTGACCGCACCGTCGCCGAAGAAGGCCGCGGCGACGCCACGGTTCTGGGCGAGTTTGAAGGCGTAGCCGCCGCCGGCCGCCTGGAGGATGCAGGGGCCGACGATGCCGCTCGTGCCCAGCATGCCGATCTCGGGCGCGAAGATGTGCATGCTGCCGCCGCGGCCCCGCGAGCAGCCGGTGGCCCGGCCGAACAGTTCCGCGATCAGCTGCCCGGGCGGGAGCCCCTTGGCCAGCGCATGGCCGTGGCCACGATGCGTGCTGAAGATGACGTCGGCCGGCTCGAGATGCGCGCAGACGCCGGCGGCGATCGCCTCCTGCCCCACGTAGGTGTGGCAGGCGCCGTGGATCAGGCCGCGTTGATGGCAGCGGGCGAGCTCCTCCTCGGTGAGCCGGATCACGAGCATCGAGCGGAACAGGCCGAGCAGGACCTCGCGGTCGAGGCCGGCCGCAGCCTTGGCGGTTGACCGCTTGTCGCGGGGCTTGGCCGCGGTGGTGGAGGTTTTGTCGGTGCGGCTCATGTGCCTTCTCCCTTGGTGCTTGGGCCGATGGTTCCGCCGGCGTTCATCGCCAGATTGCCGCCGTCCAGCGGGATGAGCGTGCCCGTGATCCACGACGAGGCATCGGAGGCGAGAAGCACGATCAGTCCCTGGATGTCCGCGGGGGTGCCGAGCCGGCCCCGCGGGATTCCCGAGAGGAATTTTTCGCCGAGCGCCGGATCGGCCGCGATCCGCTGCTCGAGGTTCGGGTTCATTACCTGGGCGGGAAGGATGGCGTTGACGCGAACGCCCCGCGCCGCCCACTCGGTGGAGAGTTCGCGGGTCATCTGGGCCACCGCGCCCATCGCCATCGCGTAGGCGATGTGGCCGCGGCCGAGCGACGTCACGCCGCCGATGCTGCCGATGTTCACGATCGATCCGCCCCCCTGGCGAAACATTCGGGAGGCCGCCTCCCGGCAGTGGGCGAACCGGCCGACGACCAGATTCTCGAGCACGCGGCGGATCTGCTCGGCGGTGATCGCGAGCGGGTCGGCCTGGATCCCGTCACCGGCGATGTTGGCGAGGAAGTCGACGCGGCCGAACTCCGCGTCGATCCAGGCGAAGAGCCGGCGGGCCGCCTCGACGTCTGACGTGTCATGCACCCTGCCCACCGCCCGGCCGCCCGCCGCCTCGATCTCCTCCGCGGTGGCGGCGAGGCCCGCCTCGTTGCGGTCGAGCATCACCACCGTCGCCCCGTGGGCGGCGAGGGCGCTGGCCGACGCCTTGCCCATGCCGCTTGCGGCCCCGGAGACGACGGCGATTTTGGCGGAGAGGTCGAAGAGTGCGGGAGGTTTCCTGGACATCGGGGCGCTGTGGATTGGCGGGAGGAAAGGAAAAGATCTCGATCAGGATTTGGCCGCGGCGGCCGCCCGGCGTTCGATGCTCCACCATGAGAGCAGGGCCACGAGCACGCCCCAGACCATCACGCCCGCCATCGGGCCAACACCGAAGCTGCCGATGATCTTCGGGGCGAAGATGCCCCCTCCGTTGGCCACCGAATTGATGAGCGCGATGCCGGCGGCGGCGGCAACGCCCCCCAGGAACAGCGGCGGCAAAGCCCAGAACACGGGCAGCACCGCCATCATGCCGGCCTGCGCCAGCGCGAGGCCGACGAGCTGCCCCCACGGGCCCACCGGCATCGAGGCCAGGAGCCAGCCGGCCGCCGCGATCGTCAGCGACACCAGCACGACGGGGGATCTGCGGCCGCTGGCGTCGGAAATCCGGCTCGCGGCGAGCATGGCGAACACCGCCAGCACCTGCGGCACGGTCGAGAGCAGGCCCACCTTCCAGTTGTCCGTCTGGAAGGATTCCTTGATGAGCTTCGGGAGATAGGCACCCATAGCGTTGGTGCCGATCGCGACGGTGATGTAGAGGCCGATCAGGATCCACAGTCGTGCGTCGGCGAGCGCCGAGAGCTTCTCGCTCCCGCCGGCCACCAGCCGCCGACCGTCCTCGGCCGCGCGGTCGGCTTCCAGCCACTCACGCTCCTCTGACGTCAGCCATGCAGCATCCCGCGGGCCATCCGGCAGAAAAAAGAGCACGGAGAAGCCGAGCAGCACGGAGGGAATCCCCTCGAGGATGAAGAGCCACTGCCAGCCGGAAAGGCCCCCCACGCCATTCATGGAATCGAGGATCAGCCCGGATGCCAGATTGCCAAGGATGGTCGCGACAGGAAACGCCAGCATGAACCAGGCGACCACGCGGGCCCGCACGGTCGCCGGAAACCAGGCCGTCATGTAGTAGATGATGCCCGGGAAGAATCCCGCCTCTGCGACGCCGAGGAGGATGCGGGCGGAAAAATAGCTCACCGGCCCGATCACCCACGCCGTGAGCGTCGAGACGAGGCCCCACGAGATCATGATCCGCGCGATCCAGCGGCGGGCGCCGAACCGCCGCAGGAACATGTTGCTCGGCACCTCGAAGAGGATGTACCCGACGTAGAAGATGCCGTAGCCCCAGTCGACGATCGCTTCGGTCAGCCCGAGGCTGTCCTTCATTTGCAGACGGGCGAAGCCGACGTTGGACCGATCGATGATGTTGAAGGCGTAGAGCACCCCCAGGAACGGCACGAGCCGCCAGATCGTCTTCTGCATCGTCCGCCGGCCGATGTCGTTCATGGCGCCGTGCCCGGCCCCTCCGCGACGAGGGCCAGCGCCCGGCCGTAGCCGCCGCGGGTGGCCGCGATCTTGATCGGGGCGAAGAGGAAGAAGGCATCGCGGCCCGCGATCGCTTCGAGGCCCGTGAGCATCTCGACGACGACGAGCCCCTTCGAGCCGGCCAGCCAGTCGACCTCGCGGGCGACCGTCGCATCGACGCCGCCGAGCGTGGGGCCGTCGGTGCCCAGGCAGCGGATGCCCTGCCCGGCCAGATAGGCCACGGCCTCGGCCGACACCGCCGGCCAGCCCTCGGCCGTGCCCGCGAGCGGCTTGGCCAGGCAGGGATCGACCGCGGGGGCCGCCGGCAGCGGCGCCAGGTGCTTGTCGGTGTGGCCCGAGAAGAACAGCACGACCTCCCCGGCCTTGAAGGGCCGCGTGGCCGCATGCTTCTCCAGGAAATCGCGGGTCACGAGCGGGCCTGCGGGCTTGCCCTCCGCGAACGCGGCCGTGCCCACGAGCCCACGGATGTCGACGACGTGCGCCGGGCCCATCATGCTCGCCAGGGGTGCGTCGGCCGTGCGGAGGCCCGACGTGCCGAGCGGCCCGTGCTTCTTCTCGTAGCCGGCCACGGCCTCCCGAATGGCGGGCTCCGCGGCGGCGATCTCGGCTCGGTCGGCCGGCAGCGCGAAGCTCGGCAGCACGACGTGCGTGCCGGCGAAGCTATCGAAGAGATGGCCGAGCGCGAGGAAGGGGCCGCGCTCCTTCGAGAACGCATTGAGCACCTTCGCGATGTAGCGGCCCCCCTCTTCGCCCGGCCCCCATCCGGGCCAGACGATCGGCAGGTTTTCGTCGAGCGTCACGGAGAGATCGACGACCGCCTTCGCCTTCGCGCGGGGGATGAGCCGCCGGGCGAGATCCGGCTCGGTGATGGCGAACAGGCGGCACTCCCCCCCCGAGCCGCCGGCATGCTTGGCGGGTAGCACCGCCACGAAAGAACCCGTCGCGGGCAGGCTGCCGAGGTTTGTGGCACACTCCACCCACACCATGCCGCGGTTCCCGCCGGCCCGGTGGGTGGCCACGGCGAGGTTGGGCAGCGGACCCATGCTCGCGCCGTCGATGGCGAGCGTCTTCACGCCGCGATCGGCGAGGTAGGTCATCGTCTCGGGCTTGGGCGCCGCCCAGCCGGGAGCCCGCTTGCGCAGCGGCTCGGCCACGAACCGCTCGCCCGCCGGAAACGGCTTGTAGTAGGCGTCGGTGTAGCCCGTGCGAAAGCAGACGACATCGCCGGGGCCGAGGGGCCGGTGGGCGAGCTCCCATTCGCGGACATGCTCGGGGCCGATCAAGAAACTCTCGCCGGGGGCGGCGGCGTCGCGATGCTTGGTGAGGTCGATCACGCAGGCCTCGCCGCAGAACTGCCAGGCCGGCACCTTGTCTCCGGTGACCGCGCCCATCGGCCCGGCGCCGTCGAGGCCGGAGTCGGGGGGCGGCACGAAGTGCGCCGGGGCGTCCAACTGGGTGCCCGTGTGCTCGTCGATGACGAGCATGTCACGGTGCCGGCCGGTACGACCGAACGTGGCCGTCGGCACGACCGCCAGCGGCGTCATCCCCACCGGCCAGACGCAGGGCAGATCGGCCGCGACGGTGAGCGACAGATCGACCACTGCAGGCTCGGCGGCTCCCGCGCAGCAGGCGGAGAGCACGCCCCCCAGCATCGCCACCGCCACGACAGCATCGCGACATCGCGCAACGACATGCGGCATGCTCAAACCTCCTTTTTTTCTCATACCGAGACGATCCGCGGGCCGGCGACTCCATTGACGATCGACGGGAGCGGCCCGCCCGCAAGCGCCGTTACCGCCAGCGTGGCCACGGTCGTTCGCAGGCGGTGGACGGACGCGGCGCTGACGCTGGCCACATGGGGGGCGAGCACCACGTTCGCCCGGCCGAGGATCGGATGGCCGGCGGGAATGGGCTCGGGAGCGAAGACGTCGAGGGCGGCACCGGCGACGTGCTCCGAGTCGAGGGCGGCCACGAGCGCGTCGGGCTCGACGAGATCGCCGCGGGAGAGGTTGACGAGCAACAGCCCCGGTTTCGCCGCTGCGAGCGTCTTGGCGTTGATCATGCCCTTCGTCTCGGGCAGCGACGGGCAGTGGAGCGTGACGAGATGGCTCTCGGCCAGCAGTTTCGGAAGAGAAACCGCTTCGGCACCGAGCGCGGCCACAGCCTCCGGCGTCGCCACTGGATCGCTCACGAGCACCCGGCCGCCGAACGCCACGAGCCGCCGCACGACCCCGCGGCCAATGCGGCCGAATCCCACGACGCCGCAGGTCATGCCGGCGAGCGTGCGGAACGCGGCCGGTGGCGCCGCGAGCTTCCATTCGCCCTCGTGCACCAGCCGGCTTTGCAGCGTGACCTGCCGGGTGAGGGCGAGGATGAACGCCAGCGTGTGGTCGGCGACCTCGTCGATGCAGTAGTCGGGCACGTTGCAGACGGGGATACCGCGGGACTTGGCGGCGGCGAGATCGACGTTGTCCACGCCGATCCCGTAGCGGACGATCACCCGCGCCCGCCGCATCGCGGCGATGACGTCGGCATTCACCGGTGCGAACTGCGTCATCACGGCGTCGGCATCGGCCACCGCCGTGGCGAGCCGGACGGGATCTTTGGTCTGGGCGGCGACGAGGGTCGCGCCGGCCGCGGCGGCAACCGCTTCTTCGGTGGCGAGGTCGGGAAACGCGTGGTCGGTAATGACGATTTTCATGATCGTCCAAGTCTAAAATGTCGACAACTAAGGTGCAATCGCACCGAGCCGCCGGGACCGCACAGCCCGCCGTTCGATGTCGGCTCATCTATGCATTCTCGGCGATCCGTGCCTTGGGGGCCGAGTCAGAGGCAACCATGGCTCGCGTCGCGCCCGTCGACATGCCGCCATCGACGAGCAGCGTCTGTCCGGTGACGTAGGAACTGGCCGAAGACGCCAGGAACAGTACCGCGCCGTCGAGTTCGGGGATCGTGCCGGGTCGCTTGAGCGGCAGCCTGTCGCAGAGGTAATCGACCCACCCGGCGTTCTCGTAGAGCGCGGCGGTCTGTTCCGTGCGGAACCAGCCCGGAGCGAGGCAGTTGACCGTGACGCCCTCCGGCCCCCAGTCGTCGGCCAGGCTCATCGTGAGCTGCTTCATGCCGCCCCGGCTGGCGCAATAGGCCGCGATGCCCGCATAGCCGAACACGCAGGTCAGCGAGCCGATGTTGATCACCCGCCCATAGCCGCGGGCGAGCATGCCCGGCACCACCGCCTGGGCGACGAAGAACGCCCCCCGGAGGTTCGTGTCGAGCACACGGTTCCAGTCGTCCCAGGTGAGATCGAGGGCCCGTTTCCGCACGTTGCAGCCGGCGTTGTTGACGAGAATGTCGACCACGAGTCCGGAGCGGATCCGCGCCGCCAGCCCTTCGATGCTCGCCCGGCTGGTCACGTCGAGCGGCAGCGGCACCGCCCGGCGGCCGAGCGACTCGATCTCCCGGACGACGTCAGCGAGTGACTTCTCTTCTCGTGCTGTGACCACGAGGTCGGCGCCGGCGGCGGCGAGCGTGCTGGCGAATCGTCGTCCGAGGCCACGGCTGGCGCCGGTCACGAGCGCCGTTTTACCCGTGAGTTCGAAGGCCGCGAGGGGATTGGCGGGGGGATGCGTCATGACCGCGCCTGCCGCTCCACGCCGGGCGTGAGGCCGTCGCTGCCCGGTGCCGGCTGGAGGATCTCGATGACGAAGCCGACGATGTCCTCCGTGGCATAGTTCGCCCAATACGAACCCTCCCGGATGCCGGCTCCCTCCTGCGTCTTGGAGATGCCCTTGGCAGCCAGGTAGTCGCTCACTTCCCGCTCATCGGGAACGTTGAAGCGAACATGATGGATGCCGGGCCCGCGGGTCGCGAGAAAATCGGCCCAGATCGTCGGTCCCTCGACCGGCTCGATCAGTTCGAGTTCCACGGTGCCCAGGTCGGCGAAGGCCTGGCGGGTGCGGTATCGGACCGGCTTGCCCATGCAAAACTGCTGGCCTTCACGCCCCTCCGCCGGGCAGTCGACCACGCGGAACGGACCGATGCCGAACACCTCGGTCAGCATCGCCATCGATCGCTCGATGTCACGCACGACCACGCCGATCTGGATGGCGGTGCGAAACGGCCGCGTGAGCGGATGCTGCACGGATGACTCCGACGTGGCTGCCATATCGAACTTTCTGAGAACGCACGTTCACGCTGACGGATTCACGGCGACTTCGTGCCGGTGCGGGCCTGCCGCACCATGGTGCGGACCTCGGCGACGCGGCTCGTGACGGCGGCGAAGTCACCGGCGGCGACGTGGTGTGACTGGATCAATTCACCGCCGATCCCCACGCCGCAGGCTCCCGCCTTGAACCAGGTCGTCAATGCCGCGACCGACACCTCGCCGATGCCCGTCGGCAAGAGCCGCGTGGCGGGGCAAGGCCCCAGGATTTGCTTGATGAAGTCGGCCCCACCGGCGGCCCGCGCGGGAAAGAGCTTGATGATTTCCGCCCCCAGCTCCTCGGCCGTCGCGATCTCCGTCGCCGTCTGGCAGCCGGGCAGGTAGGCGATCCGGCGCCGGTTGCAGAGCCGGGCCACGCGTTCGTTGAACGACGGCCCGACGATGAACTGCGCCCCAAAGGCGATGTACAGCGCTGCCGTCGGCTCGTCGACGATCGAGCCCGCGCCCAGGAGCATCTGCGGCAGGTGCTTGCTGGCATGGGCCGCCGCGGAGCGGAAGGCCTCGATCGCCTGGGGGCTGCGGTTGGTGAACTCGCACACCGTCCCGCCGCCGTCAGCGATCGCGGTCACGACGCGGCAGGCGATGTCGGGATCGCCATGATGGAAGATGGGCACCAGCCCCTCGTCGAGCAACCGCTGATAGACGTCGAGCCGGCTGAACCGAAGCATGCGCTTCTCCGTGGCGGTGGGCCCGCAGCGGAGCCGAAGGGCGATCCCGCCACCGCTGTCGCGGCAGCCTAAACGGTCGCCAGCGAGCCTGGCAAGCCAAAGCGCCGGCCCGCCGCGGCGAGCGTGCCGACATTCCCCATCACCAGCGCCGCTGCCGGGACGCCCGAATCGTCGGCTGAGGGAATCGGCGTCGCTCGCCCCGCAGCCATCCGCATTCCCTCGGCTCACGCCTCGGGCCGCAAGGAACGGGACCGCCACGCCCGACGGACTGGAAACCCTACCCGTCCCCAGCGGCAGACTGGCTGAACGACGGGCCGTGAGCGAGTTGCGCTAGATCGATCCGAGCGCGGTGTGTCCCTCTTGCGGCCTGTCAAATCTCCGCGAGCCGCTCCGTCGAGTCGCCGAAGGAGTCGAGCCGCACGCCCGCCTTGTCCATCAGCGACAGGTAGAGGCTGCACATCTTGCGGTTCGGCTTGTCGAGGTAGTCGAGCACCCGCCCGGTGCGGATCTGGCCGCCGCCGCTGCCCAGGAGCACGACCGGCAGCTGGTCGTTGTCGTGGCCGCCGGTCATCATGCTCGAGCAGTACATGATCATCGAGTTGTCGAGCGCCGTCCGCTCGCCCTCCTGGATCGTGTCGAGCCGCGCCGCGATGTAGGCCAGCTGCTCGACGAAGAACCGGTTCACCGCCAGCCAGTCGGCGTTGTTGGTGTGCGAGAGCAGGTGGTGGATCATGTAGTCGATCCCCCCCTTGCCGCTGGAGGCCTTGAGGTTCGGGAACCGCAGCGACGAGTGGTCGTTGTTGAGCTTGAGCGTGCAGACCCGCGTCGTATCGGTCTGGAACGCCAGCACGAGGATGTCGCACATCAGCCGCATGTGCTGGTCGATGTCCTGCGGCATGCCGTCGGCGGGCCGGGGCATGTCGGGCTTGTCGAGCGTCGGCCGCCAGCCCTGGAGGCGGCCCTCCTGACCCGCCCGCTTGATCCGCCCCTCGACGTCCTCGACCGACGAGAGGTATTCGTCGAGACGGTGGCGGTCGGACTGGCTCACGCGACCACGCAGGCCGCGGGCCGACTCCAGCACCGCGTCGAGCACGCTCTTGTCGGCCCGGCCCACGTCGTCACGGAACAGCCGGTCGAAGGCGAGCGCCGGATAGACCTCCAGCGGCGTCGGCGTCGTCGGCGAGCTCCACGAGATGTGCGAGCTGTAGATCATCGAGAAGTCCTTGTGGATCGCGGCGATCGACGGCTCGCAGCCGAGCACGAGGCTCGGCACCTTCGTCTGGTCGCCGTGCCGCTGCGCGATCATCTGGTCGCAGCTCACGCCCGACCGGATCTTGCCGCCGGAGGCGAGCCTGGCACCAGTGAGGATGTTGCCCGTCTGGCCGCTGTGGATGCTGGTGTGCTTGGCCGCGTCGTTGTAGAGCCCGCGGATGAACGTCAGCTTCTCGCGGTGCGGCAGGAGCGGCTCGAGCACCTTGCCCAGTTCCATCCCCGCCCCTTCGCCCTTCGCCCACCATTCTCCCTTTTGGAAGCCGTTGCCCGAGAAGAGGCAGGCGAACCGCACCGGCGGCCCGGACGCACTACCGCCAGCCACACTGCCACCGGCCGCCGCCTCGCCGGCCAGGGTCGGCAGCGACTCCATCCAGGGGAGCGCCATGCTCACGCCAAGGCCGCGCAAAAACGTCCGCCGCTGAAAGAGGTCCGAATGGTTCGACTTCATGGCAGGCTCCGGAAAGGGGGTCTCAATCAATATATTCGGCGTCTTTGCCGCGGACCATGAGAAACTGGGGGCTTTCGAGGATCACGCCGATCGCCGCGGAAACCCGGCCGCCGTCGGCCTGCACCGCCGCCGCCATCTTGTCGATGACCGCCGTGTCGGAGAGCGTCGTCGAGCGGCCCAAGGCGTAGCCCAAAAGCCGCTGGCAGAAAAGCCGCACGAACTCCGGCTGCTTCTTCGCCAGGAGATACTCCCGCAGCCCGTCGACCCCGGTGAACTCCGTGCCGTCGCGGAGCTTCGAATGCGTATCCACCGGCCGGCCGGGGGCCTCCTCCTTGCGGAACCGGCCGATGGCGTCGAAGTTCTCGAAGGCGAAGCCGTAGGGATCGATCCGCGCATGACACGCGGCGCACGAGGCGTCGGACACGTGCCGCTCCACCATCTGCCGCGTCGTCAGGTTGTCGAGCCCCTCCTGGTCGGGCAACTGCGGCACGTTCGCCGGCGGCTTGGGCAGCTTCTCGCCCAGGAGCGTCTCCACGACCCACGTGCCGCGAAGCACCGGGCTGGTCCGTGACGCCCCCGACTGCTTGGCGTGCACGCTCGCCAGCCCCAGGAGGCCGCCCCGGCCGTGCTTCCGCGCGCCATCGATCCGCCGCCACTGCGGACCCTGCACGCCCGGAATGCCGTAGTGCTTCGCCACCGCCTCGTTGACGAACATGTGGTCGGCGTCCAGCAGCGACCGCACGGGCCGATCCGCCTGGAAGAAGTCGAGGAAGAAGAGGATCGACTCCTCGTAGATGTCGCGACGCAGGTCGGCGTTGAACGTCGGATAGAGCGTCTCGCTCTTCTCCTTGAACTCGTCGAGGCCGCGGACATGGATCCACTGCGTGCCGAACTCGATCGCCAGCGCCCG
>JAJTED010000045.1:0-828 GCA_021300535.1 Planctomycetaceae bacterium | reverse complement strand
GGTCGTAGAGCGCTTGCAGGCTCGTTCGCTCCTCCGCCGCGAGCGGCCGGCGGTAGGCCCGCGCTGCGAAGTCGGCGACCGCCGCGAGCTGCCGCGGAATCGCGGCCTGCTCCAGTTCGAGGAAGGCGGCGGCATGCTGTTGAAACCGAGGCTTTCGGTCGATGAAAAACTTCTGGAACGGCTTCTGCGTGTCCTGCGTCGTGTACTCCATGAACTGCGGCAGGAACTCGCACTCGGCCACCGGCTGGCGGCTGATGTGCGTCAACTCGCCCCACAGCCGATCAAGTTCGCGGGCCTGCTCGGCGGTGGCGAAGAGTCGCACCAGCGGCTCGTCCTCCCGATGGAACAGCTTCACGCAGACGACTGCGTCCCGCGGCACGATCTCCGGGAAGCAGAGATAGAGCGGGAACAACTGGCGAAACTCGGCATTGCCCGCGACCATCGCCTTGTACGCGGGGTTGTCGGGCGTCGTGAGCACCGGACCGCCCCAGAGCGTGGTCGCGTCGGCCGCCTGCGTGGCGGCCCGCACCCTCAAGAACCGCGGTGACGATCCCTGCGGCAGCTGCGCATCCACCACGAACTCCCGGCCCGCCAGCAGTGCCGCAGGCAGGCGGATCACCACCTCCGCGTCGCTCGCCGCCATCAGGCTGTCGGCCGCCGGCGGTTCTTTGTCTTCGTTCGTTTTCCCACCGTCACCACCGGCGGAAACGAACCGCTCCTTCGGCAGGCCGTAGGGGCCCGCCGGCACGGCCGGCTGGGCGACCCGCCGCAGGTCGACGCCGGCGAACAACGGGCTCTCCGTCGAGACCAGGCGGTCGTAGACCACGA
>JAJTED010000168.1 GCA_021300535.1 Planctomycetaceae bacterium | reverse complement strand
TGGAGCGGACTGGACTACTTCCTCAAGCAGTGGTGCCCGCTCTCGCGCTGGTGCGCGGGAGGCTGCGCCGCCCCGACCGAGGTGAAGCGATGAACCTTTCGGAACAGCAGAAGCAGATCGGCAAGGAGAACTTCGCCGATGCGGTGGCCATCACCCGCCGCGACTTCCTCGGCGGCGCCGTGGCCGCCGGCCTCGCCTCCGGCGCCGGCCTCGGCTCCATCTACTTCGGCTATGGCAGGAGCGTGGGCGACCCACTGCGGGTGGGCGTGCTCGGCACGGGCGATGAGGGGAGCGTGCTCATCGGAGCCCACAACCCCGACTATCTCAATGTCGTCGCCATCGCCGACATCCGTCCCTACAACGTGTTTCGCGGGTTCCACGGCGACGTCTCCAGCCCGAGCGCCAACACGGCGCGTCCGGGCCTGATGAAGAAGTACAAGTGGTCCACCGAGGATGCGGCCCGCGAGCAGGTGAAGGTTTACGGGGCCTACGAGGACCTGCTCGCCGACAAGAACGTGGAGGCCGTGATCATCGCCCTGCCTCTCCACCTGCACGCCGAGGCGGCCATCAAGGCGATGCGGGCCGGCAAGCACGTGCTCACCGAGAAGCTGATGGGGCACAGCATCCACGAGTGCAAGGAGATGGGCCGCGTCTCGCGCGAGACCGGCAAAATCCTCGCCACCGGCCACCAGCGGCACTACAGCGTGCTCTATGACAACGCCGTGCACACGATCGGCAAGGCCCGCCTGCTCGGCGACCTGCATTCGATCCGTGCCCAGTGGCACCGCGGCAACCTCCCCGGCAAGGATTCGTGGAAGCCGCCGATGCCGGAGGACGAGTCGCTCGCCAAGCGACTCGCCGGCTGGAAGAAAGACCTGACGACGGCCAAGCCGGCCGACATCGACAAGCTCACGAAGCAGATCGCCCAGCTCGAGGCCCAGATTTCCGACCGGGTCGTCGAGGCTTCGAAATACGGCTACACGCCGATGACGCTCGCCGACGGCACGACCCGTTCTCCGCTGGAGGAGCTGATCCGCTGGCGGCTCTGGAACCGCACGGGCGGCGGCCTGATGGCCGAACTCGGCAGCCATCAGCTCGATGCGGCGGGCATCTTCGTCTCGGCCATGCACGGCGAGGGGAAGAAGGTGAAGCCGCTGACGGTCACGGCCGTGGGCAACCGCAGCCTCTTTCCGGCCGATCGGGAGATCGACGACCACGTCTACTGCATGTACGAGTATCCGGCACCGGGCTACGACGAGGACCAGAACAAGAAGGTCGTCGTCACCTATTCGTCGATCAACGGCAACGGTTTCGGCGACTACGGCGAAGTGGTGATGGGCACGAAGGGCACGCTCGTGCTGGAGCGGGAACAGGACGTGATGCTCTACAAGGACGCCGCCAAGGACACCCGCGTCACCGTGGCCAAGGCGAAGGATGGATCGCCCACACTCGACACCACCGAGAGCGGCGGCGGCAGCTACGCGGCGGGCGGCAAGGGGGGCGACGCCGCCCCGCCCTCCCGCGGCTACACCGAGGAGATGGAGCACTGGGCCTGGTGCGTGCGGAACCCGGCGCCGGAGAACCAGCCGCGGTGCAAGCCGGAGGTGGCGATCGCCGACGCGGTGATCGCGCTGGTGAGCAACATCGCCCTGGCCAATCCCGCGACCCAGGCCCGGATCGAGTTCAAGCCGGAGTGGTTCGACATTGCCAGCGACGAGACGCCCGAAGGCGTGAAGCCCGACGTCTCCCGCGATCGCTACCGAGCCTGAGAGGCCGCTCGCTTGAACCGCGCGCGTGACGCTGGTCGGGTCTCCCCATGCCCGATCGCCGGACGTTCGCTTCGGGCATCATGCCCTCCGCTCTCTCGGAGGTGGCTGCGCTCCGGCATCCTGCCTGCGCTGGCCACCTACGCCGGCTCACGGGGCATGAGCACCCCCTCCCTGGAGAACTCGGAACGGGGGCCGATTTCGAACGCGCGTCTTTCAACGCGCCCAGCGGGACCGCGGTGACCGGAGCTTGAGCAGCAGGATGAGGCAATCTGCTCCGATCCCCGATTTCCCTCCACGCTCGTCCACCGCGGCACACTGCCGGCCCGCCCGTAGGCCAGGAACTCGATCGGCATGACGCCACGCGACCCCATGCCCGCGCTTCCCACCGAGATCGAGACCGAGGGCCTTTTCCCTTCTGGCACGCGCTACCGCTTGCCGCGCCGGCGAATGGGCAAGATCGCGCTGCTGCCGCTTCTGGGCGGCTTCGCCATCTTTGCCTTCATGGCCTTCTGGACGCGCGACTTTGTCGGAGGTTTCGTGGGCGTGCTCGGGCCGGCAGGAATGCTGGCCGGACTCGTCGCGGCCCCCGGGTTCTTCGCAGCATGCTGCGCAATGGCGATCGGCCTGGCGATGGTTGCGGGCCGCAGCGAGATCGAAGTGAGCGCAGGGGAGCTGCGGCTGACCGAGCGGCTCGGCCCCTTTCGCTATCGCCGCCAGGCGAAAACCGCCGACCTCATCCGCTTCACCATCACCAAGGGACCGACATCCGGCGAAACCACCGGCCCCAACGCGGCCGCCTTCTTGGATCTGGGGGCGATCCGCGTGGAACGCGCGACCGGCAAGCCGTTGTGGGCAGCGCTGGCCTATTCGTTCGAACTCCTACGCCCGTTGGCCGATACCCTCGCCGTGGAGTGCGGCCCTGAATCGCACTCGTTCGACAGCCGCGATGCACCACCCGCAGTCAAAGTGATCGACGTCGTCGAAGAAGAGCCCGAGCCGGATGATGCGATCGCCCCCGGGCTGCGCTGCCCGTACGTGCCGTCTCAGCCGGCCGGCAGCAAGGTGACGTTGGAAGCGGTGCCCGACGGCGTGGCGCTGCTCGTCCCGCCTGCCGGAGTCATGCGCGGCTCGTTCGGGTTGTTTTTCTTCGCGGTCACGTGGCTCGGATTCATGACGATCCTTACGTTCTTCTTCGGGTTCGCCTCCCTGAACGCCGCGGCGCAAAACATCCAGAGCATGTGGGAAGTCGTCGGGGTCGTCGCGTTCATGGGGGCTTTTTGGAGCATTGGCATCGGCCTCATGCTCACGGCGGTGAACATGGGCCGCCGGCAGGCTGCGCTGGCCGTGGCGAACGGCAGGCTGATGATCGTGCAGACGAGTCTGTTCGGCACGAAGAAGCGAGAGTGGGCCTGCGAGAACCTACGCAGGATCGGTATCGGTCCCAGCGGCATGAGCGTGAATGACGTGCCGGTGCTCGAGTTGCAGATTCATCCGCACGATGAGAAGAAGCACGGCATGCTCGCCGGACGCGAGACGCAGGAACTGGCGTGGATTGCGACGGTGCTACGCGATGCGGGGAAGGTTGGTGCTGCGGTGAAAGAGCCTCCAGCCGAGCACGATGTCGAGGGGTAGTGCAACGCGTGGTAGATGGAAAACTCGGGACGGCAGCCGATGCCGTCGGGTTTCCAGCCGGTGCCTCTTGGGCCGCGCGCGACCGACACAAACGGCCCCCGGCGCGGCTTCGATTAGCGGCCGCCCACGAGTGGTCGGCCGACGATGCCCGTTTCCGGAACGTGCACGACGATGAACGTGTCGCGGCCGTCGGCGACGTCGATCTCGGCCGTCGTGGGGCGGCCGAGCAGCCGCGCGCCGCGGTCCACCGCCTCGAGCGAGAGGGTGTGACGGCCTGCCGGGATCTCCAGCCGGCAGGCCTGGATCGTCGCCGGCAGCGTGCTCCAGCAGCGGGTGTCGGCCCGCTCGGCCGCCTCCCAGGCCACGCCCGCGACGTCGAGGGCGACTGCCGGAAGGCTGCCGCGAGAGAGCCCCAGACCCTGCTGCACGCCGAAGATCGTCCCTTTCTTGAGCGTGCGCCGTGCGACCGCCCGGGCGACGGTCTGGGGAAGCACAGCCTCCTGCTGGCGGATGGCAAGCGCCGAGACGTCGGTGAGCGTCTCGGTTCCAACGGCCTGCCCGTCGCCTGTCCGCACCCGCAGGCCGGCCACGCCGCTCGGCACCGCCACGACGCGGGGCACTGTGATCGGGGCGATGGTGGGGGGGAGCGGGCTGCCGAGCGGCCCGGCGAGCAGTTCGCCCGCGATCGCCACTGAGAGCGACGACGGCATCTCCACGACCGCGGCCTTGAAGGGGCCGTGGCCCACGAGCGCGAACACGTGCACCACGCCGCTGCCGCGTTGCGAGTGAACGCCGTCCGTGGCCCGGCTCACGTGCACGGGGCCGGCGGTGAAGTCGGGCTGCCAGGCGGCGACGAGCTGGAAGTGCCGGGCGGCGTCGTCGTAGTCGCGGTGCGTCGCCTCGCGAAGCACGCCTCGCAGGTAGGGCGCGAGGGCGATCTGCGGGTAGGCCGCCTTGGGGTTGCCGCCGTCGTCGCGGGCGGCCGTCTCCACGATCTGCCGCTGCTTGTCGATCACCTGCAGGCTGTAGGCCTCGGCGTCGTCTCCGTCGTGGGCCAGGTCGGCCAGGGCCAGCATGGCCCGGACGAGCACCTTCTCGTGATCCGCGCCGGCCGCCGCAGCAGCCGCTCGGCTTCCGCGGGCCGGCCGGCGGCCAGCGCCACCATGGCGTGATCCAGGTCGAGCACGTCGGTGTCGCCGCCCGCCGCCCGTTGCTGCTCGAGCGCCCGCTCCGCTGCGGCGAGGTCGCCCCGGTGGAACGCGGCCCGCACGTCACGCATCCGCTGCCCGTGGGTGACGCAGCCGGTCACGGTGCCGATCACCAGGCAGAGCACGAGCGGGCGCATGGCGGTTGCCGGATCACTTCGGCGCGAGCGGGTTGGCGGCCCGCCAGCGCGACAGCCGGCTGTGGTGGTAGCCCTTGCTGATCGCGGCCGACTGCTTGTCGTACTTTCCGGTGTTCACGTCCACCAGCTCGAGCGTCAGCATGTAATCCCGTTGGTAATCACGGTTTTCGCGGGTCGTGCCCGAGGTGATCGTGGCGTAGAGCAGGTAGTCGATCGGCTGGCCCTGCTGCTCCATGAGGGCGGCGAAAGACCGGCGGTTCTCCGGCACCATCAGCTGGTCGGGCCGGAGGCGGGAGTCCCGCAGGCCGGCGTCCACGAAGCGGCGGTTGATCGACTCGAAGACCTCCGACTCCAGGATCCGCTGGTCGATGATCTCGTAGATCCGCTCCTTGAAGTCGCCGATCTCCTCGGCGCTCTTGTTCTCCACGGCGACGAAGCAGATCCGCTTCACGGGCGGCGGCAGCTGCTCGCCGTCGAACGAGGCCTGCACGACGGGGCCGGCCACGTGGCGGGCGAGCAGCTTCGCGACGGCCTCCTGCACCAGCGGGCGGAAGGTCTCCTGGCCCGCCTGGTGGCTGCCGATCATGAGGTCGTCGCCGGGCTGGACGATCCGCGCGAACTGCGCGGTGCGGCAGCCGCAGGCGGCGAGCACGGTGGAGACGAGAAATCCGCGCCGGTGCATGGCGTTGCCTTTCGTCGCTGGGGGGCGAGGAAACTAACGGCCGACGCGGGCCATCGCCAGAGCAGGCGTGGCGGGCTGTTGAAGCTGGCTGGCCGCGGGAAATCGGGGATAGGCGGACCAGAGCCTTGGGCCGCGGTTTATTGGTCCGAGAGCACGAGCACCCGCGAACCACGCGGGGGTGTGCTGGCGCTGCCAGCGGATGCCCGCCATCCGGCTATGGTTCGAGCCGGCCGGAAGAGCCGATCGGTTTGATGGCAACGCTGGAGGCACATCCGCCCGACCGTCGTCGTCTTTTCGGGCGTCAGCCGATGTCGAGCCAGGTCTCGAGCGGGGCATCGGCGGGGAGGCCGAGGAGCCCGGCCGTAGCCATACATCATGTGGTCGACGTTCTCGAAGATGTTGCCGAGCACGATTCGCTCGGGTCGCGGTCGGCGGATGAAGTACAGCTCGACCACGTCCTTCCAGAAGTGCGGCACGAACTTCTCGGCGAAGTCGGCGAAGCCCACGCGGCCATGATTGGTGCCGGCGACGCATGTGGGTGGCGACGCGAGCGTGAGTTTGCCGTCACGGCATCGGGTCTCGATCGCCGTCAGCAGGTTGACGAGAAAGTCTGCGCTGAAGCAGTCGTCGCAGATGAGCACGATGTGGCCGAGGTCGATCGCCCTGCCCTCCCCTGCCCTGGCAGTCGGCGGACGGCGGGCGGCGCCGTCGAGCAGGGCGTCGGCCAGCCGCTCGAAGCGGATCGCATAGCTCTGGATCTCCGTGGGCAGGCCGTGTCCGAGGACGACGATCGTGGTCGGCGTGGACGCGGCCGCGGCGTCGCGAACGGCGGCGAGAAAGGCGTCGGCCACGCCGGCGATCGTCTCGCCGTCCGCATCTTTCTTGTAGACGGTGGAGGAACAGTCGTATGCCGTGGCGAGCGCGGTGATTTCCTTGGGATCGAGGCCGCGATCGGGGTCGAGCAGGCCGATAACGGCGCGGCCCGGGGCGAATACCGGGGTCTTGGCGGTCGCGGCCCGCCGCCGGTCGATGAAGCCGGCCAGGGTGGCGAGCGTCTGCACGCGGGCGGCGGCGTCGAGCGGGGCGAGGGCGGCGGCATGCCGCAGGGAGAGGGCGTAGACGGCGGGCTCGATCTGTGCCCACTTCTTCGCGGGCCAGCCCACGATCGCGGCCACCTGCGGGGAGGTGTCGCGCTGAAAGGCGGCGAAGTCCGGTGGGGCAGTCTCGGCGGCCCGGCCAAGAGCCGTGAGCGCGGCGAGCAGGAAGGCGGCGACGGTGGCGCGGACGCGGCGGCAAATCATGGCCGTCAGCATATCGCCGCCGGTGGTTGACGGCGGCCGGCGAATCGTATACTGTACGGGTGTTCATTCACGAGGGCGGCGGTCTTGGAGGCCGGGCGATGGTGACGATCGGATGGGAGGCGACGGGGCTGCTGGATGGCGGGCAACTGGCGGCCCGCGAGGCCGTTCGGGAGGTGGTGGCGAGCGGATTTCGGTCGCTCGATGCTCTGCTGCCAGCCGGGGGTGTGCGGCGCGGCAGCCTGATCGAGTGGCTGGCCGGGGGGGTGGCTGGAGGGATGGCCGGTGCCGGGGCCATGTCGCTCGCCGGTGCGGTCGCCTGCCGGCTCGCTCGGGCCGCCGACGAGCCGGGCACGATCGTGGTGGTCGATCGCACGGGCTGGTTTCATCCGCCCGCCGTGCTGCCGTGGCTCGGCTGCGGCGCCGAGGTGGCGCGGCTGGTCGTGGCCCGGCCCGCGCACGACGACGACGAGATCTGGGCGATCGATCAGGCCCTGCGTTGCGCAGGCGTGGCTGCCGTGCTGGCCTGGCCGCGTGCAACGGCGTCGCCGGGAGGCGGCCTTGTCGCCGGGCGACGGTGCGCCGCGCAGTCGTGGACGATCGCGATGCGTCGCTGGCAATTGGCCGCGCGGTCGAGCGGTGCCGTCGGCCTCTTCGTGCGGCCCGCGATGTCCCAGGGCGAACCGTCTTTTGCCGAGGCGCGGATTGCCGTCGCGCCGTCACCGGGGGGCACGCTGCTCGAGCGGCGGTTGCGGCTGACACGTGTGGGCGGTGCCTGGGCGGGTGGTGCGGATGCCGACGAGCCGGCGGTCGACGTCGTGCTCGATATGGCGCGGGGCACGGCGGGAGCGGTGCGGCACAGGGGCGCGGCGGGGGTGGCGCGGGCGTTCGAGCCACGGGAGGCCGCATGTCGCGCATCCTGACGATCTGGCTCCCGCGCTGGCCGGTGCAGCGGCGGCTCGTGGAGCGGCCGGAGTTGCGGCGGGTGCCCGTGTTTGTCTGCCGGCGCGAACGACGCGGGCTGATGACGGTTGTATCGTGGGCCTGGGCCGAGCCACCGTCCGATCGCGGGCGCGATGCCCGTCGGCCGCGGATCGCCCCCGGTATGCCGCTTGCCGAGGCGATGGCGGTGCTGGCGATGACGCATGGCTCGCGGGCCTGCCATGCCGCCGCCGTCGAGCACGACGATCCCGCGGCCGATCGCGAAGCGCTCGAGCGGCTGGCGCGCTGGTGCCGGCGGTTCTCGCCCACGGTGGGCCTGGAGCAGCCGCCGGGAGATGCGGCGGCCGAATGCATCCAGATCGACGTGACTGGCACGGCCGGATTCTTCGATGGGGAGTGGCCGCTGGTGCGCACGGCCGCCTGGACGCTCACCGCTCGCGGCCTGCACGCCCGCACCGCCATCGCCGACACGCCCGCTGCATCGTGGGCCGCGGCCCACTACACCGATCTCGTCGGTGTGCGGAATGCCGCCACCGAGGACCGGCGCTCGGCCTGGCCACGGCCGCGGCGGCAGCGGTTCGCCGTGGTGCCGCCGGGAACGCAGCGGCTTGCATCCGGAGACGACGCTGTGCTGGCCGGACTGCCGGCGGAGGCACTGCGGCTCGATGCCGCCACGCTCGGCCTGCTGCGGGAGGTGGGTATCGACTCGATCGGCGGTCTCCTGCGGCTGTCGGCGAAGAGCATCGCCACGCGTTTTCCGCCGCTCGTGGCCCGGCGGCTGGCGGAGTTTTCCGGAGCCCGTGCCGAGCCGCTCGCGGCGCCGCACGGTGCGGAATTGCCGCAGGCGGCCCATGCCTTCGACTTTCCGCTGGCGGCGCGGGATGCGATTCGGCCGGCGCTCGATGCCGTGATCGAGCGGTTGGTCGTCGCATGCGTGGTGCCGCTTGCCGCGCGGGGCGATGGCGTGCTCGCGTTGCAGGTGCGGTTGGAGCGAACCGCCGGTCTTCTCGCCTTGGCGGTGACGCCGATCGTGATCGACGTGGTGCTGTTTCGGGCGTCCGCGGCGGTGCGGCATCTGGTGGATCTCGTGCGGCTGCGGCTCGACCGCGTGCAGATCTCCGGCGAGATCGGAGCGGTGGCGATGGAGGTCGTGGCCGTCGGGCCGGTCGATTGCCGGCAGCGTTCGCTCTTCGCCACCGAGCGGCGTGACGATGGGGCCGCCGCGGTGGGTGGCCTGCTCGACCGGCTCGCGGGCCGGCTGGGCAGGGCCGCCGTCTTCGAGCCGCGGCCGGTAGCCGACGCTCAGCCGGAGCACGCCTGGATCGCGGCGCCGCCCGGGAGCCGCCCGGCCGCCGGGAGTGCGGCCGGTGGTCGAGAGCGGCCTCCGCGGGATCGTGTGCGTCGCGACGGTGCGGTGGCGAGCCCGCAGGCGGCGGCCGGCCGGCGGCCGATCTGGATGCCGCCGAAGCCGGTGCCACTCGAGCCGCTGCGTCCGGGGCTGCTGGCGGTGGCGCCCGACGGGCCGCCGGTGCGCTTTCGGCTCGGCGACGATGTGCACGACGTCGCGCAGGCGCATGGTCCGGAGCGGATCGAGACGGCCTGGTGGCGCGGGGCGACCGTGCGCCGCGACTATTACATCGTCGAGACGCGATCGGGGGCACGGTTCTGGGTGTTTCGGCGGCTGCGAGACGGCGCCTGGTTCCTGCACGGGGTGTTTGCGTGAGCAGGCAATGCACGAGGAGATGAGCCACGGAGATGAGCCAAGGAGATGATCATGGAGACGATGTTCACGGACGGCCCGCGCTACGCGGAACTGCACTGCACGAGCAACTTTTCGTTTCTCCAGGGCGGGTCGCATCCGGAGGAGCTCGTGCAGCGGGCGCGTGCCCTCGGCTATGAGGCCCTGGCGATCACCGATCGGGCCACGCTCGCCGGGATCGTGCGGGCCCATGGTGCCGCGAAGCAGGCCGGCATCAAGCTCGTGGTCGGCGTTCATGTGGAGCCGTGCGACGGGATGCCGCTGGTTCTCTGGGCGGCCGATCGCACGGGCTATGCGAACCTCTGTCGACTGCTCACCCGTGGCCATGCTCGGGCGGCGGAGGGGCTCGATGCCGACGAGGCCGCGCTGGATCGTGGCGGCGGCCGCTGTGTGCTCACCTGCGACGATGTCGTGCGGCACTCCGGTGGCCTGCTGGCCGGCGTGCCGCTGGCCGCGGTCGCGGGCGACTGGCGGAGCGAGGCGGCCGTGGAGGAGGCGGTCGCGGGCGTGCAACACTGGCGGGCCGCGTTCGAGGGCCGGCTCTGGTGCCTGGCGGAGGTGGCGCTGGCGGGTGACGATGCCGAGCGGCTCGCCTGTTTCGCCCGCGTGGCGCGGCTGGCGGGGGTGCCGGTGGCCGCGGCGGGTGACGTGCGCTATCACGAACGGTCGCGACTGCCACTCCACGACGTGCTCACGGCCGTGCGCCGCGGGGCGGCGGTGGACGCGATCCGCGGAGAACTGCTCGCCAATGGTGAA
>JAJTED010000044.1 GCA_021300535.1 Planctomycetaceae bacterium | reverse complement strand
TGCGGGCCGTCTACCTCAACGGCCGATGGGACGAGTTCATCGAGCGCCACGCCGAAACTGAGCAAACTCGGCTATATGGCAAGGCTGCGGCATAGCGATTTGCGAGTTACGCCCGAAACATTTTCATTTTCCCAGCCGATCGTCGGCTTTTTGTGTTTCGGGTTCGAGCGGGGGTGGCAGCCGGCCCTGACCGGTCGGCGACGCGGAATCCTTCTTCATCGGGAGTCGAGCGTGCCAGGTGCGTCCTGACACGACCGCGCCAAACATCTCTCTGAGGCTCGGCCGCAGAGCTGGGTGCCCGTGAGGTGTCACCCTGCGTGCGGTGCATGATCAGGCCTGTGTTCAGGCCCGTTCGCACGCAGGCGAGCCGCCGCCAGGCGGCGAGTCCGGCGTGAAGGCCATGCGTTTTCGAAGTTCATCCGTTCGTTCCCAGCGGCTATTCAAAGCGTCGAGTACGTGCTCGAGGCACGCCTCCGTTCAGGTCGGCTCGCGGGACCGGCGGTCGCGTGTGTCTTGGGTCAGTGTTTCGTGCTCATCTCCCTGTGTGTGCTCGTGAATGGTGGCGGGCGCTGGCCGGTGGCTCTTCCGAGCAAGTGAGTCGGCGGTCTTCGGCACGGCACTGGGGCGGAAGAAGGTGGAGCCACAGGCTCCTTCTCCTTCGGGCGGTCAGGGGGGTGCCCTGCCGCAAGTGCCTTCGCCTCGTGCGTGGTGCTCGACCGGCGCTGCTGTCAGTCGCAAGCGCGTCGCTCAGTTCGACTGTCGGCTCACCGACCAGCCCCGCGTGTGCGGTCAGCCTTTCATGACGGCTCCCTCCATGGTGCGGACGCTCTTGGGCAGGCTGCTCTTCCAGAGTTTCCGGGCGTCAACGGGCTGCTGTCGCTTCATCAACCAGTAGACGTCGCGGCCGATCTTGGCGGCGACGAGGACCACGGCCCGGGCCTTGCCCCGTTGGCGAGTCATCTTCTCCATGAATGCCTTCGCCTCGGGGCTGCTGCGGATCATCAAAGCCGCCGCCTCGCTGAAGGCCCACTTGAGGTGGGCGTTGCCGATCTTCCGCCCCCCGCTGCCCTGCTTCTTGCCCGCCGACTCTTTGGCACAGGACAAGAGCCGGGCGTAGGACCCTGGTGATCGTCTCGGAGTCGATGCGGTCGTTCCGCGGATGCCGACACGACTATCGACTCACACGGATCAGCCGTCCGCGGCCACGAGCGCCCGCGCCGCCGCCGCGATCGCCGGGCGATGCCGCTCCTCGACGTTGTCCAAGAGCGGCTGGAGCGGGCCGGTGGCGGCGATGTCCGCTGCCGTCACGGCCTCATGCAGGACGCGGATCGGGTTGATGGCGTTGCGTAGGTTTTCCAGCGGCTCGAACACCCGGCGAATCCGCTCCGCCTCGGCCCACTGTTTTGCCCGGATGGCCGCCAGCATGGCCTGGGAAAGCTTCGGCGCCACGCACCCGCAGCCGGTCGTGAAGCCGCCGAGGCCGAAATCCCGCATGTGGACGATGGCCGGCTGCTCCCCGATGCCGCTGATGATGATCTCCGGGTCGACGAGACCGACCAGTTCGCGGAGATACGGGTCGCGGGCCGGATCCGGCCGCACCGTCGCATACTTGATCGCGCTGATGAGACCGTCGCGGCAGAGCCGGGCCGCGTCGGCCGGCTCGATGAACCCGTCGTGCTTGATGTAGAGGAGCGCCGGCACGCCGGCCGCCTCGACGAATCGACGCACGCCCGTCGCCACGCCCGCGCTCGTGGTGATGCCCTGCTGCGGCAGCACCATCACGGTTTGGAACCGGTGCCGGCGAATCACCTGCGCGTGTTCAAGCAGAAGACCGAAGGTGGGGCCGGCGGCGGGCACGACGAGCGTGTCTGGCGAAGCCGTCTGGGCGAGCATCGCCAGTAGCGGCTCGTATTCACCGAGCGGCAGGTGATAGATGTTGGCGTTGCCGCCGTAGAGCAGCAGCGACACGCCGCCCCGCTCGAGATGGCGGATGATGCGTTCGTTGGCGGCGGGGTCGATGCCGCCGGCCACCGTGCGGGCCAGGGGCGGTACGGCCATCACCGAGCGTTGCAGGTGGGCCTTCGTGAGCGTGGGGGAACTGTTCACGCGCGTCTCGCTGGGGAAAGAAGAGTGGGATCGGGGTCAGAAAATGTCGGGGTCGGGCGTCGGCTCGCCGCGTTCCAGAAACCGGAAGTCACAGCCCAGATCGGCCTGAGTCGCCTGTTCGCCGTAGAGCCAGCCGTAGCCGCGGGCGAATCGTGGCGCGGGGGCTTTCCAGGCCGCCAGCCGCCGGGAGAGCTCCTCGTCGGCGACGAGCACATCGAGCCGCCGGGCCTCCACGTCGAGTGCGATGCGGTCGCCGGTCTGCACGACGGCCAGCGGCCCGCCGATGGCCGCCTCGGGGGCAACGTGGAGCACGCACGTCCCGTAGCTCGTGCCGCTCATCCGCGCGTCGGAAATCCGCACCATGTCACGCACGCCCTGCTCCAGGAGCGGCTTGGGGATCGGCAGCATGCCCCATTCCGGCATGCCCGGGCCGCCGAGCGGTCCGGCATTTCGCAGCACGAGCACGTCGTCGGCCGTGATGCCGGTCGCGGGATCGTCGATTCGCGACTTCATGTCGGGATAGGAATCGAAGACGATGGCCCGCCCGGTGTGCTTGAGCAGCCTGGGGTCGGCGGCCGTCGGCTTGATCACGCAGCCGTGCGGGGCGAGGTTGCCCCGGAGCACGAACGTGCCGCCGGCCCGCGAGAGCGGCGCATCGAGTGGCAGGATCACCCGTTCGTCGATCACCTCGGCGTCTGCGATGTTCGCACCGAGCGTCTTGCCGGTTACGGTGAGGGCGTTCAGGTCGAGCAGATGCGGAATCCGCGAGAGGAGCGCTGCCACACCGCCGGCGTCGTGAAAATCCTCCATGAGGAACTCGCCCGCAGGTCGCAGGTTGGCGAGCACGGGGGTGGTGCGGGAGAGGGCGTCGAAGCGGTCGAGCGACAGCGGCACGCCGGCACGGCGGGCCAACGCGAGCAGGTGAACGATCGCGTTGGTCGACCCGGCCAGGGCCATGTCGGCGACGATGGCGTTGTCGAACGAGGCTGGCGAGAGGATCTGCGACGGCCGTAGGTCTTCCCACACCATGCCCACGATCCGTCGGCCGCAGGCCGCCGCCATCCGGGCGTGGGCGGAGTGCACGGCGGGAATCGTCGCGGCGCCGGGAAGCATCATCCCGAGCGTCTCCACGACGGCGGCCAGCGTGGATGCCGTTCCCATCGTCATGCACGTGCCCGCCGAACGCGCGATGCCCGATTCGAGCTGCCGCCAGACGCATGCGTCGAGGCAGCCGGCCTGTCGCTGGGCCCAGTATTTCCAGACGTCGGTGCCGCTGCCGAGCCGCTCGTTGCGGTAGCGGCCGGCGAGCATCGGGCCCGCGGGCAGAAAGACCGCCGGCAGATCCGCGGAGATCGCTCCCATCAAGAGGCCGGGCACGGTCTTGTCGCAGCCCCCCATGAGCACGCAGCCGTCGACCGGATGGCTCCGCAGCACCTCCTCGACCTCCATGGCCAGGAGGTTGCGATAGAACATCGCCGTCGGCTTCATGAACATTTCCGAGATCGCCAGCACGGGGATCTCGAGGGGAAACCCTCCGGCCTGCCAGACGCCGCGCTTCACTTCCTGCACCCGCTCCGGGAAGTGGGTGTGGCACTGGCTCAGGTCGCTCCAGGAGTTGAGGATCGCGATCACCGGACGGCCCTCAGCCTCCTCGGCGGAGTAGCCCATCTGCCGCAGGCGGCTGCGATGGCCGAAGGCGCGGAGATCGTCCGGTGCGAACCAGCGCTGGGAACGCAGGTCGCTCGGGGAAAGCCTGGGGGCGTGAGGATCGCGAGTCATGCCGGTCGTCGTGTTGGTGGCCGTCGCCGGGGAGTTAGTGTACCTTCTCCCCTGCCGTCCGGAGTGAAATTCTTCGCCATGACCCCGCTTGCCATTCTCGTCGCGGCCCTCGTGGTCGTGGTCGGTGGCGTGCTGGCCTTTCGGCTCCATCCGTTTCTGATCCTCATCGCGGCGGCGTTTGTCGTCGCCGCGCTCACGCCGGTCGATGCAGCGCGGCCCGTCGGGCCGGGCCAGCGGGTGGCCGAGGGCTTCGGCAAGACGGCGCTCGACATCGGGATCGTGATCGCCATGGCCTCGATCCTCGGCAGCTGCCTGTCCGCGGCCGGTGGCGATCGGCGGATCGTGGCCGCCATCCAGCGGTGCGTGGGCGAGCGGCACACGCCGCTGGCCCTGCTCTTGGCCGGGTTCGTCCTCGGAATCCCGATGTTTGCGGAGACGGTCTTCTATCTGCTTCTGCCGCTGGCTCGGGCGGCCTGGGAGCGGACTGGCCGCGGGTATCTGGTGTGCGTGCTGGCGATCGTCGCGGGCGCCACGATGACGCATTCGCTCGTGCCTCCGACGCCGGGGCCGCTGTTCGTGGCCGACGCCCTCGGCGTCGACATCGCGACGATGAGCGGCGTGGGGCTCGTCGTTGGGATCATTGCGGCGCTGGGCGGCTATGCGTACGCCCGATGGGCCGACGGCCGGTGGCCGCTCGAGCCGGCGCGATCGGCCGCGGCTACCCGAGCCTCCGCCACGGCAGCCGGCAGCGGGCCGCCGCTCTGGGCGGCGCTGCTGCCGATCCTGCTCCCCTTGGTGCTCATCAGCCTGGAATCGTTGTCGCGGTCCACCGCCGACGCCATTCCCGCCAGCGCGCTGGCGGCGGTCCGCATTCTGGGCGACAAGAACGTCGCGCTGTCGCTGGCCGCGCTTGTCTCCATCGTGCTGCTCGCGGCCTGCGGCGCCGGCATGCCGGCCGTCCGTGGCTCGATCGCCGAGGCGGTGACCGAGGCGGGCAACATCATCCTGGTGATCGCGGCGGGCGGGGCCCTCGGCGTGACGCTTCGCGAGGCGGGGCTCGGCCAGGTCTCCACCGGGCTGGCCGCGGCCGCCGGGCTCGGGCTCATCCCGCTGGCCTGGCTGCTGACGGCGGTGATCCGCATGGCCCAGGGATCGGCGACGGTGGCGATGATCACCGCGGCGGGCGTGATGGCCCCGATCCTGCTCGATGGCACGCCGGCGGTTCATCCCGTGTACGTCGCCATCGCCATCGGCTGCGGGTCCAAGGTGGGAATGTGGATGAATGACAGCGGCTTTTGGGTGATCTCACGGATGAGCGGCATGTCGGAGGTGCAGACGCTTCGGACGGCCTCCGTGATGGTCGCCGTCGAGGGCACGATCGGCCTGATCGCCACGCTCTGCCTGGCGGTGGCATGGCCCCTGCGGTGATCGCCAGCGGCGGCAGGCCGGCGGTGGGTCGACCCGTCGCTACAATGGTCGGCCCGTCGCGTCCCGATGACGATCGGCCGACGATCCGACAGCCCGCGTTCCCCACTCCGGAGCCCTCTCGATGACCAGCCTGCACGGCAGAAACTTCGTCGCCGGATCCCTGCGGGAGTCGGCCCGCTCCTTCACGGCGTCGAGCCCGCTCGATGGCCATGAACTGCCCGGCCGCTTCTCGATGGCAGCGCTCGACGACGTGGAGGCGGCCATGCTCGCCGCCGCCGCGGCGGCGCCGGTGTTCGGCGGTTCGAGCGGCGCGGTCCGGGCAACGCTGCTGGAGACGATTGCCGCGGGGCTCATGGAGCTCGGTGATCCGCTCATTGAACGGGCCAACGCCGAGACGGCGCTGCCTCCCGCGCGGCTCGTCGGCGAGCGGGCCCGCACGTGCGGCCAGCTGCACTTGTTCGCGGCCGCCGCCCGCGACGGATCGTGGGTGGATGCGCGGATCGATCGCCGTCAGCCCGATCGACAGCCCCTGCCCCGGCCGGACCTGCGGCGGATGAAGCGGCCGCTGGGGCCGGTGGTGGTGTTCGGGAGCAGCAATTTTCCGCTCGCCTTTTCCGTGGCCGGGGGCGACACGGCCAGCGGCCTGTGCACCGGCAACCCTGTCGTCGTGAAGGCCCACCGGGCGCATCCGGGCACGTCGGAACTGGTCGCCGGCGTGATCCAGCGGGCTGTCGAGACCTGCGGCCTGCCGCCCGGCACTTTTTCCATGCTCCACGGCGAAGGAAGCGTGATCGGCACCGCGCTCGTGCGGCATCCGGCCTGCCGCGCCGTGGGCTTCACCGGCTCACGGGCCGCGGGTCGGGCGCTGTGCGATGCGGCTGCCGCCCGCCCCGAGCCGGGGCTGGTGTTCGCCGTCGAGAGCGGCGATCTGTCCGGCTTCCGCACCGCGCTCGGCGAGGCGATCGCGGCGGCCGCGCCGGGGTCGATGCTCTCCCCCGACATCCGCGCCGCGTTCGAGAACGGTCGGCAGGCGCTGTTGAACGTCGCCGGCACGGCGATCCTCGGGAGGGCGGCCACGGCGGCCGACCCGGCAAAGACGGAGGCGGCCGGACTCATCGCCGTGACGGATGGAGCCACATTCCTCGACCACGAGCGGCTGGCCGAAGAGGTGTTTGGGCCGTGGAGCCTCGTCGTCGTCGTGAAGACGGTCGCCGAGCTGCGGACGATGGCCCGGCATCTCGACGGTCAGCTGACGGCCACGATCCACGGCACGGCGGAGGATCTCGCGGCGGCGGGCGATCTGCTGGAGCTTTTGGAGCACAAGGCGGGCCGCCTGATCGTCAACGGCTTTCCCACCGGCGTCGAGGTGTGCCACGCGATGCAGCACGGCGGTCCCTGGCCAGCCACGAGCGACGCGCGGTTCACGAGCGTGGGAACAGCGGCGCTCGAGCGGTTCATTCGCCCCGTCTGCTACCAGGACGTGCCCGATGCCCTGCTGCCCGCAGCCCTCCAGGATGCCAACCCGCTCGGCATCGAGCGGATCGTGGAGGGCGTCCGCGGGCGGCAGTGAGTCGCCCGTCGGGCGGCCCGCCGCTCGGTGCCAGAGAAGCGGCGCCGTTGCCGATGCGGCGAGAGGTTGCACCGGCGAATCTCGTGCGGCATGAACGGAGGGGTGGTTTTCGTGCCCGGTGTCCCCGGGTTTCCACCCGGGGCTTTTTGGGAGCGCACAAGAAGCCCCCGTCGGGTGCGGCCGATTTTCTCGGCCGCGCGGGAGCCGACTGCCCCGGCGCTCGACTGCTGGCGAGCGGATCGCGTGGGTTGGGGGCTTCGTGTCGCTGCGCCGGCGATTGAAGGCCGGCACGAGCATGCGGTAATCTTCGACCGGCTGTTTTCCTCCGCGACGACATCTCCACGGACACTTCCATGCACGCTTCCGAGCCGATGCGCAGCTTCCAGACCGGGCGGCAGATCGAGATCTACCGCACGGGCAAGCGGACCGACCCCGGGTTCATCCCCCTGGCGGTGGAACAGCTCGAGGAGAAGGCGCGGAGCATCCTGTCGGCGGAAGCCTACGACTGGATCGCCGGCAGCGCCGGCAGCGGGGCGACCGCCCGCAACAACCTGGCGGCGTTCGACCGCTGGCGGATCGTGCCCCGCATGCTGTGCGACATCTCGAGCCGCGACTTCGGCGTGTCGCTGCTGGGGCACGACCTTTCCCTGCCGCTGCTCATCGCCCCGATCGGCGTCCAGGCGGCGGCCCATCCGGAAGGGGAGAAGGCGTCGGCCGCGGCGGCGGCCGCCCTCGGCATCCCGTTCGTGATCAGCAACGTGGCGACGTTTTCGATGGAGGAGGTGGCCCAGGCCGCCGGCCCCGGGCCGCGCTGGTTCCAGCTCTACTGGCCCAAGGATCCCGAGTTGACCTTGAGCTTCCTGGAGCGGGCGAAGCGGGCGGGCTACTCGGCCATCGTGGTCACGCTCGACACCCAAAGCCTGGGCTGGCGGGAGCGAAACCTGCAGCTGGCATTCCTGCCGTTTCTGCAGGGGATGGGACTGGCGAACTACTTCACCGACCCGGTGTTTCGCCGCTCGTTGTCGCGTCCGCCCGAAGAAGACGTCGCGGCCGCGGCTGAGCGTTATCTCCAGGTCTTCTCCGACCTTTCCCGCACCTGGAAAGACCTGAAGTTTCTCCGCGACAACACCGACCTGCCGCTGCTTGTGAAGGGAATCCAGCATCCCGAAGACGCGCGGCGGGCGGTCGATCAGGGAGTCGATGGCATCGTGGTGTCGAACCATGGTGGCCGTCAGGTGGACGGCTCGGTCGGCACGCTGGAGGTTCTGCCCGCCGTGGTGGACGCCGTTCGCGACCGCGTGCCGGTGCTGTTCGACGGCGGCATCCGCCGTGGGGCGGACGTGTTCAAGGCCGTGGCGCTCGGGGCGCGGGCCGTGCTCGTCGGCCGGCCCGTCTTGTGGGCGCTGGCGGCGGGCGGCCGCGAGGGCGTGCGGGAATATCTGCTCAATCTCGCCGCCGACCTCGACCTGACCTTCGCCCTGGCGGGCAAGAGCCGACTCGCGGACGTGAGCCGCGGCGACCTCGTCTGCAATCTGGGTTCAAGCGGTGCCGTTCACGAATCCGCCCCGACGCCCCATAAGGCGAACCCGTAGCCGCGGGTTCGCGGCTGATCCGTGGGGATCAGCTGCAGCCGGCTGATCGAGTTCCGCGAGTTGCGGACCCACCACCCCCGAGGAGCAAGTCCCATGCAGTTGTCGCGTTCCCGTCCGTTCGTTTCCCCTCCGTTCCTGGTGTGGCTGCTGTTCGTGGCGGCCGTCCTCGGGGCTGCGCCGGCCCGTTCCGGCGGGCTCCGGGCGGAGGACACCTGGACCCCGCTCTTCGACGGCAAGACGCTGACCGACTGGGAAAAGGTGGGGAACCAGGCGAGCGTGTGGGAAGTGGTGGATGGCGAAATGCGTGGGTCAGGCGCCGCCTCGATGCTGGTCTGCACCAAGGGGCCGTACAAGAACTTCCGCTATCGCGCGGAGATCAAGATCAACGACGGCGGCAACTCCGGACTCTACTTCCGCACGACCCGCCGGCCGACCTTCGCCGACGGCTATGAGGCGCAGATTGCCAGCACGCACACCGATCCGATTCGCACCGGCTCGCTGTACGGCCGGAACCACGTCTACAAGCAGCTCGTCAAGCCGGACACGTGGTTCACCTACGAGCTGCAGGTCCGTGACGACGTCTGGCGCGGTCGCAACGTGACCCGGATCAAGGTCATGGTGGATGGGAACGAGTTGTACGAATACCTCGATTTCGCGCAGGCCTTCAAGGAGGGCCACTTCGCTTTCCAGCAGCATGACCCGGGGAGCAGGGTGAGCATCCGCAAGGTCGAGGTCTTGCCCCTGGCCGATTGACGCCGGCGTCTGGTGGCCGAAGGGTGTGGGGGCTCGATTCCGGCGTGCGCTGTTCGCTCGGCAGGGACGGCTGGCTTCAGGGCCGGTTCGCCTCGGGGAGCCAGAGCACGCGCAGCCCGAGATTCGTCTGGCGGGAATCGACGGGATGGCGGAGGCGGTTGGCGCTGCGGAGGGCTTCGGGTTCGTTGAACCAGCTGCCGCCGCGGAGGACGCGGCCGTCGCCGGCGGCGGGCCCGGTCGGATCGACGGCGGGAGCGGCGGCGTACGGGCCGTACCAGTCGCTGCACCATTCCCAGACGTTGCCATGCATGTCGTAGAGCCCCCAGGCGTTGGGCTTTTTCTGGCCGACGGGATGCGTCCGGCCCTCGGCCTGCGAATAGAACCATGCATGGCGCGGCAGGCTTTGAAAGGCGGGATCGTCGCCGCAGCCGAACCGCGTCGTTGTGGCGGCGCGGGCGGCGAACTCCCATTCGGCTTCGGTGGGGAGTCGGAACGTGCCGCCGAGCCCCAGCCCGTTGAGGCGGTGCAGGAATTGCCGGGCATCCTCCCATGAAACCATCTCCACCGGGCAGTCGTCGTGGGCGGGCTGATCCTGAAAGACGGATGGATTGGCGCTCATGACCGCCCGCCATTGCCGCTGGGTCACCTCGAAAACGCCGAGCCAATAATCGTGGGACAGGGTGACGCGATGGACCGGCCCCTCGTCGGACTGCCGACCGGACTCGGCCGCCGGACTGCCCATGGAAAACTCGCCGCCGCGAATCCGCGCGAACCGCATCGCGACGCCGCCCGGAAGCCGCGCCGTGCGCTCGTGGTCGCTCGCGGGGGCGACCGCGGGGTCGAGCGCGGGATCGAACGCGAGGCGCAGCCCGATCGCGGTGTAGCGTTTGTCCGGCGGGTGCCGATGGCGGTTGGCCGACCGCAACGCGGGGGCAAAGTCATACCAGCTGCCGCCACGAAAGACCCGCTCGTGTCCGTCCGTCGGCCCGGTCGGATCGGTGGCGGGAGCGGCGGCGTAGGGCCCGTACCAGTCGCTGCACCACTCCCAGACGTTGCCATGCATGTCGTGCAGACCCCAGGCATTGGCGGGCTTCCGGCCGACCGGATGCGTGCGGGCGAACGAGCGACTGTTGGCCCACGCATGGCGATGCACGTCGCCGTTCCAGGGATAGGGCGTTGTCGTGCCAGCCCGCGCCGCGAACTCCCATTCGGCCTCCGTCGGCAGGCGAAAGCGGCCCGGGTCGTCTCTGCCGCGCCCGTCTGCATTGAGCCGATCGATGAACTGCTGCGCGTCGTTCCACGACACCGAATCCACCGGCCGCTCGAGCGGATCTTCATCCGCCACCGGCTGCCGAAAGACGCTCGGATTCGTGCCCATGACGGCCAGCCACTGCCGCTGGGTCACCTCCTCACGGCCCAGAAAGAAGCCGCGGGTCAACGTCACCTCATGCGCCGGGCCCTCATCCGCGCCGCGCTCAGTTTCGTCCGCAGGACTTCCCCGGCGATAGCGCCCCGGCGCGATCCACACGAACCGCGCCTCGACGCCGCCGGGCAGCGTAATGGTCTTTGTCGGCGGCTCCGCCGCCACGATGGCGGGAAGCAAGGCCACCATGAGGCATGAATACACGCGTCGCATCGCGGGGCTTTCTCTCTTGGACGGCAGGAAATGACGTCACGCCCGCAGCACATCCCGGAGGCGGCCGATGTGGCGCGGGATGGCAACCAGCGGATCCTCGTCCTCCTCGTATTCGAGCACGAGGTAGCCGCGGTAGGCGGCGGCGCGGAGGATGCCCACGAGCCGGCCGAAGTCGGCGGGCTGCTTCTCGCCGTTCACCTTCGTCGTCACCTTGATCTGGGCCGTGATGGCATAGGGGGCGATGCGGGCCAGTTCGGCATACGGGTCGGCCACCGTCGCGAGGTTCGCGGAATCCCAGGTCACCCCCAGCCAGTCGGAATCGATCCCGCCGAGGATCCGCAGCAGTCGGTCGATGTCCTTGGCGAAGTCGTGATTCTCCAGCCCCAGCATCACCCCCCGCTTTTCGGCGTGCTCGAGCGCCGTCTGGAGGTTCGCGATCACATGGGCCTCGATCTGTTCGGCGGTGGCTCCCGCCGGCGGGCTCTTGCTGGCGAACACCCGCACGGCCGGCGCCCCGAGATCGGCGAAGTGGTCGATCCAGGTGCGGAACGACTCCATCTGTCGCCGGGTCTCGTCGCTCTCCGGCGGATGGCCGAAATCGTTGGCCACGGCGCCGGCGGAAATGTCGAGCCCCAGCAGAGCGGCGTGCCGCTTCAAGCGGTTGATCTCCCCCCGCTCCACCGGCGCGGCGAAGAAGTAGCTCGTCAGCTCCGCGGCCTCCAGGCCCAGCTCGGCGCAGTAGTCGAGGAAGCCGAACAAGTCGAGCCGGCCGCCGGTCTGCTTGCCGCTCCACCACTTCATCAACGGCCGCAGGGAATAACTGGTCAGCGACAGCCCGCTGAAGAAGGCCCCCTTGCGCCGCCACGGCTCGACCGCCGGGGAAGGCCGGACGGCGGCGAGCGAGGCGGCGGCCGCGGTGGCCAGGAGACGACGGCGGGAGAGGCTTGGCATCGGAATGCTCCGGGAGCGGCGGGACATGGGAACGGGAGCGGTCGCTGGGGGGCGCATGGCGACGGCGTCAGGGGGAGCCGCCGGCGTTGGCTGCCGACACGAGGTACGCATAGAGATCGGCCAGGTCGCGATCGGTCGCGTCGCGAAGCAGGCCGCTGGGCATCGGCGAGAGCGGGCTCTTGCGGACCGAGCGGATCTCCTGCCCCGCGAGCCGGACGGTCGTGTCGGGAGACGTCTGGATGAGCATGGTCTCCGGCGACTCGTAGAGCAGCTGCCCCGTCACGACCGTTCCCGACCCGGTTTCCACCTGCGTCAGCCGGTAGGTGGGCGACACGTCGCGACCGGGGTCGAGGATGGCCGTGAACAGGTCCTGGCGGGAAAACCGCCGGGCCACGGGGGCCAGCTCCGGCCCCAGCCGCGCGTTGCCATCATGGCACCGGGCACAGCTGCGCTGGTGATAGACGACCTTCCCGCGTTGGGCGTCGCCCGATCGCCAGTCGATCCCATCCAGCCGCTTCTGCCAGGCGACGAAGTCCTCCGCGGAATCGTTGAGCCCCTGGGCCGCTTCCGGGTGGTGGCTTCGCAGCCAGGATTCCCAGTGCGCGGGCATCGCTGGCGAGTCTCCGCCCGCCGCCGGTGCCGCGGTCCAATGGGCGATGAGCCGGTCGAGCGCCCGGCACGTGTCGCGATGCTGCGGCTCCCTGGCAAACTGCCGGAGGACGCGGATCGCCGCGACGAGCTCGGCGGGATCCGCCCGGGATTCGAGCTTCCGCAGGGCGTCGGCGACGTCACGCACCGTGGCCGGCTGCCCGAACCGGAGCGTCTCCACCAGGATCCCCCGGTCGCCGGCGGCGGGCGCCTTGGCGACGAGGTTCGCCACGGACTCCTGCAACGCCGGCTCGTCCCACAGCTCGTGGAGGATCGGCCGCCGCTCCTCCGGTGGCAACGCCTCGAGCAGGAGGACCATCTCCGGTGTCCAAGCCGCGACGTTTTCCCGGCCCACGCGGTCGAAGATCCGACGGGCGGCACGGCCGCGGCTGGCGGCGGGCAGACGGCTCGCGAACAGGCTGTGATCGGGCAGGCCGAGTCGCTCGTCGACGACGATCGCCTCCGCGAGGCCGGGATCGCGGTCCAGGAGCTTGTCGCAAGCCTCGCCCACCCGCGCCGGCCAGAACCGGGCGGCCTGCATGCCCGCGGCCTGCATCGTGTGATGAAGCCTGAGGAGGCCCCGCGCCGTGGTCTGCGTGACCGCCGCACTCCGCTGGCCGGGCAGCCGCGAGAGCACGATCAGATAGTGGATCGAGTCTTCCACGGTGGTGGCGGCGGAGAGCAGGTCGGTGATCCGCTCCAGCTGCGCCGGCTGCTCGAGTTGTAGCATGCCCAGCACGCGGGCGATCTCCCGATCCAGGGCCGCGGAGCCGCTCGGCAAGGCGGCGGCGAGCGTCCGCGCGGCGCGTCCGGTCGCCGCGGGATCGTCGGGAAGCGGACGGGCGGCCGCATAGCCGGCGTACACGTCCGGCACCGTCGGCTCGACGCGGACGTCGCCCAGACAGAGCTCGATCAGCCGCACGGCCTCGAGCCGGTCGGCAGGCGTCGCGGCATCCGCAAACAGGGCCCGCGCCGTTTCGAGGTCCGGGTGACCAAGCTCGCCGCGGAACGCCCCTCGCCAGAGCAGCGCCAGCCGGCCCGCCAACCCCGCATCGGCCGGCACCGGGGGCGGAGCGTCGAGCCGCGCGAGCACCATCAGCGCCGCGGCCCGCAGGGATCGCGGCCGCGGCTCGAGGATGTCGGCCCAGTTGAGCCTCTGCTTCGCCACGGCCGTCGCCGGCAGCTGCAGCAGCGCCTCCCAGGCATGCCGGCGCACCCGCTCGTCGGCATCGTGCGTCAGGCGGGCTAGCAGGCTGTGAACCAAGTCTGCCCGAGCAGGATGTGAGGCATGCCGACCGTGGAAACCCGCGGCGTTTTCACTGGTCGGCCGAGTGGACAAAGGCGAAGGAGGGCTTTGTCCACTGACAGCGGGCGCCGCCGCCCGCTCGTCCGCATTCCGATCCGGACTCCGCCCCAGCGACCAGGCCAGCCGGGCCCGCAGCATGCGGCTCGGATCCTCTGCCAGCGACACGGCGGCAGCCACGGGCACGCCACCGAACAGATCGGTGAGCACCTCGATCGCCCGCACCCGGGCGGCTTCCGGCAGCGCGGCGTCGACCGCGGCCCGCGCGAAGGCGTCGGCGCCGAGTTCGCGGGCCACCGGAAGCCATGCGGCCCGCGACCAGGCGGCCTGCGGCTGGTCGGCCGTCAGCACCCGCACGAGCGGCGCGTCAGCCGCCGGGACTTCCTCGGCCGCGTCGCCCGCGGCGCCGACGTAGTCGATGCGAAACACGCCCCCCTTGGTGCCGCGGCCGCCGATGGCGATGTACATCTGCCCGTCGGGGCCGACCTCGATGTCGACCGGCGCGAAGCCGTCGCTGCCGACCGACTCCAAAAATACCTCGCTCGTCGCCGTGCCGCCGTCGCCGTCGATCTTCGGCTTCAGGGCGTAGACCCGGCCGAGGCTCCAGCAGAGACTGAAGAAGCTCCCCCGATACCGCTCGGGAAAGCGGCGATGGCGGTAGACGACCGCGCCGGTCGGTGAGCCGCGGCCCAATTCCGCCCCCCTGGGCACCGCGTCGAAAAACCATGGGGGGCGGTTCCAGCTCCGCTGCCAGCCGGGGAGCACCCAGCCGTGGTGCCGGCCGGTGGCCACCGCGAAGAGCCGCGTCGGGCTGTACCAGGGCAGATACTGGTCGCGCTCGCCGTCGGAGTCGACGAGCCACAGCGTGCCGTCGGCGTCGAAGTCGAGGTCGTATGGATTGCGGAACCCGTGGGCGAGAACGTCCGCCCGCGTGCCGTCGGCCGAGAGGCGATACACCACGCCCTGCTGCGGGTCGGCGACCGGCGACAGCACGTCGTGGATGTGACCGCGAGTCACGCCCGCGTCGTTC
The DNA here is from genome assembly GCA_021300535.1 of Planctomycetaceae bacterium. Taxonomy (GTDB): domain Bacteria; phylum Planctomycetota; class Planctomycetia; order Pirellulales; family UBA1268; genus QWPN01. Next base: position 21,088 of record JAJTED010000044.1, on the reverse strand, counting down.
CCGCAGGCGATGTAGAAGCAGCCGTCGGGGCCGCGCACGATCCCGTTGGCGGAGTGGTCTGTCTCCACGTGCAATTTCGCGAGCACCTCGCGTTCGCCGTCGGCGGTGCCGTCGCCGTCGCGGTCGCGGTAGCGGGACAGGGCATGGTCGCCGGTGCAGAAGAGATCGTGCCCCTCGAACGCCAGCCCCCGTGCCCCGCTCGCCGGGCCGGCTGCGAACTGCGTCGTCCGGTCGGCGCGGCCGTCGCCATCATCGTCATGCAGCGTCTTGACATAGCCGCGGCCCGAAACGACCACGCGGCCGCGCGGATCGAAGGTCATCGAGTTGACGTCGTGCACCAGGTCGTCGCCGGCGAACTGGCTGACGCGGAAACCGTCCGGCACGCGAAACTGGCCCGGTTCCTCGGCCCTGGCGGCGACCATCGCCAGGGCGAACGCGATGGCAAGCGAATGCCTTGGGCGCTGCATGATGACTCATGACCAAAGGTTAGGCCCCGCGGCCGAGACCGCCGCGGAAGTTCACGAGGGCTCTGCAGCCGAACGTGATGAAAACGCAGTGTTTCAATCGTGCGTCAACACGGCTACGAATGTATGCAGCCGGTTCGTAAGCGTCCACGGGGCGATCGCAGGACCGCCCCCGTCTGATCCGCCTGTTGACTACCCGCCGGGGGCCTCCGCCCCCCGGGGATTTGCGGGCCGGCGTCGGCGTGCATCGCAGCGCGGGCGTTGCGGAGTGCGAGACCTGCGTCGTCGCCCGCGGATGCCGTCGCTCACGGATCGGCCGGCGGCGGGAAAATGCTTGCGGACGCAAAGGTGAACGGGCTAACCTGGGGCCGAAAGCCGCGGCAGGTCCGAGCGCCGGGGCGCTCGTCACCGTCGTGGCCGCGTGTGCTGCCGGCGGCCGCGTACGGCCCGTGGCACCCACCCGGAGCGAGGCTTCTGGATGACAGCTCCCGTTCACCCGGCACCGCGCACGAGCCGCGCGACCCGCGTGCTCGTTCTTGCCGCAGCGTTCCTGACCGCGTGCTGCAGTCCGCGGCCGATCCCACGCTGGCAGGGCGAAACGCCGGACTCGCTGTTGTGGGTGGGCAACAGCTTCTTCTACTTCAACAACAGCATGCACAGACACGTGGGCCGGCTGCTCACTGCGGCCGGCGTGCATGGCACCCGCCAGACATCGGTGACGATCAACGGCGCCGGGCTGGACTGGCATGACGTGGCCGCCTACCTCCGGCCGGGTTCGGGCATGGCCCGCTACAGTTTCGCGGCCGACAACACGCTGGTCTTCAACCAGTTCGTGCGGCCCTACGACATGGTGATGATGATGGACTGCAGCCAGTGCCCCATCCACCCCAGGCTGCAGCAGTCTTTTCACGACACCGCCAAGGCCCACGCTGCCACGGTGCGTCGGGCCGGGGCCGAGCCGGTGCTGTTCCTGACCTGGGCCTACGAGGACGAGCCCCAGATGACCGAGCAGCTGACGGCCGAGTACCGCAGGGCCGGACGGGCGAGCCACATGCGTGTCGTCCCCGCCGGACCCGCGTTTGCCGCATCGATCGCGCGGCGGCCCGACATCGATTTGTATGCATCCGACAAGCGCAACCCCAGCCTCGCCGGCACGTATCTCGGCGCGGCCGTGGTGATGGCCAGCATCTTCAAAAAGTCGCCGGTGGGGAACACCTATACCGCCGATTTGCCCGTCGACGTGGCGCAGCACCTCCAGGAGGTTGCCTGGGAGACAACGCAGTCGTTCCAGCCTTAGAACGCGTTCGGCCTTGGTGGATCGCCGGCTGCAGGGGTGGCAAGAGTTGCCGCGCCGCCCCTCTTGGGTACTATAGATAGTGGCGTCCAAATGTGGGCAGGATGTGAGACATGCTTCCATGCACTCGCAGGTTTTTGGCCGGATTCACGGGCGGTCGTTTCTCGGCCACGGTTGTCGCCCTCATCGTTTGTTGGCCGTGCCTCCCGTGTCGCCATCTGTCGGCGGCCGAGTCTCTGCCGAAGGACGTGTCGCCGTTTCTTCGCAAGCACTGCGGTGAGTGTCACGCTGCAGGTGCCGAGGAGGGAGGCTTCCGCATCGAGTCGCTGTCGGACCGGCCGACCCAGCAGGCCGGTGCGGCTGACACGCTGGCGTACGAAAAGGTCTATCGGCAGCTCTCCAGGGGCAAGATGCCGCCCCAGGACGCGGCGCAGCCGTCGGCAGCCGACCGCCGTGCGGTGCTCGCGGCCCTGGACACCATTCTCGACAAGGTCGTCGACGACAGCGGGAACAGGTACGCGGGAACTTTCGCCCGCCGCCTGAATCGCGAACAGCTCCAGAACGACCTGCTCGACACGCTGGGCGTCGACCGCAGGCTCTACAACCTGCCCCCATTCGCCGAGTTGTTGCCCGACGAAGGCCGCATCGATGGCTTCGACACCGTCGGTGCCGGCCTGGGGCAGTCGGCCCTGTTGCTCACGCAGTATCAGCAGGAGGTGGATCGTCATCTCGCCCTGATCACGGACGATTATTCACCGCAGCGTTGGCGGGTGAAGTTCGGCACGCGGTATGCGGACGAGAAGAAGTCTTTCCACGAGGGGCTCGGCGACCGCGTCTTCCTGTCGGGAGCACCCTATTCGGAACGGTCGATCGCGGCCTTCGACATGTCCTGGCAGCTCGCCGGCCACGCGGAGCCACCGCGGCGAACCGAGGACGAGGTCGCGGCGGCCTTGCGTTCATTCTTTCAAGTCCCGGAGAATTACCGGCCCGGCTCGGAGATCCTGGATCGCAGTGGGGGGCTGCCGCTCATCAACGAGGACAGCCTGACGGTGTCGGATCGGATCGGCACGGTGATCGAAACGAGGTCACTGCTGGTCGCGGGGACGGGGCGATACAAGGTGCGGATCCGTTGCCGCCTGCGATTCCCCGACGGGGTGGATCCGGTGGAAGTGCGGGCCCGGTATTTGAACCGGAGTCATTTCTTCGCAGGTCGCTTTGACGCCCGGGATTTGGCAGACGGTCCGACGTACGAGCTTGACGAAGATGCTCCGCGGCTGTGTTTCGAGAATCCGGATCGATCCATCGTCGTCAAGCCGGGCGACTGGACGGTGCTGGAGTTCGATGATTTTCGTTCGGCCGCGGAGGGCGAGGCGACCTCGGGGAGAGTCGGGGCCGTCAACGCCGGCCTGACCCTCGATTTCCGCTTCGGGAGCGTGGCCCGACCCCGGACGCCAAAGCCCCCGCTGGAGCTGCCGGCGAGATTCGGCAAACCGGCGGTGGTGCCGCCGCGTGAGGAAGTCGAGGCCTACTATCCGTTCTTCGTGGACGTGGACTATCTGGAAGTCGAAGGTCCGCTGCCGCTGATCGATCGCCCGACGGACCTGTTTCCGGCCGGGCCCGTCGCCGGGGCGGATGCCCGCGGCACGGCCGCGGCGTGTCTGTCCAAGCTCCTTCCCCGGTTGTATCGCGGGCCGATCGCCCAGGCCGATCTCGACGTCTTGTTGGGCGTCTTCGACCGCAACTTCCAACGCACGAACGACTTTCGCGGCTCCCTGCGGTCCGCGGTCAGCGCCGCCTATCTCTCTCCTCGGCACCTGTTCGCCTCCAACACGGCCGCCGAACGCAAGCCCGGGACGCCCCTGTCGCCCCACGATCTGGCGACGCGGCTGAGCCTGTTTCTCTGGTCTTCGACGCCCGACGCCGAGTTGAGGGCCGCGGCCGATCGGGGTGAGCTGTCCGACCCCGCCGTCCTCGGGCGGCAGGTCAAGCGGCTTCTCGACCATCCCTATGCTTCCGAGCTGAGCGCCAATTTCGCGGCCCAGTGGCTGCACCTGTACAACATCGGTCTGAACGAGCCCGATCAGGATCTCTACGACTACGATGACCGGCTCAAGCGGGCGACGGTCAATGAAAGCCTCCGCTTTTTTCACGAGGTGCTGCGAGCGGACGGCAGCATCAGGCTGTTTCTCGACAGCGACTGGTTCATGTGCAACGACCGGCTCGCGGAGCTGTACAGAATCAAGTTTTCGGGCAAGGAGTCGCGGCGGCCGTTTTCGTCCTGGCGAAAGGTGCCTGTCGCCGGGCTGTATGTGCCGCAAGCCGGCGTCCGCGGGGGACTGCTCGGGCAGGCCAGCATCCTCAAGCTGACCTCGGGCAGCATCCGCACGTCGATCGTCGGTCGCGGCATGTTCATCCTGGAGAACATCCTCGACGATCCCCCCGCGCCGCCGCCGGAGAACGTGGGAGAGATCGCGAATGCGGTGGCGGACCTGGATCAGAAAAGCGTCCGCGAGCAGCTCGAGATCCATCGCCGCCGTGCCTCCTGCAGAGCCTGTCACGACAAGATCGATCCCCTCGGGTTCGCCCTGGAAAACTACGGTGCGATCGGTCAGTGGCGGACGACCGAAACGGATGGCATGAAGCCACTCATCGTCGAAGAGTCGTCGCAGGGCGCGGTCGTGAAGTCAGCAGCAACGGCTCAAAAAACCAAGAAGGTTCAGCGGAAGGGGCATCCGGTCGATACGAAGGGCGTCGTCATGGGCGTTCCAGTGGACGGCCCGCGGGAGCTGCGGGCGTTGCTCCTTTCCAAAGACCAGGTGTTTGCGCGGTGTCTCGTCAGCAAGCTGATGATCTACGGGCTGGGCCGCAGTCTGCGTCATCAGGACGAGGCCGTCATCGAGCAGATCGTTGCCACGGCCGCAAAGGATGGCTATCGGTTGCGGGAGATCATCGAACTCATCGTGCGCAGCGACAGCTTCAGAACCTATTGATCAACACATTGATCAACACATTGATCAACAGAAGGATGGGCCGCGAGATGAACGGCATCGGCGTTCGTGGTCGGGCAAAGCTTCCGTGGGTTGCCCTCACGCTTGCGGTTGCGTGGCAGGGCCTGCCTGGCCGCGCCGCGGGGCCGGAGGTTGCGGCCGGGAACGACGACTTAGCGTTCGTTTATTTTGCGGGGAGCGACTTCTCGAAGAGCAATCGCAATGCGATCGGCGTCTATCGCCTGTCCGCCGCAGACGGCGGCCTGACGCCGGTCGTCGAGCAGCCGCTGGAAAAGCCCGGTCCGTTGGCCGTGCACGCGGAGAACCGCAGGCTCTATGCGGTCAACTATCCCGACAAGATCCAGGCCTACGAAATCGACCCGACATCCGGCGGCTTGAAGTCGCTGGCGGAAATCCAGCTGCCCGGAACTCCGGAGTACATCTCGGTCGATCGCCGCGGCCGGTGTCTCTTGGCTGCGATGTACCATCAACAGCAGATCGTGGCCTGTCCTCTCGACGACCAGGGCCGTCCGCAGGCCGATCGAGTGCAGGCGCTCGAATCGGGCACCCGGCCGCACGCGATCCTCGGCGATCGTCACGGGAAGTTCGTCTATGTTCCCTGCGACGGAGAGATTTGGCAGTACGCATGGAGAGAGGACGGCACGGGGTTGGCGGACAAGGCCGTGGCTCGGCACAAGCCCCCGAAGGGCAAGCACCGGCCGCGGCACCTGTGGTTTCACCCGACAAAGGACTGGCTGTACGTCGTCAACGAGCGGAGCTGTTCGCTGACGTTCTTTCAGGTCGATCCCGACACCGGCGGACTTCGCGATATGCAAACCCTGCCAACCGTTCCCGAAAACACGGCCGGGAGCAGCGGGGCGGATGTTCACGTCACGCCCGACGGTCGTTTTGTGTACGCGTCTACCCGCGGGCATGACTCGATCGCCGGGTTTGCGATCGATCAGAAGTCCGGTGAAGTGGCTGCCTTGGGGCAGACCGCCACGGCTCGCGGGCCGCGGGACTTTGCCATCGACCCCCGCGGCCGCTTTGTGGTGGCAGGAGGTACCGGTCGGCGCATCGTCGTCCATGCCATCGATCAAGAAACCGGCCGGACGACGACGAAACACAGTTATGAGGTTCACAGAGGCCCGGTATGGGTCGAAATCGTCGGATTTCCGCGGATCCCTTGAATCCCCTGAATCAATGTTCGTTTGGTAAGGTGCCGGCGGGCAGTCAGGGCCGCCGGGTTTGGAAGGGATCATTACCTCGAGGAAAGAAGGCCAACGCCATGAGACGTCAAATCGACCGCCGCACCTGCCTGCGAGGCTCCTGCGCCCTGCTCGGTCTGCCTTTGCTGGAGACGATGCGGCCTGGTCTGCTTGCCGCCGACCAGACGGGAAAGCCGGGACCGCCACGGCCGCGACTGTTGTTCATCGATGACATCGGCAACGGCGTCGACAATGTGCGCTGGTATCCGACGAAACTCGGTCGCGATTGGGAGATCACGGAGACGCTCCGTCCGCTGGAGCCGTTTCGCGACCAGATCACCGTGCTGTCGGGGCTGCGGCAGACGTGGGACGACAACGGTCATCTCGCGGCCGACACGTTTCTGACGGGGGCCAAGGCGACGAGCAACGCCGTCTCGGTCGATCAGGTCGCCGCCGAGCATCTCGGGAGAGACGTGCAGTATCCTTCCCTGGTGCTCGGTCCGGGGGGGACGGGCACGGTCAAGTGGTCGAGTACCCTGTCCTACGATCGCAAGGGGCGGCCGATCCCGTCGATCAGCGATGCCGGCGACTTGTTTCAAAAGTTGTTCGTCGCCCCGACGGGCGCGGCCGTTCGCGAGGCCGAGGCGCGGATCAGCCGGAACGAGAGCATTCTCGATGGCCTGGAGGCGCAGACCGCGGCGCTGCGGCGGGCGATTTCGACGGAAGATGCCCGTCAGCTCGAGGCGTATCTGGATGCCGTTCGGGACATGGAGCGCCAGATCGCCCGCGACCGTGATTGGTTGCACAAGGCGCCGCCGGATGTCGACAAGGATGCCTTCGTGGCGACCCAACGGCTTGGCCGCCAGCCTCCGATGTACGAGCTCATGCGGTTGGCACTGCTCACGGAGCGGACCCGGGTCGGCACCTTGATGTTCACGTCCGGACTGGGGAGCGTGCATGCGGATACCCATCACAAGGGCCAGCAGAAGGCTCTCGACATCGTGGCGGCCCGCGATCTCAAGGCCGTGAAGATGTTCGCGAACTTCGTCGCCTCGATGCAGGCGACGCCCGTGGGGGCCGGCACCCTGCTCGACTACACGTGCATCATGTTCGGCAGCCACATGAACAACGGCACGGGCTGGGCCCAGGGCTTCCCCTTCAAGAGCACGTTCGATTCCCATTCCGTGCGGAACCTGCCCATGCTGCTGGTCGGCGGGCAAAAACTGGGGGTCAAGCAGGGGCAGCACCTGCTCTTCCCCGACGAGAAGACGACGCTCAGCAGCCTGTTCGTCGAGATGCTGAAGTTCGCCGGGGTGCCCGATCCGAAGTTCAACCACGTGGAGCAGGGCATTCCGGAATTGAGTGCAGCGTAACGCGGCGATCGCGCGTTACGTCGTCCCAACCGTCACGCCCCGTCGCGGCGGGTCTCAGACCGTCGCATGCGGCCTGTGGCTCCAACACGCGGATTCGCAAGCCTGGAGGCTTGCGCCACGGCAGCGGCTCGTGTCCGGTTGCTGGGAAGCCCAAAGCGCAAGCTGAGGGAATACGCGTCGCTTCACCGGAAATCGCACCGCATTCCGCTCGGCTCACGCCTTTTGATGTTGCGCGGATCGGCGCATTCCCGTTCCCTTCGGAGACTGCCGCTCCGTGGCGCAAGCCTCCAGGTTTGCGAATGCGGGTCATGGATCCACAAGCCGGATTCGACGGTCGGAGGCCGCCGCTCGTGTGATCGCAAGTGTATCGAACCAGCGGGGTGAGAGTCCCCGTCGAGGCCGGACTTGGGCCTCGTAACCGAACGCAACTGCGTCCCCGCGAGGGGAGGTGGAGAGCAACAGGAGGTGAACTGCCAATCCGTAAGATGACGAACTCGATTCGGCCCGTCGTCGCGGCGAACCAGCTAGCGAATGGTGAAGCCCAACAGACGTCGGCGTTGCCCTGCCTGAGTGGGTGGGATGGCCCGCGGGCCATCTCGACGGTACGGCCGATTGTGGAAGGCAAGTCAAGCAATCGGAGCGATGGGGGTGGTTGGAGACGGAATGGTGGGAAGATTCAGTGCATGAAGTGATGAGACCTGCCAGGTGCCGGACAACAGCCCGGCAGGAGTCAGAGGAGCCATACGAGCTTTGAAGTCGGGTAACGCCGACGGAGCAAAGGGCTGCAGGGAGATGGATGAGGAATGGACGGACGAGCGGAAGAGCAATCGGCGTCAGTGCGACGAGCTCAACAAGCCGAAGAGTTCCCCGCCTCGTGGCGGTGGGTCGAACCGTGCGTCTGGACGATCCGCATGGTGACGGCTCTCGAAGAGGGAGTGGAGGGAGGGAAATGGTTCCGACTGTTTGACAAGGTCTTTTCCGAACGGAATCTGCTGGCAGCGTTCCAGAAGATGGCGCGGAAGAAGGGTGCCGCCGGCGTGGACCATGTGACGACCCGGGACTTCGAGCGACGGCTTCCGGGAGTGATCCAGGAGTTGTCGACGATGCTCAAGGACGGCACATACGTCCCGCAGGCGTTTCGCCGGGTTCACATCCCGATGCCGGGCACGACCGAGACCAGGCCGTTGGGTCTATCTCGATCCGCTCGACCATCTGCTGGCCGAGCACGAGTTCGAGATGGTTCGTTATGCCGACGACTTCGTGATCCTTTGAAAGGCGGCAGAAGAAGCCGCTCGGGCGCTGGAGATCGTCAGGCAGTGGGTTGCCGACAACGGCCTCGCACTGCATCCGACGAAGACTCGGATCGTCGACTCCCGTACGGACCGCTTCGACTTCTTGGGCTACACCTTCCGCGGCGAGAATCACTGGCCACGCGAGAAGAGCCTGAAGAATCTCCGCGACGCCATACGGTCGCGCACTCGACGAACGACGGGCGATAGCCTGCAGTGCGTGGTTGCCAGCGTACATCCGGTCCTCCGTGGCTGGTACGCCTACTTCCAGCACACCACCTACCGCAACGTGTTCGCGAGCGTGGATGGGTATGTACGGAGCCGCCTGCGGCGCATTCTCCGCAAGCGACAGAAGCGGCCCGGCATCAGCCGGAGCCTTGATCACCAGCGGTGGCCAAATCACTTCTTCGCCGAGCTCGGGCTGTTCAGTCTGGCAGCCGCCCGTGCCACGGTCGTTCAATCCTCACGGAGGTAAGGCCATCGACCGGAGAGCCGTGTGCGGGAGATCCGCCAGCACGGTTCGGCGGGAGCGGGGCCCGAATTCAATCGGACCTCCCTGCCCCGATCAGCCGGAATGCAGACGCCTTTTCACGGCACGAGGCCATCGAAATAGAGAACGCGCAACATCGAAACTCGCGCCTCGGGCTTCAAGGGCACGGGATCGTCACACCCGACAAATCACCGCGTGAGCTGACCGGCGACCGCCGCCCGCAGCGGTTCTCCCAGCAGGGAGAGCCCGCCCCCGATCACGATCGCCTCCGGGTGGAACAGATGAACGACGTGCGACAGCGTGACCGCGATATTCTCGGCCGCCGCGTCGAGCACGCCTCGGGCCACCGGGTCACCGGCCGCGAGTGCCGGGGCCAAATGTCGCGCCTCCGGGCCGGGGCCAGCGGCCACCAACGCCGCCAGAGGACTGTCGGGCGCCGTGGCCACGGCGGCGCGGATGCTGCGGTCCACGCTCCAGCCGGAGCAGCATTCCTCCGGAGTCCGCCCCGTGCGATCCAGCCGTAGGTGGCCGATCTCCGCCTCGCCCGGCGGAAAGCCGTGGTAAATGCTGCCATCGGCGACCAGACCGCCACCGACGCCGCTGCCCAGCGTCACGTAAAACACCGGGTTGAGGCCGCGACCCGCGCCGTGGATCGCCTCGCCGAGGGCGGCGACGTTGGCGTCGTTCTCCACGAACACCGGCACGCCCGCGATCTCGGCCAGCCAGGCTCCCAGCGGAAAGCCGTTCCAGCCTGCGACGTGATACGACTTCACGATCGTGCCGGTGCGGTGATCGACCGGCCCGCCGTAGCCGACGCCGACAGCCCCCGGCCGCCGCGACTGCATCAGCTCCGGCAAGGCATGCGCGATCTGCGCCCGGATACCGGCAGCGGCCCCGTCGCGATCGACCGCAAACCGCCGCCTCTCGACGATCTGGCCGGCGGCGGTGCCGACGACGAGCTGGAGTTTCGTGCCGCCGATCTCGATGCCGATGCAGCAGTCGCCCGCCCCCGGCGGGGTTGTGTGGGATGCCGTCATGTTGCCCCCCGCCCCGGTCCCAGCCTGCCGCGCGCGGGGATGGTCAGTCCGCAGCCTGGCGGATCGACCGCCGAGAGCATGATGCCGGCCGCCGCGAAGCGGCCGGTCGCCGAACGAGAGGCATGAGCCGAGGGTGATCGCATAGCCGCTGTTCGTCAGAAGAAGGTGGCCGCGTGCCGCCGTGGAAATGCCCGCCTACATCGCGACCGGAAAGCCGTCATTGTGATCGTCGAGTCGTCGCCCGGGAAGCCCGGTCAGGCCAGGCTCCGCTCCCCCTGCGGTTCACGCAGAACCCAGACACTCCTGGCCCATGGAGAGCATGCACATCCCGCTCACCACCCCGCGCCGGGCGTGGGCAACAAAACCTTGTGCAGTCGGTGCTCCCCGGCTCCGGTGATGTAGAGCGTGCGGCCGTCCGGCCCGCCAAACGCCAGCCCCGACACGTTCCGCGGCACGCCGAGGATCATGGCCACGACCTTCGTGCCGTCGGGCGAAACGACCGCCACGGCCTCGCCCGAAGTGTGCGACTCGGCGCCGGCGACGTACACGTTCCCCTGCCGGTCCACTGCCAGCCCCTGCAGCCGCCCGACCCACCCAAGGAGCGTCTCCTTTCCGTCCTTCGCCGGCGGGAAATTCTCCAGTTGCGGCTTCAGATCCGGAGTCTTGAAGAACGCCGCGCCGGTCCCGATCTTCCCGTCCATCCGCGATGGGGAACCGCCAGACGACACGTCCGTCGGCATGGGGCAGCTTCGACGAGACGTAGAGCCAGTCCTGTTGCGGGCTCAGGCCGATGCCGTAGGTGTGGCCGATCTTCGGGGAGAGAACCTCCACGACGCCGCCAGGCATGACGCTCCGGGCGGCGGCATCCGGGACGCCGGTCCTGCACACGCGGCCGGACCTGTGAACCGTCACGAACTGCGGCGTGCCGACGTTCTCCTCGGCGATCACGGAACTGGTGCCGTCCGCCTTGATGCACACGACCCGGTTCGGGTCGCGCTCGACAAGGACGAGGTTGCCGTCGGGGTCGGTCGCGAGCCCGACCGGCACGAGCCCCGCGCGCAGCGTCTCGAACGTGTCCGGCGGGGTGAACGCGACGAGCCGCTTCCCGCCGCGGTCGGCGATGATGAGCCGGTCCTTCCACCACGCCATGCCGCCCGCGGCCAGCGTCGGACTCCCCGCCACGATTTCCGCCGTGTACACGCCTGCCGTTTCGGACCCCAGCCCGGACGCACCGACCGCGGAGAGGAAGAGCGAAGCGACCACGGCGAGAGGGCGGAACATGACACGGCACCTCGGTGTGGCAACGAAAGTTCGCAGTGCGAGGGCGGGGATATCCTCCTGATCTGGTCGTCACGCCGACATCTCGTCCCGTCGTTCAGCCAGACTGCCTCATGCGGCGAAAAAGCCGCTCCGTTTCGCCTGGAGCGGCGGCGGCATATGATTGTCGGATCAGTGCGTCGCGCCGCGTCCCACGCTCCGCCTTGAACAGTCCGGAGAGTTACAGCCATGCCGATTGTGCCGAGACCGTTCCTTCCGGCCCTGATCCTCGCCCTGGCAGCCCCGCTGACGTCCGTCCTGGCGGAGCAGGCTCCGAACACGCTCAGCGAGGCCGAGAAGCGGGCCGGCTGGAAGCTGCTTTTCGACGGCACCAGCGCCGGCGCCTTCCGCTCCTTCCGCCAGGAGTCGCTGAACGCGGGCTGGAAGGTCCACGACGGCGCGGTCGTGCGGGCGGCCCGGGGGGCCGGCGACATCGTGACCCGTGACCAGTTCGAGGCCTTCGAGCTCCAGCTCGAATACCGCATCGCTCCGGGCGGCAACAGCGGCATCATGTTCCACGTCACCGAAGAGGAGAACGCGCCGTGGAAGACCGGGCCGGAGGTGCAGGTGTTGGACAACGCCGCCGGCAAGGATCCCCAGAAGTCCGGTTGGCTCTACCAGCTGTACGCGCCGCTCGTGCCCGACTGGGTGCGAAAGCTCGAGGAGGCCGTCGGCCGAAAGCCGCCACAGCATCTCGACGCCACGCGGCCCGCCGGAACATGGAATCACGTTTACCTACGGGTCGCCCCGGGCGACGGCGAGGTGGCGGTCAATGGCGTGGTGTACGAGCGGTTTCAGAAGGGAAGCAAGGACTGGCACGAGCGCGTCGCCAAGAGCAAGTTCGCCGCCTTCCCGAAGTTCGGCAGGGCTGACCGCGGCCACGTCTGCCTCCAGGACCACGGCGACGAGGTGGCCTATCGCTCGATCAAGGTGCGAAACCTCCCGGCCGATGGTGGCGCGATCCCGTTCGCCGACGGCACTGCCGCAGTCGCCGCCGTGCCCGCGTTGCCTGACGCCACCTGGGAGGGCTGGTCGCCGGAGTCGAAAGATGGCACTCCCGTGGTGCCGCTGCGGCCCATCGTCGTGACCCATTCCGGCGACGGCTCCGGTCGTCGCTTCGTCCTCGATCAGGCGGGGATGATCCACGTCTTCAAGCCGGGGGCGGTCGCCGGCAAGCTGTTTCTCGACCTGCGGCCCGGCACGTCGCCCTGGGGCACGTACAACGAAGAAGGCCTCCTCGGGCTCGCGTTTCATCCGCGGTTCAAGGACAACGGCGAGTTCTTCGTCACCTACAGCCTCAAGGGCGAGAAGCGGGTCGAGCGGCTGGCCCGGTTCAAGGTCAGTCGCACGGACCCGGACCGGGCCGACCCGGCGAGCGAGGAAATCGTGCTCGCGGTCGACCAGCCCTTCTGGAACCACAACGGCGGCTCGATCGCCTTCGGCCCCGACGGCTTTCTCTACTGGGGGCTGGGCGACGGAGGAAGCCGCGACGACCCGTTCGGCAACGGCCAGAGGCTCGACACCCTGCTCGGCAAGATTCTGCGGATCGACGTCGATCGACGGGCCGAGGGCAAGGCCTATGCGATCCCTGCCGACAACCCGTTTGCCGGCAGGGCGAACGCCCGCGGCGAGATCTTCGCCTTCGGGTTTCGCAACCCCTGGCAGATCGCCTTCGACGTTGCCACCGGCACGCTCTGGGCCGCCGACGTCGGGCAGGATCAGTTGGAGGAGGTGAACATCGTCACCAAGGGCGGCAACTACGGCTGGAGCGTCCGCGAGGGGACGCGGCCGTTCGGCAACCGTCCCGAGGTCGCCGGGCCATTGGTCGATTCGGTCTGGGAGTATGACCACCGGGTCGGCAAGAGCATCGTCGGCGGCTTCGTCTACCGCGGCCAGGCGATTCCGGAACTCGTCGGTGCCTATCTGTATGGCGACTTCGTGTCGGGCCGGCTCTGGGCCTTGAACCGCGACCCGGCCACCGGCCGCGTCACGAACCTCACGATCCCCTGGAGCGGCCAGCCGATCTTCGGGTTCGGCTCGGACGCCGACGGCGAGGCGTACGTGCTGACCAGTTCGCCGACCGGCCAGGGCGTGTTTCGCCTGGCCTCGGCAACCAAGGCCGCCACCGACTCGACGGGCCGCGGCGCCATCCCCCGGCCCGACGACGCGCCGCAGCCGCTCTCGCCCGCGGCCTCCCGGCAGACCTTCCGCCTGCCCGCCGGCCTGTCCGTCGAGTTGATCGCCGCCGAACCGCTCATCAACGAGCCCTCGGGCGTGTGCTGGGATGCCCGCGGCCGGCTCTTCGTCTCGGAACTCCACGGCTACAACCTGGAGGGACAGTTCGACATCGAGGAACTGAACAAGGCCGGGCGACTGGACACGCAGGTCCGCCGGATCACCGCCGGTCCGGAGGCCAAGGAAAAAGCCGCCGCGGCGACCTACGGCACCGTCAAGCTGCTCACCGATACCGACGGCGACGGCCGCATGGACAAGGCGACGGTGTTTGCCGACCGGCTGCCGGGCTGCTATGGCATCTGCCCCGCCCGCGACGGCATCATCGCCGTCGCCGCCCCGCAGATCATCTTTTTGGCCGATCGAGACGGCGACGGCGTGGCCGAGATTCGCGAGGTGCTCTTCGAAGGACTCGCCGCCGGCATTTTCGAGCGGGGCGTCAGTCAGCCGCAGTGGGGACACGACGATTGGATCTATGCCGGAGCCAGCGGATCCGGCGGCGGGCGGATCACCGGACCCCGGCTCGCCGCGCCAGTCGATCTCCCCATGTGCGACTTCCGCTTCAAGGCCGACGGCTCGGCCATCGAACCCCTGGTGGGCTTCACCCAGACCTTCGGCCTCACGTTCACCGACCGCGGCGAGAAGCTCGTCATCAACACGACGACGCCCGTGATCCTCTCGGCCCCCGTCCCTTGGCAGGCGTTGGTCCGCAACCCCGACTATGCGCTCGGCTCCGTCCAGCGAAAGGCCACCCGCGACGAACGCGCCTATCCCACCAGCCGCCCGCATCCCTGGCGGACCAAGCGGGCCGAGAACGCGGAGTTTGCCGAGTTCTACCGGCAGCGGTACGGCGTCGCGGAATCGGCCGCCAGCGGCTACTTCACCTCGTTATGCGGCCCGTTGTTCTACGACGACACGGCACTTCCCGGCCTGGCCGGCCAATGCTTCGCCTGCGAGCCGTCGCAGAACATCATCACCCGCGGGGCGCTCGTCCGTGACAAAGGGACCATGAAGTTCACGCGCATCCCCGCCGAGGCGGAGAGCGAGTTCTTCACCTCGACGGACGTCTGGTTCCATGCCATCGCCCTGGCCCACGCACCCGACGGCGGCATGGCCGTCGTGGACTTCTACCGCGAGATCATCGAGGACTACTCGGCGATTCCGCGTTACTTGCAGCAGCAGTATGAGCTCGACCACGGCAAGGACCGCGGCCGGATCTGGAAGATCGTGCCCGAGAAGCGGGCCCCGCAGGCCGCGGCCGACATGAGCGGGCTGGACACGCCCGCCCTGGTGCAGGAACTGGCGAGCGAGCGGTTCTGGCGCCGGCAGACCGCCCGCCGGCTCCTGGTGCAACGTGGCGATGTCGCGGCCGCGGTGCCGCTCATCCGCCGGCTGATCACGCCGACGGCCGTTCGCACCACGGCCATCAACGCCCTCCGCACGCTCGAATCCCTGGGCATGGCGGCTCCGCAGGACGTCCGCATCGGCCTCCGGCATCCCGACGCCGCGGTCCGCATCCACGCCGTGGCCATCGCCGAGCCGCAGCTTGCCGACCCGGAACTCCGCGCGGCGGTTCGCGGCTTGGCGGAGGATCCGGACGCCGACGTGGTGCGGCGGGTGGCGATCGCCCTGGGTGGCGTGAACGACCCGCAGGCGCTCGACACGCTGGCGGAAATCGCCCGGCGTTCGGGCGACGTGCCCTGGATGGACGCGGCGGTGATGACGGGGCTCGCGGGTCGTGCCGGTCGGATGCTCGACGCCTTGCTGTCGAAGCCGGAGGCGATCGGCAAGGCCGGTGCGCTCGTGGGCCCGCTGGCCACGGCCATTGCCGCCCGCCGGGCTCCCGACGAGTTCGCGGCGGCGATCGCGGCGCTGGCCCGGTGTTCTGACGAGTCGTTGCGGAAGACGGCCTGGCAGGGGCTGCGGAATGCGTTCAACGCGCCCGTGGCGGTAAACCTCGAGCCGGCGACCGTAGCGGCCGTGCGGGCGGCGACGGCAGATGCCGATCCCGTCGTTGCCGCCGCCGCCCGGGATCTTGTCCGGCTGATGAAGATCGAGACCGGCGGCGAGCGCGAGCGGCGGATCGCGGGTCTCACAACGCGGGTCGGCGAAACCCTCGCGGAGCCCGAGTCGCGGCTGGCGGCCGTGCGGGAACTCGCCTCCGAAAACGACCCCGCCGTCACGGCGGCCTTGATCCGCAACTTCGAGGCGGCCACGCCGGTCGTCCGCGAGGCGATCCTGGAGGCCTGCTTCGCCCGCACCGACCGGCTGCCGGCCGTGGTCGATGCCCTGGAGGCGGGAGCCCTCCCGGCATCGGCATGCACCGCCATGCAGCGGACGGCACTCGAGCGGCATCCCGACGCGACGCTCGCCCGGCGGGCCCATGCCCAATTCGCCAAACTGGTGGCGAACGTCGACGGACAGATCGCCGAGTATTCCCAGGCCCTGGCCAGGCCGCGGGACCGGGCCCGCGGCGCTGCATTGTTCAAACAACACTGCGGTGTCTGCCATCAGGCCCACGGCCTGGGCGTGGTGGTGGGGCCGTCGTTGACGGCGGAGGCGCAGCAGCCCGAGCAAACCCTGCTGTTGTCGATTCTCGCCCCCAGCGCGCAAATCTCCGGTGGCTATACGTCGTATACCCTGGTCACCACCGGCGGCCAGGTGTTCACCGGCCTGCTGGCGGCCGAGACGGCCTCCAGCGTGACGCTCAAGCAGCAGGAGGGAAAGACGCGGACGGTGCTGCGGAAGGACATCGAAGAACTCTCGGCGAGCCCGGTGTCGCTGATGCCGGATTCGCTCGCCAGGGTGCTCACCCCCCAGGATGTCGCCGACATCCTCGCCTGGCTGCGCGACCCGTCGACAGGCGACGGTGCGCAATGACCGCGTGACCCCGCTGTTTGTTTCGCCAGCCATCCGCGGAAGGTAGACTCCGGCCGGTTGGCAAAGCCGTGCGGGTTTGCGGTGCCGAGCCGACGCGGCGTGCAGGGGCGCTTCCCCTTCAGGGGCTTTCGCATTATGGATTGGCAGGGGTTCTGCTCGTCGTTCCGGCCGAGAATGTTCGGGCGCTGGGCGCCGAATCCGGCTGACGTCGCCGTGGCGCGGCAGCCCTCCTGCCTGGCGGGCCAGGCCGTTCGTCACGGCAGGATCACGAAGGTGTCGCGGCATCCGGCCACGATGACCGTCGTCGTGTGCTCGATCGTCGGGGCCGTGATGGGGTTTGGGCCCCAGGCGGCCGACCCGCCGCCCGCAGCGCCGGCGGCACGGCCCCTCGAGCAGGCTCCGACGCCGTCCGTGATGCCGCCCGCGGTGCACCTGCGGTGCGGTTTCGGCTCCAGCGACATCACGCCGCACCCGTCCGTGCCGCTGATGGGATATCCGGAGCCGCGTGGCAGGTCGGGCAGCGACGGCGTCCATCTCCCGCTGCTGGCCCGCGCCTGCGTCCTCAAGGAGGGGAGCCGCACGGCCGTGCTCGTCGGTCTCGACCTGTGCGTGTTGCCCAACGCGGCCTGCCGTCGGCTGCGGACGGAGATCGCCCAGTCAATCGACACCGACGCGGCCCACGTCCTCGTCAGCACCAGCCACACGCACTCGGGGCCGTTTCCATCCGACGACTACCTGCAGTCGATCCAGCCGAAGATCCTCGACGCCGTCCGCCGGGCGAACGACCTCTGCCATCCCGTGACGGCCTGGATCCAGGAGGCCGCCCTCGGCCTGGGATACAACCGCCGGGTGCTGGTCGATGGCACGATCCGCATGTGCTGGAACCCGCAGACGATCGCCGACCATCCGCCGCGTCCGGCGCCCGATCCGACCTGCACGCTGCTTCAGTTTCGCCAGGTCAACGGTCCCCGGCAGGTCAACGTCTGGAGTCTCGGGGCCCACCCGGTCGTGTTCGGCAAGGCCAGCCGCATGATCAGCAGCGACTATCCCGGCGCCGCCTGCACCTGGCTCGACGCCAACATTCCCGATGGCAAGAGCCTGTTCGTGCTCGGCGCGGCGGGCAACGTCCATCCCTGGATGGCGACGCAGGAAGATCCGCGGAACGTCGATCGCATCGGCGAGACGGCCGGCGCCTTCGTCCGCACGCTGGCTCAGGCCACGCGGCCGATACCGGCCATCGAGGGGGGAAATCTCGTCTGCCGCTCCAAGACGGTCGTCATCCGCGGCCATGAGATCGACATCGCCGTCTGGCACGTGGGTGCCGCCTTCGTCGTCGCCGCACCGGTCGAACTGTTCGGCGAGTTGGCGGTCGACCTCCGCCGGCGGCTGGAGAGGCCGGTGCTGCTCGCCACGCTGACCAATGGCTGGAACGGCTACTGGCCGCACCGCGGGGCGTTCGCCGAGGGAGGATACGAGGTCGGCGCCGCGCCCGCGGGCCTCGAGCCCGGTGACGGCGAGGCGTTGATCGACCAGCTGGTGGAACTGGCCCGGCACGAAGACCGCTGATCCGCGGATTCCTCGACGCCACATGCCTGCCAAAAACCGTCGACAGAATCCGGGGATGTCGATACCATGTGTAAGTCGAGGTCTCCGACCGCAGCGACACCGGCGGATTCTGTGCCATGCAGCCAAATGTGCCTCGTCTTGCGGCATCGGCCGCCCGCCGTCCGCGGTTGGTCACGTGGCAATGCGTCAGTGCGGCGGTCACGTGCGTCCGGCTCCTGCTCACCGGCTGGCTCCTGACTCCCTTCCTGGCCACCGGCCTTCCCGAAGCCGCGCACGCCGCCGAGGCATCCGCCGCGGGCTTTGCCGCCGCTAGGCCGGTGCTGACCCGCTACTGCATCGCCTGCCACTCGGGCGACTCTGCGGAGGGAGAGGTCGACCTCTCCTTCACGGCCGATCCCGCCGGGCTCGGCAGGCATGCCAAGCTCATGCAGCTTCTCGCCGATTGGCTGCGGGCGTTCCTTGCGGCCGAGGCGCGGGCCCATGCCGGCGATCCGGGCCGCGTCGTCCTGCGCCGGCTCAACAACGCCGAATACACGCACACGATCCGCGATCTCACGGGCGTCGATGGGCTCGACCCCGCCAAGGAGTTTCCTGCCGACGGCGGCGCGGGCGAGGGTTTCACGAACACCGGGCAATCGCTCGTCATGTCGCCGAGCCTGGCGACCAAGTATCTCGACGCCGCCAAGGGGATCGCGGCCCACGCCGTGCTCCTGCCCGATGGGCTGCGGTTCTCGGCAGGCGATTCCCGGCGCGACTTCGCCGACGAGGCGGTGGCACGGCTCAAGCGGTTCTACGCGAGGTATTCCCAGCCTCTCGACGCGGCTGCGGCGAGCGCGCAGACGACGGTGCTGCAACGAGTCAAGCTTGACGTCGGGCACGAGGGCTTCCTGCCGGTCGAGAAATACCTGCTCGCGACCCTCGTCGAACGCGATCGCCTCGCGCAGGGTGGCGATGCCGTGGCCGCGGTGGCCCGCGAGCGGGGCCTGAGCCCGAAGTATCTCGGCGCTCTTCATGCCGCGCTTGCGGCGGACGAAGCCGGATCGCCGAGACCGCCGTCCGCGATCCTCGATTCCCTGCGCGGCCGCTGGAAGGCCGCGCAGCCCGAGGACGCCGCGGCGGTCGCCGCACTCGTGGCCCAGTGGCAGCAGGCTGCCTGGAAGTTCAACGCTGCCGGCCAGATCGTCCGCCAGTTCGGCGCGGAAGATGGCCCGCCCTCCTGAATGGAGGCCGTGACGCCCCTCGAAGAGCGGCAAGAATTCCGCGTCAAGCTCGCGGTGCCGAAAGACGGGAGCCCCGTCACGATCCGGCTCGCGGCCGGCGATGCCGGCGACGGCCGCGACCACGACGTCGTCGTCTGGCGGAATCCGCGGCTCGTGGCCCCGGGCCGGGCCGATCTGCCGCTCTCGCTCGTACGGTCTAGGGTGGCCAGGCTCGCCGCCGACCGCGCGCGGGTGGCTTCGACCGCGGCAAAATGTCTCGCGGCGGTGTCCGAGGCCATGGCGGAGCCCGCGGTGCCGGCCGCCGCCCTCGACGCGAAGGTCGCCGCGCTGGCCGAGAAGCACGCCGTCGATCCGCGGCTGCTTGCAGCCTGGCTTGCGTATCTGGGCTTCGGGGCGACCGAGCCGGCGTTCATCGGGCTGCTCGACAAGAAGCTGGAAAAAGTCGCGGGCTGGGACGCGGTCAACGGCTGGCGAGGCCAGGGAGAACTGCGGGCGATCGCCAACTCGTCGGACGAGCCGTTCCGCATTCCCGGCACGGTCGATCCGCACAGCGTGGTCGTGCATCCCGACGTAAAGCATCGCGTGATCGTCGGCTGGCGGAGCCCGATCACGGGAGCCGTGGAGATTCGCGGCAAAGCGATCCGAGCCCACCGCGGCTGCGGGAACGGCACGGCCGTGTCGGTCGAGGTGTGGCGGGGCAAGACCCGCGAGGCACTCACGAGCGACGCGAATCGCGAACCCGCGTTCGGGCCGTTCGGCCCGCTTCCCGTGCGGAAGGGCGAAGTCGTGGCCGTCGTCGTGGGGGCCCGCGACGGCGACGCAAGCTGCGACCTCACCCGCGTCGAGCTCACGATCCGCGCGGGCGACCGCGAGTGGGACCTGGCCCGTGACGTATCGGCCGACATCCTCGCCTCGAATCCGCACGTGGATCGGCAGGGCAATGCGAACGTCTGGCACTTCGCGGCGGAGCCCGAGGGCTCGACCGGCGGCTGGACGATCCCGACCGGTTCCCTGCTGGCGCGGTGGAGGTCGGCGGCCGGGCCGACAGAGCGGGCCACGATCGCCGCCGAGTTCGAGCGACTGCTCGCGGGCGACGGTGCCGGCCTCGGCGACGCCGCCGGCCTCGAAAAAGACGACTCGCCCGACGCCCGACTGCGGCGGCTCCTGCTCTCGCCGTTGGGCCCGCTGCTCTCCGGCATGCAGCCGTCGCCGGATGGGGCGGTGAGCCCGGCCGACAAGGGTCACCGGGACGTCGCCGCGGGCCTCGACCCCGCGGTCTTCGGCCGACATCCGCAAGGCCTTGCCGCCGAGGCCCATGATCTATGCATGCAGGCCCCCCACGCGCTCACGTGCGCGATTCCGGCCGATCTGGTCGAGGGCTGTGAGCTCGTGGTCGAGGGCACGCTCCATCCAGCTGCTGCCGACGACGCGAGCGTTCAGCTCGAAGTGGCGGCGAATCCCGGCGATGCCGCGGTGCCCACGGGCCTCGTGCCTTCGCTGCCGATCGTGGCCCGCAAGGATTCCGCCGCGTGGCGGCGGTTCGAGGCCGCGTTCACCGACTTCCGCAGCCTCTTTCCGCAGGCGGTCTGCTACGGCCGCATCGTGCCGGTGGACGAGGTGATCACGCTGAATCTCTACTACCGCGAGGACGACCATCTCCGCCGGCTCATGCTCAACGAAGCCGAGGCGAAGGAGCTCGACCGGCTCTGGGATGAGCTGCTCTTCATTGCC
>JAJTED010000167.1 GCA_021300535.1 Planctomycetaceae bacterium | reverse complement strand
CCGGAGGGCCGGGTTGATTCCAAGCGGGCGGCGGCCCGCCAAGCGAACCGCGGCACGACGCCGCGGGTTCGCGTGCAGCATGCTCCCGGGTTTCCACCCGGGGCTTCTTGTGCGGATGCCAGGCCCGGAGGGCCGGGTTGATTCAAGCGGGCGGCGGCCCGCCAAGCGAACCGCGGCACGATGCCGCGGGTTCGCGTGCATCATGCCCCCGGGTTTCCACCCGGGGCTTCTTGTGCGGATGCCAGGCCCGGACGGCCGGGTTGATTCCAAGCGGGCGGCGGCCCGCCAAGCGAACCGCGGCACGATGCCGCGGGTTCGCGTGCAGCATGCTCCCGGGTTTCCACCCGGGGCTTTTTGGATCGGTGACGAGACCGATTCCCAATTCAAAGGATCTCTAAAATAACGTTCGCAAGCGGATTGCTGCAGCGGCGACGCCCTGCCGGGCCGCTCCGCGCGACATCAAAAAGCGCAAGCTGAGGGAATCCGCGTCCCTTCCCCGGAAACCGCTCGGCTCACGCCTCGGGCTTCGAGGAACGGGACCGCGAAACCCGACACACCGGAAACCCATCGCCGGGCACACGAGGCAGTCTGGCGGAACTGCGGTGCGAGATTTGCGAGTTCCGCACTTTTCAAACGGCATGCGGCCGCGGGTTGGCACGACCTCCTATCCCGCGGCCGACCCGCCGGGCCGTGCGGGGATCGGCACCCTTGCCGCCGCGACGCCGGCCGCCACGACCGCCGTCGCGAGCGTGAGCCCGCAGGTGGCGGCGATCCACCCCAGCGGCACGCGGGCCGTCGCGGCCGCGAGCGCCGGGGCCACGGCGAGGCACCCAGCGAGCGTGCCGGCCGCGAGCCCGAGGCCGACCGTGACGAGCGTTTCCAGGACGAACAGCCCGCGGATGCGGCCGGGCGTGAAGCCGACCGCCCGCAGCACTGCAAGCGTTTCGAGCCGCTCGAGCACGCCCTGGAGCAACACCGCCGCCACGCCCGCCGTGCCGAGGAGGAGGCCGAGCGTGCCGAGCGCCTGGAAGCCCGCCAGGAACGTGTTCTGTACCGCCAGCAGGCTGCGCAGCCGGTCGAGCGCAGCGGTGACCGTGACCCCCGAGTCGGCCCATGCCCGCTCGAGCCCGGCCCGGGCGACGGCGCGGTCGGTGGCCGGCACGGACGCATCGTCGACGAGCGCCAGGCCGTAGCCCGAGCGACCGGGAAAGATCTGCTCGAACCGTCGCTCGGCCACGATCACGACCCCCTGCAGGATGCCCGGCGCGAGCAGGCCCACGATCTCGCACGCCACCGGCCGGCCGGCGTCGTCCTCGACGGTGAACGACGCGCCGACGCCACCGAGTTTGAGCGCCCACTGGGCCGTCGCCTGGTCGACGATCGCGGGCACAGGCCCGGAGTCCGGCCGCTCGAGCAACGTCCAGGGGTTCGTCGTGCCGTCGGGCAGCGCCGCGTGGCCTACGAACGTGAAGCCACCACGTTGGATGAAGGCCGACCCCGCGCCGAGCACCGTCGGCCGGCCCGCGGCGTACAGGTTCGTGCAACTGGCGTCGTCGGCTGCGGTCGACCGCAGCCGCTCGACCGTGCAGCGGGCCACGGCCCGCTCCTCCGCAGCGGAGAGCCCGAGTGCGGCCCGCGCCTCCGCGTCGAGCGGATCGACATGCGTCGGCGTGCCGAACGCCGCCAGCAGGGCATAGCCACCCGTCGGGCCGCGGCGGTCAGACGGATCGGCGGGCGGCCGCACCGCGAACGACGAGACGGCGACGACGAGGAACTGCGCCAGTGCCACGATCGCCGCCACCGCAAAGCCGCGGCCGGCGGTCCGCGCGAGTCCGCGGCGGGCCAATTGGGTGAGCGATCCCAGCGGCCGCCCGGGCCGAGCGTCGAGCAGGAGCCGCGCCACCGCGAGCAGGCCGGCCAGCGCGAGAAATCCGGCACCGAAGAAGGCCGCCACGGCCCGCGCGGGATCCGCGTGGCTGCCCGCGAACGCCGTCAGGACCGCGGCCCCGAGGCCCAGCACCGCGATCGCTGCCAGCCGTCCGCGGCGCGAGCGCCGCGGAGAGGCCGTCTCGATCCCGCCCTTGAGCAGCCGCCAAGGCGCGGCCCGCGCGACCCGCCGCGCCGACCAGGCGACGGCCGCGAGCGACACGACAAGCGCCGCGAGTCCACCCGGCACGGCGGCCCACCACGCGGGCGGCACCGCGAACACGCGGGCCGAGCCGGCGGCCACGTCGGTGTCCCACGCCCGCCCGAGCGCCGCGAGCAGGCCGCGGGCCCAGAGCGGCCCCGCGAGCGTGCCGACCGTGACGCCGACCGCCGCCGCCCCGCCGGCGACCGCAAGCAGCAGCGCGGCCAGCCGCCGCGGCGGCCAGCCGACGCTGGCGAGGATGCCGACGTCACGAGACCGCGCGGCGACGAGGAGGTTGAAGAGCAGCCCTTCGAGGAGGAGACCCGCCGCCACCACAAAACTGGAGAGCGCGAGGAACAGGCCGCCGAAGGGCGTCGAGCCCCGGGCCGCAGCCAGGGCCGCCTGCCGCAGCGGCACGATCCGCAGCCCGACCGCGCCAGGTTCGAGCCGCGCGGCGAGTTCGTCCCGCAGACGGTCGGTGTCGACGTTCCCGGGGGGCAGGTGCCAGGCCGTCGTACGGCCGAAGCGGCTGCCGGCGATGCGACGGGCCGACTCCAGGGCCACGAACGCCTTCGGCGTGGTGCCGTGCTCCTTCCAGTAGCGGTCATCCTCGTCGTGCGGCGGCGTCGTCCGCACCCGGGCCGCGTCGAAGGGGAAGGGGGGATCCCAGTCGGCGATCGACGCCTCGTCGCTCACGCCCTCGACCTCGGGGAGGAGATCGCGGGCCACCGCCGCGCCGCGCATCGCGGCGATGCCCGCGATGCGGAAGGTCGCCGTCGCCTCCTCCACGCGGCCGTGGAGCGTCTCCGGGAGGAAGTGCGTGAGGGCGATGCGGTCGCCGACGGCCACCGGCACGCCCTGCTTGGCGAGGTCGTCGGCCAGCCAGCGGTCGATGAGGATCTCGTCGGGGCCGGGCAGCGGCAGTGCCTTTCCGGCATCGTCGACCAGCGGCCCCGCCGGGTGGCGAGTGGTGTCGATGCCGAGCACCGTGGAGTAGGGCACGCGGGCCGCCGCGGGACGGCCCGCGGCGTCGAGCGGCCGGATGTCGTTGGCGAGGAACACGAGCGACGGCCTCGCCCCCGCCGGCCCGAGCACCTCCGCCGCGACGCGATCGACCTCGGGCGGCAGGATGAGCCGGCGGCTCGTGAGCCGCGGCCCGGCCGTGACGACGGCGGGCTCGAGCACGAGCCCCATGTCGGCGAGGCCGGGCCGGAGATGCGCTCGCAGCCAGCCAGCGGCGTCGCCCGGCGCCGCAACCGCAAACAGGGCGTTGACTGCGTCGTCGCGGTCAAGAATCGCCTGCGCCGTCGCGAGCGCGGTGACCACGAGGGGCCGGGTGACCTGTCCGGGCCGCAACGCGAACTGGCCGAGCCCTACCTCCGGCAGCACGCCCCCGACCTTGAGCCGGCGGCCTTTCGACTCAGTCGAACGCCGACCGAGCGGGCTGTCGGCCGGCACGCTCGACCGGCTCGGCAGCCGGAGGATCACGGCGTCGCCGGGGCCGGCGGCGACCGCGCGGTGCAGCGGTTCGTTGAGCAGCACCGCAGCGGCGGCCAGCGCCGGCGGCGCCGGGGCGAAACCGAGAGCGGCGGGATCGTCGCAGGCCAAGAGCGTGGCCGACGCCGACCGGCGGCCGCCGGCCGCCTCGACCGTGACCTCCATCACGATCGCCGGCACGAGCCGACCCGGCCCGCCGGGATCGGCCGCGGCCTGCGCCGCGCGGTCGGCGGCCCAGGCGGTGGTGAAGAAGTCGGTGCCCATCACCGCGGCGTCAATCCGGCCGAGCCGTTCGCCGGCGAGCTGCCGCAGGCCGCGGGTCGTCGCGTCTCCCACGCACAAGGCGCCGGCGATCGTGGTGGCCACGACGGCCGCGGCGGCGGCGAGGGCGGCAACCTGCGGCGCCCAGGCGGCAAGCAGTCGGCCCCCGAGTCCCGCCAGCGTGTGCACGGCCCCTGTCCGGTCGCGGCTCATGGCTCCAGCCGCCCATCGACGAGGTGCCGCACGTGGCCCACCCGCCGCGCGACGTCGGCGGAATGCGTGACGACCACCAGCATGCCTCCCGACTCGGCCGCCAGTTCGACGAGCAGGTCGGACACCTGGGCCGAGGACCGGGAATCGAGCTGGCCCGTAGGTTCGTCCGCCAGCACCAACCGCGGCCCCAGCACCAGCGCCCGGGCCACGGCGACCCGCTGCCGCTCACCGCCGGAGAGCTCGTCGGGCATGTGCGCCATGCGATCGGCGAGGCCGACCCGTTCCAGCAGCCGCCCCGCCCGCGCGATCACGTCGGCCGGCACGCGGCCCGCCGCCAAAGCGGGCAGCACGACGTTGTCGAGGGCCGTGCAGCCCGCCAGCAGGTGGTGCTCCTGGAACACGAACCCGATCCGTCGATTGCGAAACGCCGCGCGGGCTGCGGCATCGCCGGCGAAGGGATCGACGCCGTCGAGCCGCACACGGCCCGCCGTCGGCGCCCCATGATCGCCAGCTGCCGCCCGGGCTCGAGTGTGAGCGACACGTCGTCGAGCACCCGCAGGCCGCCGGCGGCGGTCGGATAGGTCTTCGTGATGCCCGCGACCTCGAGCACGGCGGCTCCTATGCCTGCGGGCGATAGGCCGCGAGCCGCGCCACGACATCGGCGGGGACCGGCACGGGCTCGGGCTTTCGCCCGGGGTGCATGAGGCAGTAAACGGCCACCACGCGGCCGGAGGCCACGGGGCGGCCGGCGTGCGCGAAGGCGAAGGCGTAGGTCGCGCTCGATCGGCCGACCTCGACCGTCACGGCGATGTCGAGCTCGTCGCCGAACCGCACCGCGGCAGTGTAGTCGCAGGCAGCGGAAACCCGTGGCCAACTGCGATCGACACCGTCCGGCCCACGGTCGACCACGGGCACGCCGGCGGCGCGGAGCAACTCGTGCTCGGCCGACTCCATCCAAAAGAAAAATGCCGAGAAGTGGGCGATGCCGGCCGCATCGGTATCGCGAAACTCGACGCGGCGACGGGTCTTGAACGGAGCCATCAGGTCACGCTGCGGGCCCGACTGGGCAGGACGTCGCGACCGGTCCGGTCACTCGCCGACGTACGGCAGCAACGCCATGAACCGGGCCCGCTTGATGGCCCGCGTGACGGCATGCTGACTGGCGGCGGTGCAGCCGCTCTTGCGACGGCCGATGATCTTTGCCTGACGATTGACGAGCTTGCCGAGGAGTTCGAGATCCTTGTAATCGACGTACATCGGCCGGGGCCGGGCGCCGTCGATGAAGATCGGATCGCGCCGCTTGACCTTCGTGCGGGGCTTGGCCTTCTTTCGGGCACCTTTGGCGAACTTCGACTTGGGTCCTGCAAAACTCATCGGTGACTGCCGTGCAACTTTCTACGGTTTCAAAGAGAGCGGGTCGACGGAAAGGACGAGACGAAAACTGCTGCAACTTCGGAAGCATGCTCGCGGGAGCCGGGACGATGCGTCACCGGCTCCCGCGCTGCGATGCGAAAACATCGGGCCAGGACTAGTAGCGATCGCCGCCGCCACCGTAGCCGCCGCGGCCACCGCCGTAGCCGCCGCCACCACCACCGCCGCCGCCGTAGCCGCCACGACCACCGCCGCCACCGCCGTAGCCGCCACGACCACCGCCGCCACCGCCACCCGGACGGGGCGTGCGCTCGCGGGCCTCGTTCACCGTCAGGGGCCGACCGTTGATCTCCTGCCCGTTGAGGGCCGAGATCGCAGCCTGCAGACCCTCGTCAGTCTCCATCTCCACGAATCCGAAACCACGCGAACGTCCGGTTTCACGATCGGAGATCACTTCGGCGCTGCGGACGGCGCCGTGGGGAGCAAACATCGCCTCAAGATCGGCGGACGTGGTGGACCAGGGGAGGTTCCCCACGTAAATCTTCCGAGCCATAGAAATCAAACCTCAGGGAATCGGGAACTGGATCACCAAACCAAAATCGACTCAATCGACCATCGCCGGATGCACAAGCCACAGTTCCCGAGCGGACTGGAGTGCGGACGAGAGTCAGTCGAACTTGG
>JAJTED010000166.1 GCA_021300535.1 Planctomycetaceae bacterium | reverse complement strand
GACGACGCCTCCCGGCAGCCGCACGCCGGCGCCCTTCCGGCCCGTGAGGGCATCGCCGAGTTCCGCCCGCGCGGCCTCCGCCACCGCCTCGAGCGCGGCCACGATCTGCGGGTGGTCTGCGGCGACGTCGCGCTGCTCCCCGGGATCGCTCTCCAGGTCATAGAGTTCGCGGCCGACCGCCAGGGGAGCGACCTTGCCACCGCGGCCGTCGCGGCCGGGCTCCTGGCCGGCGGTGCTTTCCGCGGTGTGCGGCAGCAAGAGTTTCCAGCGGCCCCGGCGGACGGCCTGCAACTCGCCGGTGCGGTAGTGATACCAGTGTGTCACGTCGTCGCTGACGGCGGCGGCCTCCGTGCCCATGAAGGCGGCGCGGCGGTCATGGCCGTCGATCCGCCGGCCGGCGAGCGAACAGTATCCGTCCCCGTCCACGCCCAGCGGCGCGCCGGCGAGCCCGGCGATCGTGGGCAGGATGTCGATCGACGCCAGCAGCGCGTGGCTCAAGCTTCCCGCCGGGATCACGCCCGGCAGGCGGGCCACGCAGGGCACACGAATGCCCCCTTCGAACACCGAGCACTTGCCCTCGCGGAGCGGTCCGGCCGAGCCGGCATGGTGGCCAAACCGCAGCCAGGGGCCGTTGTCACTGGTGAAGATCACGAGCGTGTCTTCGGCCACCCCGGTGCGGTCGAGGGCGTCGAGCACCGCCCCGACGGAGGCGTCGATCTCGGCGACCACGTCTCCGTAGAGGCCCGCGCCCGACTTGCCCCGGAACGCCTCGCCGACGAACAGCGGCACGTGTGGCATCGTGTGGGCGAGATACAGAAAGAAGGGGCGGCCGTCTGCGGCCTGTGCGGACCGCGTGATGAAGTCCACGGCCCGCTCCGTGTAGCGGCGGGTGAGCGTCTCCTGATCCGCGGCCGTGACGTCGGCGTCGATCACCCGCTCGCCGTCGAACAGCGGCAGTGGCGGGTGCTTGTTGCCGCTGGCCGGGCGCATGTCGTTGGAGTAGGGCAGCCCGAGCCACTCGTCGAAGCCGTGCCGCGTGGGCAGGAACTCCGGCAGGTGGCCGAGGTGCCACTTGCCGACACAGGCCGTGCGGTAGCCGCGGTCGCGGAGGAGTTCGGCTAGGGTCGTCTCGGCGGCGGCGATGCCATGAGTCGCAGTCGGCATCAGGGCCCCGTGGATGGAGAGCCGCGGCGCGTAGCAGCCCGTCAACAGCGCCGCCCGTGACGCCGAACAGACGGGGTGGGGCACGTGGAAGTCGGTGAACCGCACGCCTTCGCGGGCGATGCGGTCGATGTGTGGCGTGGGCACCTTCCCGCCGTAGCACGACGGATCGCCGTAGCCGAGATCGTCGCAGAACACGAGCACTACGTGCGGAGGACGTTTTCCCATGGCGGCCGGCGCCGCCGCGGCTGGTGCGGTGGCCAGCCGCACGCACTCGTCGGCGATCGCCTGCCAGCGGGCCTCGAGGTCCCGGACCTTCTCCGGATGTGCGGCGGCGAGGTCGCTGGTCTCGCAGCGATCAGCGGCGAGGTCGTAGAGTTCCCAGGCCTTCTGGTGGTCGGCGACGAGCTTCCAATCGCCGACCCGCACGGCCCGGTGGCCGCCGTGGCACCACCACAGATCCTCGTGGACCGTGGCCTGCGGATCGCCGAGCGTGCGCAGGAAACTCCGCCCGTGCAGCGGCGGCACCGGGCCGCCGTCCTGCCCGTCGGGAGCCGCGACGCCGGCGAGTTCGAGCACCGTGGGCGTCACGTCCACCAGATGCACCGCCGGGCGCCGGAGTTCGCCCGCGGCCGCGATGCCCCGCGGCCAATGGACGATCCAGGGCGTGGCGATGCCCCCCTCATGCACCCAGGTCTTGTGCCGCCGAAACGGGGCGTTGGCGGCACTCGACCAGCCGGGACCCAGGGAGAGGAACGTCCTTCGGGAGCCCGGCTGCGCCGCAGGATCGTGCCCTTCGCCGCGGACCAGCATCTCGGACGAGGCGCCGTTGTCGCTGGCGAAGAGGATGAACGTGTCCGCCAACAGGCCGGCCGACTCCAGCGCGGCGATGATCCGCCCCACCTCGCGGTCCATGGCCTCGACCATCGCGGCGTGGATCGCCATCTTCTCCGCCTGGAACGCCTGTTGTTCGGCCGTGAGTTCGGCCCACGGCAGCGGGCGGTCCAGTTCGTGGGGCCCGAACGTGCGGAGCATGTCCTTGACCGGGGCCGGCGGCCCCAGGCCCCGCTCCATCGCGCCGGTGGCCGCCGTCACGATCCCGCTTTTCGCGACCCTGTCGATGCGGGCGGCGCGGACGGCATCCCAGCCGGCCCGGTAGCGGTCGCGATACTTCGCGATCAACTCGGCCGGAGCGTGCAGCGGAAAGTGCGGCGCCGTGAAGGCGACGTAGTGGAAAAACGGCCTGCCCGGATGCTCCGCGGCATGCTCCCGCAGGCACTCGACGGCGTGGTCGCCGATCAGACTCGTCACGTATGTGGCGGGCGTCTCGGGCACGGGCCGGCCGTCGGCGGTCACCGCGACGCTGGTGAAGTAGTTGCTTTGGGCCGCGGCATCGACGAGCAGGGACCGCGCGAACCCTTGCACCCGCGGGTCGCCATCGACGTGCCACTTGCCCGAGTGGTACGAGCGGTAGCCGGCCGGCGCGAGCAATTCGGGCAGGAGCCGCGACCACGATGGCCGCCGGGTTTGTCTGCCCCCGTTGACCCTGCCGTCGGGCAGGCTGTCGCGGTTCACCGCCTGCGGGTAATAGCCGGTGAGCAACGCCGCGCGGGAGGGCCAGCAGCGGGCGGTGTTGTAGCCCTGCGTGAACCGCAGGCCGCCCGCCGCGAGGGCGTCGAGATGCGGCGTGTCGATCTCGCCGCCGTAGACACCGAGGTCGGAGAATCCGAGGTCGTCGGCCAGGATCACGAGGACGTTGGGCCGCGCCGGCTCCGCGCCGCGGCCGGTGGCGGCAACCAGGGCGGCACACAGCGCGATGATCAGCCGGACGGGAATCATTGATGTTTCCTCGCTGCCGCCTACGGCCGCATCGTGTGCAAACCAGTATACCGCACGGTGAGGCGGTTCGCGCAGGTGGGCGTGGCCGGCAGCCGCAACTGTCCGCCACCGCTTCCGCCGGCGACGTCGCTCACCGGCGGCGGCCACTTGCCGGTCGGAACGGCGCGGCGAAGCATGGCACAAGACGGCCGCGGCCCCCGCGGCACCGCCCGGCATCACGGACGCCCCAGCCGCCGCAGCCTGCGGCCCACGAGGAGACGTCCGTGATCGTGACCACCGCCCCGGCCGTGACCGTCGAGCAGTTGACGACAGCCGCCGTGCTCGCGGTCCTCGAGCCGCAGCCGGCCCCGTGCCTATCGCTCTACCTGCCGACGCATCGCAACGTTCCCGACAACACGGTCGACCGCCCCGCGTTCCGCCATCTCGTCGAGAGCCTGGAACTGGCGCTCGAGCCGGGGGCGGACCGTGATCGGATCGAGCAACTCCTGCATCCCTTTCGCCTGCTCGAGGGCGACCGCGACTTTTGGGAGCACACGCGCGACGGCCTGGCCGTGCTCGCCGCCGCCGGCCATGCCCACGTCTTTTCTCTGCACCGGCCGGTGCCGCCCCTGGCCGTCGTCGGTCAGCGGTTTCACGCGGCGCCACTGGTGCGGCTCGCCGCTGCAGCAGAGCGGTTCCACGTGCTGCTGCTCACCAGCCGCGAGGCCCGCGTCTGCGAGGGCACCGCCTGGATCGACCCGCGGGGGGCGGCGATCGAGCGGCTCGATCCGCTGCCCTTGGTGCCGCGACCCGGGGCCTTCACCCGCACCACGCTCACCCGCGCCGACGTCGTGGACGAGGAGATCTTTCAGCCGCACCGCGTGCAGCGCGGCATGGGAATTGAGGGCATCATCCACGGCGGCACCGGCGCCAAGCGGGACGACGTCGAGGCCGACACGGAGATTTTCCTGACCTTCGTCGACGCGGTCGTCCACGAGCAGGCGTCGCGACCGACGGGCCTGCCGTTGTTTCTCGTGGCCCAGCCGCGGCTGGCGGCCACGTATCGCGGCCTGGCCAAGGATCCGCTGCTTGCCGAGGACCACGTCGCCAAGGATCCGCACCTGATGACCGAAGAGGAGATCCTGACGGCGGTCGTGCCGCTGTTCACCGCGGCCCGCAGCCGCCGCGTGGCCCGCGAAGTGCGGGCCTTCGCCCAGGCCCGCGACCGCGGCCTGGCGGCCGGCGACCTGGCCGACGTGGCCCGCGCGGCGGTGGCCGGCCAGGTGGCGACGCTGCTCATCGAGGCCGACCGGTTTGAGCCCGGACGGTTCGACCGCGCGACCGGCGCCATCGAGTTCGCCGCGGCCCCGGCCACGACGCCCCCCCGCGACCGCTCACGGACCGGCGACCTCCCCGCGGAGGTCACCGAGGATCTCTACGGCGCGGTGGCCGAAACCGTGCTCCTCCACGGCGGCACGATCGTGGCGCTGAGCCGCAACGAGATGCCGACCGAGTCGGGGGTGGCGGCGAGTTATCGCTACGCTTGACTGGGGCAGGACCATGCGCGTGAACGACACTCGAGGGCGGCCGTTGACCGCGATGCCGCGCGGCCGTGTGCGGCTTGCCCAAGAAGCCCCGGGTGGAAACCCGGGTGCATGATCCACGCGAACACGCGGCATCGTGCCGCGGTTCGCTTGGCGGGCCGCCGCCCGCTTGGAATCAACCCGGCCCTCCAGGCCTGGCATCCACACAAAAAGCCCCGGGTGGAAACCCGGGAGCATGATC
>JAJTED010000043.1 GCA_021300535.1 Planctomycetaceae bacterium | reverse complement strand
TGGCCGCCGAATGGGCCGACTGCCCGCGGGAGCTTTACCGCACCGAGCCGCCGAACCTGCGGAACCTGCCCTGGCGGGGCAGCGTCAGAAAACCGATCGTCTACTTCCACTGGGGTGCCGAACCACCGCCGCCCGAGCAGGGCCTGACGATGAGGGTGCGGTTTCCCGACGGACGGCCGGTGATCTGGTGGCCGGCCTCGGAGGAGGGCGCGGGGATCAAGCCCCCGGGACAGGAGGTAACCGACTCGCTATCGTGGCGGCTGTTCCTCGGGCGGCAACCAGACGGACGAGGCCGATTCGGCGCACAGCCGCGGACGCCCGCCGTGGCGGCCGACCACTGGTATGCCAAGGCCCGGATGGTGCAGGCCGAGCCGGTGTTTTCCTACGGCGGGCATGGCAAAGGCGGCCCCGTCATCGACGCCGAGCAGTTCGTCTACTACGACGGCCTGATGAAGCCGCTGGCGTTTCTCAAGGCGCAGCGGACGGCGGCGGGCGACCTCGTGCTCGACAACACCGCGCCGTATCCGCTCCACGACCTGTGGTGCGTCGATCACACCGGCGACCCGCGCACCGGAAAGGCCCCGCGGCTGGCCCGCGTGCCGCTCGTGCCCGTGGGCACGAAGGAGATCGTGCCCGAGTGGCGGGCCGTTCCAGACGCCGACTGGCCGCAGGCCACGGCCGAAAAACTGGCCGCCGATCGCGACCTCTGCCTGTTGGCCGCGGTCACCGAGCGGGGCGAGCTCGTGCAGGTGCACGACGATCGCGAGATCTTCCAGACCTCACCCAACGAGCTGCCCGCGATCGACATCCATAGCCTCTGACCGGCTTCAGACGCGAGGCACCGAAGCCCCGGGACCGGCGGACTGGGAGCCGGTCTGTGCCGAGGCGACAAAAACGCCACCGCAGTGGGGTGCGGGGCGATCATGGCAACGGGTTCGAGCTGCCCGAAATGCCAGCTTTCGCTGCTCAAGGGCGCGCCGCCAGCCCCGAGACCGTTGCGAAAGTGCCGTTGGCCGGGCTATCCCTCGGTCAGCCGGCTGGGTTTTCGGGAGCTGGCTCGAGTGGGGCGGGGGCCGAGTTGCGGCGTGGCCGAGCCCTCGGGAGTATGATCGCGTCGACACGGGGGCGGCATCCCGCCGGCCCTGAATCCTGAGTGGGGGATCTGCACGCATGACGCGGCGCGACGCCATGGTTGTCTTCGCCCTCCTCGCGGTTGCCGCGAGTGCCCAGTCACCCGCGGCATCCGGGCAGGATGCCGGAGCCGGCGGCGTGCAGACCATTTCCGTGCCGATGCGTGACGGCGTGCTCCTCGCGACCGACGTGTACCGCGATCCCGCGGGCGGCCCCGCCCCCGTCATCCTCACGCGCACGCCCTACGACCGCACGCGGGGGAAGGACGTGGCGCAGCGGTTCGTGAAGGCGGGCTACGTGTTCGTGGCGCAGGACTGCCGCGGCACGCGGGCCTCTGCGGGCGTGATGGCCCCCTACAACAACGAGGGGCAGGACGGCTACGACACGATCGAGTGGATCACGCGGCAGCCGTGGTGCTCGGGGAAGGTGGGTATGCGGGGAGGGTCGTACGTCGGGGCGGTGCAGTGGCAGGCCGCGGTCGAGCACCCCCCCGGGCTCGCGGCGATCGCGCCGCAGGCCACGTGGACGAGCTTCCACTCGAATCTCTATCTCGGCGGCGCCGTGCGGCTCGGGCTCATCGCGGGCTGGATCGCCGGCAACACGCCGAAACCCGCGGGATCCAGCCCCGCCGACATGGACGTGGCCCTCATGACGCTGCCGCTCTGCGCCGTGGACGAGGCGATCGGCTGGCCGATGCCCTGGCTCGACGCCTTCCTCGGGCATCCCGAGCCCGACGGCTTCTGGACGCGGCTCGAGCTGAAGCCCGCGCTCCCCGACCTGCGGCTGCCGGTGCTCCACGTCGTGGGTGTGCACGACTTCTTCTCCCGCGAGTCGGTGGACGGTTTCACGCTCATGCGGGAGCGGGCGAAGGATCCCGCCGCCCGCCGCGAGCAGCGGCTCATCCTCGGCCCCTGGGATCACGGCACCGTGGGCAGGGCGAAGGTGGCCGACATGGACTATGGGCCGGAGGCGGTGATCGACACGGTGGCCGTCGAGATCGGGTTCTTCGACCGCCACCTGAAGCCGGGGCATGCCGCCGCCGACGCGCCCCCGGCGGTGCGGTATTTTTCGCTGGGAGACAACGCCTGGCATGACGCCGATGCGTGGCCCCCCGCCGGCGTCAAGGACGTGCCTTTCTACCTGCGGTCGGCGGGGCGGGCGAACACCCGAAACGGCGACGGCCGGCTCTCGCGCGAGGCCCCGGCCGCGGCCGAACCGGCCGATTCCTTCCGTGCCGATCCGGCGAACCCGACGCCCTCCACGCCGGTGACGGCCAAGCGGCCGCGAAAGGCAGCCGTCTGGGGGCCGGTGGACCAGTCGGCGACGGAGGATCGAGCCGACGTGCTCGTCTACACGAGCCCGCCGCTCGAGGCGCCGCTGGCGTTCGCCGGCCGGGTGCGGGCGCGGCTCCACGTGGCGGCCGATACGCCCGACGCCGACTGGGCCGTGAAGCTCGTCGACGTGCATCCCGACGGCTTTGCCCCGCACATCGCCCGCGGCATCCTCCGCGGCCGGTACCGCGATTCGCTCGTGCAGCCGGAGCCGCTCGAGCCGGGCCGTGTCTACGAGATCGAGGTGGATCTCGGCCCCGTGGCGGCGACGATTGCCGCGGGGCACCGGCTGCGGGTGGATGTCAGCGGCGCCGATTTCCCACTCTACGACCGCAACCCAAACACGGCCGAGGGCATCCGCGGTGGCGGCACGGCGATCGCCACCGAGCAGGTGCACCACTCGCCGGCCGCGGCGAGCTGCATCATCCTGCCGCTCAAGTGACGGGCCGGCCGCCGCTGAGCCCGGAGCCTGACGGCCCGTCGGCCCCGAGGTGATAGACTGCTGCGATGCCTTTCGGCCGCCCGACACCCGCTGGCGAACGTCCGCGGTTCCGCATCGCGGCCGCGCGTCATCCGCGGCGCGCGGTGCTGCTGCTCGTGGGTTGTCTCCTGTCCGCCCACGGGCGCGGTTAGGAGCAGGACGCGGCCCCCGCGCCGACTGCCGCGGTCACTCCGGCCGATGCCGCCGCAGCGTCCATCGAAAAGCTCGCCCGCGTGGTGCGGCCCTCGATCGCGGTCGTCACATTCACCGGCCGCGACGGCCAGCAGCAGGGGCTCGGCACGGGCTTCGTCGTCGATGCGGCCGGACTCGTCGCCACGAACCTGCACGTCGTCGGCGAAGGGCGGCCCCTTTCCGTGCAACTCGCCGACGGCATCCGGCACGACGTCACGGAAATCACCGCCTTCGACCGGGCGAGCGACCTGGCGGTGCTGCGGATCGCGCAGCCCGAGAAGCCGCTCGTGCCCCTGCCGCTCGGTGATTCGGCCGATCCTCCCGACGGCCTGCCGGTCGTCACGGTGGGCAATCCGCACGGCCTCACCTTCAGCGTCGTCGGCGGTGTTGTATCGGGGGTGCGCGAGGTGGAGGGGCGGCCCATGATCCAGCTCGCGATGCCGATCGAGCCGGGCAACAGCGGCGGGCCGGTCGTGGATCCCGAGGGGCGGATGATCGGGGTCGTGACGATCAAGTCGCTCGTCACGAAGAACCTTGGCTTCGCGGTGCGGGTGGCGGCGCTCAAACCGCTGCTCGAGAAGCCCAATCCGGTGCCGATGTCGCGGTGGCTCACGATCGGGAGGCTCGACCCGGCCCGCTGGTCGGCCCTCTTCGGCGCCCGCTGGCAGCAGCGCGGCGGACTGATCGCCGTCAGCGGCTCGGGCGCCGGATTCGGCGGGGGGTCGCTGTGCCTCGCCGAGCGGCAGCCGCCGGCGCTGCCCTTCGATCTCGCCGTGAGCGTGACGCTCGACGACGAGGCCGGCGGGGCGCTCACCGAGAAGGACACGGGCGTCGTCTCGGAGTTCCTCGTACCCACGCCTCTTCGCTGCTGCGCTGAGCACCGCGGCGATCCCGGACGACACCGCCCCGGGATCCGCTCCGCTCGCCCGACGCTTGCCGCAGGACTATTGGCCGACCTATCCTTAACGGTTACGCGGACATAGGCCGAATTCGTGCCAGGAATTGGAAGCCTCGGGGCAACTCGACCCAAGTTTCCCTGCCTGCCATTTGCCGATACACGGATAGGGGCGATCGCGAGCCGATCGATGTTCCGCAGCCGAATTTTCCGTGAATCGATTTCAGCCTCCCGCGACGAATTCGCCAGAGGACAAACGATGACGAACGTACTCGCATTACGATTATGCGGTTGGCTCGCCATTCTGGCGGTCTCTACCAGACTGGCGTTCGCCGCCGATGCCTCTCCGTTCGAACGCACGGTGCGGCCGTTGTTGACCAGGCATTGCGTCGAGTGTCACGGCGGCGACAAGCCGGAAGGTGGAGTGCGGCTCGACCAACCGGCGGCCGATCTGGCCGATGCCAAGGTGCGGGCCATTTGGGAAAAGGCTCATGCCATGCTCGTTCGCGGTGAGATGCCGCCGGCGGAGAAGCCGAGGCTCTCGACCGAAGATCTCGACA
Organism: Planctomycetaceae bacterium; assembly: GCA_021300535.1. Classification (GTDB taxonomy): domain Bacteria; phylum Planctomycetota; class Planctomycetia; order Pirellulales; family UBA1268; genus QWPN01. The sequence continues at coordinate 13,612 of JAJTED010000043.1, read as the reverse complement.
CGCTGACCTCCGGGATTCGTCGCGAGGTGGAGCGGGCCGTGATCGCCGAGCGCGGCGGAGCGGGCCGTTCCACGATGCGTCGGCTGACGCGGGTCGAGTATGCCCGATTGCTCGAAGACGTTCTTGATCTTCGCTTTGAGAATGTGCCGTTGTCCCTGGCGGAGAAGCTGCCGATCGATCCGCAGACGGACTTGCCCGTCAATGACGCCGACCGGCTGGCGTTCCAGAGCTTGCACTGGCGGTCGTACGCCGACTACGCCGAGCGAGCCGTTTCGGCGGTGCTGGCGAGCGAGCCGCGGCCAGAACCGTGGAGCTATCGCTTCGACGCTCCCAGCCTGGAATCGCAAACGAAAAAAAGAGATCGTTTCGAGGGATTCAAGGGCGTGGTCGCGGCAAACGAGCACGAGATCAAGCGCCCGGCGAAAGCCACCATCCTCGGTGCGCGGGACGGGAAGGAAGCGTTGAATCCGGATGGCTCGACGACACTGCTGCCGAGTTATCGACTCCTCGATAATCTGGCCCGATCGGAACAAAACGACGGCAGTTGGTATCTGCTGTTGCCCTACGTCGAACCGAAAGGCGTGTTGCGGCTGCGAATTCGGGCCGGTGCGATCATTCCGGAGGGCGAAAACGTTCCGCTGATGCGGGTCGCATTTCACCACAACGTGAGAAACGAGTTCGACAACCGGACGCTGGCCGAGATCCCGATCACGAATTCGGCGGACGAGCCACGGGACTACGAAGTCGAGATTCCGATGGAGCTGGTGCCCTTTGCCTACACGCTGTTCGACCGGTTCAAGTTCATGGGCGTGCGAATCAGCAACGATACCGTGCCGATCGCGGACCGCGCAAAGCCAAAGGGGCCGAAGGGCAAGCCTGTGGAATGGCCCTATCAGGAGTCGAAGATCGTCATCGCTTCGGTCGAGGCGTTCGGGCCGGGAGCGGTGGAATGGCCGCCGCGGCGGCATCGCCGGTTGATCGCCGCGGGCGAATCGGCGAAGGACGACCGCGGCCGCGCGGCCGCCATTTTCGCCGATGTCGCAGCCAGGGCGTGGCGCCGTCCAATCGTGGAGGGAGAACTCGCCCCGTACCTCGACCTGTACGACCAACGACGTCAGGCCGGCGACAGCGCCGATGCCGCACTGAAACTTCCGCTGGTCACCATCCTCTCCTCGCCCAATGCGATCTACCTTGTCGAGCACAAGGCCGAAACAGTCGCTCCCCTCGCAGGCATCGAACTCGCCAATCGGCTGTCGTTCTTTCTCTGGGGCCGCGGGCCCGACGACGAACTGCGGCGGCTCGCGTCCGCAGGCCGGCTTTCCGATCCCGAAACGCTGACCGCCCAGGTCGACCGCCTCCTTGACGATCCCAAGAGCGGGGTGTTCGTCGACGATTTCGTCGGACGACTCCTGGCGCTCGATCGCGTTCTCAAGGACCCGATTGAGTTCAAGCTGACCCTCAAGACTCTCGGGCTTGAGAAGCTCGCCGCGATTCGTGAAGACAGGCTCAAACACGATCTCGCCCAGGAGCCGGCCCGTTTTTTTGCGAATGCCCTGCGAAAGAATGAGCCGGCGCATCGACTGATCGACAGTGGCACCCTGTTCATCAACGATCGGCTGGCCAGCTACTACGGGGTCGACGGCGTCGACGGCCCCGAGTTCCGCGAAGTCCCAGCCCCCGAAAATCGCCGCGCGGGCTGGCTCACGATGGCGGGAGTCATGGCGTCGGCGTCGCGCGGCAACAAAGAGGCCACGATTCATCGCGGTGTCTATCTCCTGCAACGCATCCTCGGCGAACATCCGGGCACGCCGCCGGGGAGCGTCGAACCGCTCGAAGTACAGGCCAAGGTGGACGCCAAGCGCGCCACGTTGACGATCCGCGAACAGCTCGGCCTCCATACATCGATCAACACATGCCAACTCTGCCACCGCAAGATTGATCCCCTGGGGTTCGTCTGGGCCGATTTCGATGAACTCGGACAGAAGGTCGTCGCCAAGAAGGGGCTGGAATCCAGTCCGATCGACTGCTCCGGAGCGCTTCCCGACGGCCGTCCGTTCGAAAACCTGGCGGGGTTCGCCAAAGCGCTGAACGACGAAACAACGACCTCACGCTTTCATTTTGGCGAGGTATTGTTGCGTCAACTCACGGCCTACGCCCTCAGTCGGCACTTGTCTCTGAGCGACGACGACTTGATTCGCGAATTGGCCCAACGGTCTCGAAGCGAGGATTGGCGCCTGCGGGCCATGATCCGCGCAATCGTCTCGAGCAAGGCGTTCACGCATGGGTAATCATCGATACTCGGAAAGGACATGGTCATGTCGATCAAACGCCGATCGTTCTTGAAGGCCGCCGGGGTCGCGCTGCCGCTGCCGTGGCTTGAATCACTGGCCGGCGCCGCTCCCTCCGGTGCGAATCCAGGCCGCGCCGTCTTCTTCATGGTGCCGAGCGGCGTGAATATGTGGCGCTGGCACCCAAAGGAGTTCGGTCCCGATTACCAGTTGAGCAGCACCCTCCAGTCGCTCGCGCCCGTCCGCGAGGAGCTGACCATCTTCAGTGGATTGGAGCACACGAACGGCGCTGGCGGCGGGCACACCGAAGTCGGCGCCTGGCTTACCGGGAACGAGAAGTTCAAGGACATACACGGCCCCACCGAGCCGAACGCCATTTCGATCGACCAGCACATCGCCCGCTCCATCGGCGACCGCACCCGCATTCCCAGCCTCGTGCTGAGCGCTCCGGGAGGCAGCGTCACCACGTCGTTCGACGCCGCCGGCGCTCCGGTGAACGCCGAGAACAACCTCCGCCGACTGTTCGGCGAACTCTTCGGCGCGCCCGACGTGATGGCCCGGTTGCAATCCCGCGCGAGCGTCATCGACATCGTCGGCGATGAAGCCCGTGGTCTGTCTCGTCAGCTCAGCCGCAACGACCGCAACCGCTTCGACGACTACCTGCAAAGCGTCCGGGACGTCGAAGGCCGGCTACAAAAGGACCGGGAGTATTTCTCGTCCCGCCCGTTGTCGATCTCGGGCGACGATCTGCCGCTCGATGCCGACCCCCAGGCTCAACGGCAGGAATACTTCCGCACCATGCTCGACCTGGTCGCACTGGCGCTCCGCAACGATCAGACGCGGATCGTCTCGATTCTCGCCTGCGGTTCGGCCCACGAGTTCTTCGGCCGGTGGCCCGATTTCGGTAATTTCACCGGGCACCATTCCGTCTCGCATGACCTCGGCCATTTCGACACCGAGGAACAACGCCCACTCCAATATGCGTTCATGGAGGGCGTCGACAAGTGGTTCATTGCTCATCTCGCCCACTTCTTGCAAACGCTCAACGACACGCGTGAGGGGGATGCGACGCTCTTGGCGAACACGATGGTCCTGTACGGCGGCGGCATGAGCTGGACGCACAACCCTTCGAACCTGCCGATGCTGCTGGCTGGCGGCAGCCGCCTGGGGCTGAAGCACGGGAGCCATCTGCGGTTCAACCCGCACAAGGATTTCAAGGGCCAGCTCGACCGGAACGTCAAGCGGGACGAGACGACCGTGTGCGACGTGCTGCGGACCATGTCCGAACGGCTCGGAGTCCCCGCGGAAGGCTTTGGCAACAGCCGGCGCGTGGTCAATGAGTTGCTGGTCGGATGAGCGTGGCGACACATGATCGGCGGAGCGTGTTTGGTCGGCGGCGCGGAAATCGGACTCGGGCTCTTGGCCGCTGATTCACCTTCCCCGGCGGTGGCGACACGGCCGCAGGCGGGTGCTCCGCTCACGCCAGCGGTGTTCCTACGGTGCGGTTTCGGGGCCTGCGACCTCACGCCCGACGCATCCGTGCCGCTGATGGGGTATCCGACGCCCCGCGAGCGGTCGGGCAGCGACGGGGTTCATCTGCCCCTCCTGGTCCGCGGCTGCGTGCTCAAGGATGGCGGTCTCAAGGCCGGGCTCGTCAGCCTCGACCTCTGCGTGCTGCCCAACGCCCCGTGTCGGCGGCTACGGGCCAAAATCGCCCAGGCAATCGACACCGATCCCGCCCACGTTCTCGTCAGCACGACGCACACGCACTCGGGCCCCGCCGCATCTGACGACTCCTTGCAATCGATCCAGCCGAAGATCAGAGACGCCGGCTGGAAAAGCCGGTGCTCATCACGACCCTTACGAACGGCTGGAACGGATATTGGCCGCACAGCGGGGCAGGCGCCGATCGTGACGAGCTACCAGCGCACGAAGCGGTCGGCCTTCCACAGGGGCGAGGGTTCGGCTGCGGCCGCTGCCCGCCGCCGGTCGGCATCTGAGCCGAGCTGGCGATCCCATTCAGCGACGAGCTTCTTGCCGATCGCCTCTGCGTCGTTCATCCAGCCGGCGGCGCGGCCGGCCAGTTCACTCCGCTTCTTCGCCACCCGCTCGCGTTCGAACGGAATAGCAGTCGCTCCGGGCTTCTCCTGCATGCCGGCCAGACGCTGCACCTCGAGCCGATACTCGACCAGGGCGTCTTCGAGCGACGCCACGTAGGCTGCGAGTTCCGCCTGGGCGGCTTCCAGCGAATTCTCGGCGGCCGCCCGGGCGTCGGCGGCGAGGGGCACGAGCTTTGTCCGGCGGGCCAAGAGCTCCCGCCAGCCCTTGATCACGGTCTCCTGCCACCGGCCGGCGGCGGCCGCCGCATCCCCTGTGCCGCGGGAGCCGAGCGTGCCCGACCAGTCACCCGTCTGGGGCAGCGAGCTGCGATACCAGTCGCCCAGCGGCCCCACGGCGGCCTTGCGGAACCCGTTGCTCGACCAGTCGGGGTCGCGCAGGTGGCTGAGGCCCGAAGTAGAGGTTGCCGCGCTTGTCGGTCCAGAGCTGCTCGGGCGGACCCCGCTGGGCTTCGAAGATCCAGACCCACTCGAGCCGTTCGCCGTCGGTCGAAAGCCGGGCCACGAACACGTCGCCCGTCACCGCCGCACCCTCGTAGGTGTAGGGCCCGGGGCTCACGCTCTTCTATCGCCTCCCGCAGCGGGAGTACGACCGCGTGACCACGATCGCGAAGACGGGTTCGCAACGCTGTGCATGGACGAGGTCACGCCCGAGGTGGCGACTCTGATCGTGGCGAGCGATCGCTGGAGCGGTAACCTCCCGCGGCTCGCCGTCCTCGCCCCCGAGGTCGCCGCTGCGCTGGCGGCCGTGAAGAGGTGGGACGGCCAGCTGCCCGGCGTCACGGCCTTCGAGCGGCCCGACTCGGTCGCCGTGGCCACGGCCCTCGCCAAGCGTATCGGCCCGCTCGCCCTGCCGAACCTCAAAAAGATCTCCCCCAAGACGCTCTCGGCGCTCATCGCGAAGGAAGACGTCGTCATCCCGCTCATCGAGACGCTCGAGCTCATTCCAGCGCCTGACGGCAGCGCGACCGACGACTTCGTGATCCCGAAGGAGTTTCAACAGCGGCAGCAGCGGCAAACCCGATAGCGGCGCCGGGCGGACTGCCCTGCGCGAACGAAGCCGCCAAACAGCGGCGGAGAATTCCAGCCCGACTGATGCGCGGCGTGGGAGTCTCGTTGCTTGAAGCCGGAGGCGTGAGCCGAGGGAATGCGGAACGGTTTCCGATGGAGCGACGCATATTCTCTCGGCTTACGCTTTTGATGTTGCGCCGAGTGGCTCGACAGCTCAGCGCCGCTGCAGGAATCCAGGTGCGAACCGTGTTCGAAGACTCTTTGGACACGGAAGTGGGCTCGGCACCCGTCCAAGAAGCCCCGGGTGGAAACCCGGGGACTTCGAGCATGAAAACCATTCCGCCGTCCATGCCGGATGACGGCCCGCAATTTCCCGGTTCCAACCCACATCGCATGGCACCTGGGAAGGCATGCGACCCGGAGTCCCCCGGCTTCCGCCGGGGGCTTGTTGTGCCGTTCGCGCGAGTCCAGCCGAGAACACGCAGCACCGCAAGCGCGCGTTGCGGGCTCCGGGCCGCGGCGATGGCAGCGAGGGCGTGGCCGCATCGGCAAGGCCGCAGCGTCATCGCGCCGCGGCATGCCTCATCGCGACGCTCGAACCCATCGTCGATGGCGGCTGCACGCTGCTCACGGCCCGCGGGGACGAACCGCCGGTCACGGCCGGCCGTCGCGCTTGCGGCGGCGGGCATCCTTCTCCCGCTGCTTCTTCTGCTTCCGCCGCTCGTCGGCCGTGAGCCGCTTGCCGGTGTCGCCCTTGGGCTTGGCCAGCCGCGCGCCGGGGTTGGCCATCTGGGACTGGAGCCGTTGCACCTGCTGCATCCGCTCCCGCATCCCCATGCCCGCCATGCCCTTCATCAGCGCCGCCATGCCGTCGAACTGCTTGACGAGGTCGCTCACCTCGTGCGGATCGACCCCCGCCCCCGTGGCGATCCGCCGGCGGCGCGACTGGTCGACGATCCGCGATGGGTTGCGCCGCTCGTCGGGCGTCATCGCGTCGATGATCCCGAACAGCCGGTTCATGTCCTTTTCAAGATCGGCGTTGCCCAGCATCTCCTGCATTCCGCCCATGCCGGGGATCATGCCGAGCACCTTGCCGAGCGGCCCGAGGCGGCGGGTTTGGGAGAGCATCTTCTTGAAGTCGTCGAGCGTGAACTCGCCGGCCTTGAGCCGCTCCTCCTGCCGCTGCATCTCCTCCTGGTCGAACTTCCGCTGCGCCTCCTCGACGAGCGAGACGACGTCGCCCATGCCGAGGATCCGGCCCGCCATCCGCTCGGGATGAAAATCCTCGAGGGCCTCGATCTGCTCGCCGGTGCCGATGAACTTGATGGGCACGCCGGTCACGCTCTTGACGGACAGCGCCGCGCCGCCGCGGGCGTCGCCGTCGAGCTTCGTCATGATCACGCCGTCGATCTCGAGCGCGTCGTTGAACGCCTTGGCGCTCCGCACGGCGTCCTGGCCGGTCATGGCGTCGACGACGAGGTACACCTGGTCGGGACCGACCGTGCGGTCGATCTTCGCCAGCTCCCGCATCAGCTCCTCGTCGATCGCCAGCCGGCCGGCGGTGTCGAGGATGACGACGGAGATGCCCTCCTTCCGGGCCCGGGCCACGCCGGCGGTGCAGACGGCGACGGGATCGCTCGCCCCGGACGGCATGTCGGCCGGCACGTGCACCGGCACGCCGAGCTGCCGGCCGAGCACCGCCAGCTGCTCGATGGCGGCCGGCCGCTGCAGGTCGGCGGCGACGAGCATCACGCCCCGCCCCTGGGCGAGGATCTTCTTCGCGAGCTTGGCGCAGGAGGTCGTCTTCCCGGAGCCCTGCAGGCCGCAGAGCATGAGCACCGTGGTCGTGCCGCTCTGCAGATGGAGCGAATGGTCGACCGGCCCCATGAGGTCGACCAGCTCACGGTGCACGATGCCGACCAGCTGCTGGGCCGGATCGAGCGACTCGAGCACCTTGGCGCCGATCGCCCCCGCGACGACGCGGTCCAGGAACCCCTCGGCCACGTCGTAGGCGACGTCGGCCTCGAGCAGCGCCGTGCGGACCTGGCCGAGGCCCTCGCGCATGTTCGCCTCGGACAGCTTGCCGCGGCCACGCAGGCTGCCGAGGGCCGAGGAGAGCGCGGAGGTGAGCGATTCGAACATGGCGGCGTCCAGGCGGGAAAACCGCCGAGTATAGCCGCCTGAAAACGCCGCCGCCCCCCGGGTGATGAGCCGCTCGAATCGGGAGCGGGCACACAACGTGCCGCTTGCCCGACGCGTGGCCGGCAAGAGCGGCGCATCACCTGGGGGGCGGAGGGTTCACAGGCCGTGGCCCGCGGCGATCAGCTGAACGTGCCCGGCTCGCGCACCACCGGGGCCGCGGCGGGCGCGGTCATCACGGCCCCGCCTTCCTCGCAGCAGGCACCGCCGGCGGGCGGCCCGCAGGCCGGACCGCAGGCGGGCTCGCAGACCGGCGCGTGGCACGGCTCGGCCTGCCCGCGGCACGGCGAGCGAAACTCCATGAACGAGGGACGCCGGCAGCTCGAGCCGCCGAAGCAGCTGCTGCAGCCGGGGGCGGCCACCAGGCCGCCGAGGATGATCGCCAGGCAGAAGAATCGCGACATGATGAGCTCTCCACCGCGGGCGGACCGGGACGGGTCCGGAAAGGACGGGAAGCGTCGTCGCCGACGACGCCATGGGAACCCTAGCCCACGATCGCGGCGCCGGTCGGCGGCGCCGGAAATTTTCCCGCGGTGCGGCGGGCGGCGGCGGCCGCCGGTGCAGCCCGTGCCACGCGTGCGGGTCGTGACGCCCAGCAATCCGCTTCCCGTGCCGCACGGCCCGCTTCCGCCGCGCCGCGCCGCCCCAGCGTGCTAGGGTTTCACAAGTCCGCGGTGATGGATACCGCGGCGAGGAACGGTACGTGGCATGGCAGCCCGGGGCTGGAGTTCTAGCTGTTCGTGGAAAAAGCTCTCCCTGGGCTTTTTCCACTTGATCGACCGCAGGAAACTCCGCGGGTTTCCTGGGTCGACGGCCATCGCGTCCTGCGCGGGCAGACTTCTTCCACAGCCTGCCAGGATTCGCGTCGACTTCCGCCCTGTGCGGGTCTTGTGCGTCTGCGCGGCGGTCGGCGTGGCCTTGTTCACGACCCGATCGACACCCGCCCACGAGATGGCGCCCCCGGGTTCCCAGGCCCTGAGGAGGGTCGATCCCATGCCCGGCGACGACGCGGCGTGCCGCGGCGTGGACGTCTGGGCGGTGAGCACACGGCGGCTCCCCGGCATCTGCCGTTTACCCGACACTGCCGATCTCGCCGTCGAGCGCTGCGTCGATCCGGACTGCGGCCGCTGGGAACGGGCCGATCTCGAGAGTCTACTGGCCGACGCATCCAGGCCGCTGCTGGTGTTCATCCACGGCAACCGCTACGAAGCCGGCGAGGCGAAGGGGCAGGGGGTGCTCCTCGCCCGGCATTGCACGGCCGGCTGCCCGGGGAGCTGCCGGCCCCGCGTGGTCATCTTCTCGTGGCCCAGCGGCCAGCAGGGCATCCTCCTCAAGGACGGTCGCGCCAAGTACGACCGGGCCTATGCCGATGGGCATTACCTGGCGTGGCTGCTCGGTCGGGTGGCGCCCGAGCGGCCCGTGGCGATCGTGGGCTACAGCTTCGGTGCCCTGATCATACTGGAGGCGCTCGAGGATCTGGTGGCGGCCGAACGGGCGGGCCGCGCAGACGTCATGCCCTGGACGCGGCGCCCCGGCCGCACGCACCTGGTGTTCGTGGCGCCGGCCGTGCGCTGCGACGCTCTCGCTCCCCGCGGACCCTACGCCGAGACACTCGCCTGCTTCGACCGCCTGACGCTCGTGATCAACTCCCGCGACGACGCCTTGAAGTTCTTCCCGTGGATCGACCGCGACATCCGCGCCGACGCGCTCGGGAAGGTGGGCATGCCGCGGCGCTGGGCCGGCAATAAGGAGTTCATCGCCACCGACGCGGCGAACATCGTCGGCAAGCAGCACGGCCTGCCGCTGTATCTGTCGTCCCCGGCGCTCTCGCGGCGGATCGCCACCGGCGCCCTCGAGGCGCTGGCCCCGTAGGCCCTCCGCCGGCTGCCGGCGTGGCGGCGGGCGGGCAGTCGTCAGGCGGCCCGCCGCGGGGCTTCTTGTGGAATCGCCCGCCGTCGTGCGACATGGATGGCAGGGCGGTTTTCATACCCGGTGTCCCCGGGTTTCCACCTGGGGCTTCTTGGGCGTGACCACCCCACAAAAAGCGCCCGGCGGAAGCCGGGGGACTCCGCGTCACACACCACCCCGCGTGCCATGCGATGTGGGATCGAAGCGGCCGTCAGGCGGCCCGCCGCGGGGCGACCGCCTCGCGGGCCAGCCGGGCCTCGACCATCATCCGCACGACGTCCGGCATGGTGTGCCGGGCGGTCCAGCCCAGGCGAGCGGTGGCATGCGACGTGTCGGCGCGGCCGCAGACGATCTCGCTCGGCCGCGTGAGCTTGGGATCGCGAACCACATGCCGCCGCCAGTCGAGGCCGACCGCCGCGAAGGCCGCGGCCACGAAGTCTTCCAGGCTCGACGTGTGCCCGGTGGCGATCACGAAGTCCTCGAGCGGCTCGATCTGCAGCATGCGGTGCATCGCCACCACGTACTCCGGCGCCCAGCCCCAGTCGCGTTGCACGGACAGATCGCCGAGGGCGAGCGTCTGCAGCTCGCCGCGGGCGATGCGGCAGGCGCCGGCGACGATCTTCTGGGTCACGAACCGCTCCGGCCGCAGCGGGCTTTCGTGGTTGAAGAGGATGCCCGTGCAGGCCGCGATCCCATAGGCCTGCCGGTACTGGGCGACCTGCCAGAAGGAGGTCGCCTTGGCGATGCCGTAGGGGCTGCACGGCCGGAGCACGGTCCGCTCGCCGGCCGGCTCGGTGCCGGTGTTGCCGAACATCTCGGAGCTGCCCGCGTTGTAGAGCCGGATCGGCCGGCCCAGCATGCGGATCGCCTCCAGCAGGTTCACCGTGCCGATGACGATGCTCTCGAAGGTTTCCACCGGCTGGCTGAACGACAGGCCGACGGAGGTCTGGCCCGCCAGGTTGTAGATCTCGTCGGGCTCGTGACGGGATATCGCCTGCATGGTGGACCGGAAGTCGACGAGCGTCATCGACTCGACGGTCACGCGGTCCCGGATCCCGAGCCGGGCGAGGGTCTCGAAGGAGCTGGCCTGCGCGTCACGGCTCGTGCCCACGACGGCGTAGCCGAGGTCGAGGAGATGCGCGGCGAGATAGGCGCCGTCCTGGCCGCCGATCCCACAGATCAGCGCGGTGCGGGCGGGCGTGGCGGGCATGGCTTCCATGGCGGCGGGAAAGTAGCGAACCCACCGCAACCGCCGAAACGGCAAAAATGCCGCGGTTTCCGCCGGTCAGGCCCGCGCGGCGAACCACTCTGCGGTCCGGGCCAGGCCCGCGTCGAGCGACACCGTCGGCCGCCAGGACAAGACCTCCCCGGCCCGCGTGGCATCGACGAGATTGCTGCGCAGGTCGCCGGGGCGAGCCGGACCGTGGACCGGCGCGGGCAATCCCCGACCCCGCCCCGCCCGCTCGAGCAGGCCCGCGATCGTGCCCCGCAGCGCCGCCTCGAGCTCGTTGACGTCGGTGCCCACACCGGTGCCGATGTTGAGGCTGGTGAGGGTCCGCGGCTGCACGTGAGGCACGTCGGCCGTCAGGGCCAGCAGGTTGGCCCGGGCGACGTCGGGACCGTAGACGTAGTCGCGCACATAGCGGCCGTCGCCATTGATCGTGGCCGCCTCCCCGGCGAGGAGCTTCTTGCAGAAGATCGCCACCACGCCCGCCTCGCCGTGCGGGTTCTGCCGCGGCCCGTAGACGTTCGAATACCGCAGCGCCACCGCCGCCATCCCGTGCTCCTCGGCGTAGAACTTCAGATACCGCTCGCCGACCCACTTCGTGATGCCATACGGGCTGACGGGATTGGCGGGCGTCGACTCGGGCGCCGGCACGGTCACGTCGCCGTACAGCACACCACCCGAGGAGGCGAACACGAACCGCCGGCAGCCGACCCCGGCCGCGGCATCGAGCACGTTGATCAGGCCGATGCAGTTGACCTGCGCGTCGAAGAGCGGCTCGCGGACCGATCGGCTGACCGACATCTGCGCCGCCTGATGGCAGACGGCGTCGGGCCGCTCGGCGGCGAACACCCGCGTCACGGCCGCGCCATCGACGATGTCCACGACGTGCAGCGGCACCCCCGGCGGCAGGTTGTCGCGGGAGCCGCTCGACAGGTCGTCGATGACGGCGACGGCATGGCCCGCCGCCAGCAGGGCGTCGACGATGTGGCTGCCGATGAAGCCGGCCCCGCCGGTGACGAGAATCTTCATGTGGTCGGAGCCCCCGGGAAGAAGCGGGTGACGGTCGTCGCTCGACCGCCGCCGGCGGTAGCATAAGAACCGCCATCACCGCCCGCCATCACGAGCCGCCGCGCTGCCGCCTGATCGCCGAGCCTTGCAGCCGGCGGGTTTCCTGCCATATTTTCGCGACAGTCGCGGCCCGAGCCGGGCAGCGTCGCGGTCTTGAGAGGCCTTCTCCGCATGAAGATCCACGAGTTCCAGGCGAAGGATTTGTTGCGGGCGGCGGGTGTGCCGGTGCTCGCGGGCCAGGTCGCGCGGACTCCCGCCGAGGCGGCGGCGGCGTTCTCGTCCCTCGGCACTCCGGTGTGCGCCGTCAAAGCCCAGATCCACGCCGGCGGCCGCGGCAAGGGGCAGGTGCAGGGCTCCACCCAACGCGGCGTCGAACTGGCCAAGTCCGCAGCCGACGCCGAGCGGATCGCCGCCGGGCTTCTCGGCAAGACGCTGGTCACGATCCAGACCGGCCCCGAGGGCCAGGTCGTCCGCCAGGTGTTCGTGGAGAGCGGCTGCGCGATCGACCGCGAACTGTATTGCGCCGTCCTCGTCGATCGCCGCGCCGGTTCGCCGGTCTTGATCGCGAGCACCGCCGGCGGCATGGACATCGAGGAGGTGGCCGCCAAGACGCCCGAGCTGATCCTGTCCGAGTCCTTCGACCCCGACCGTGGGCTGGCCGCCTGGCAGACCCGGCTCCTCGCCGCGAAGCTCGGGCTGCCGACTGCCTCCTGGCGGCACGCCGAGACCTTCTTCCGCCGGCTCTGCCAGGCATTCGTCGAACTCGACGCGTCGCTCCTGGAGATCAACCCGCTCGTGCTCACGAAGGACGGCGGCCTCGTCGCCCTCGACGCGAAGATGACGTTCGACGACAACGCGCTGTTTCGCCACAAGGACGTGGCAGGCCTGCGGGACGAGGCCGAGGAGGAGCCGGCGGAGACGCGGGCGGCCGCCGCCGGGCTCTCGTACGTCAAGCTCGACGGCACGATCGGCTGCCTCGTCAACGGGGCCGGCCTGGCGATGAGCACCATGGACCTGGTGAAACTCCACGGCGGCGCGCCGGCGAACTTTCTCGACGTGGGCGGCGGCGCCGACGTCAAGGCCGTGACGGAGGCCTTCCGCATCATCCTGTCGGACAAGAACGTCAAGGCCATTCTCGTCAACATCTTCGGCGGCATCATGCGGTGCACGACGATCGCCACGGCGCTCGTCGAGGCGTCGAAGACGGTCGGCTTCACGGTGCCGCTCGTCGTGCGGCTCGAGGGCACCGAGGTCGAGGAAGGCAAGAAGATCCTCGCCGCCAGCGGCACGACGATCATCACCGCCGACGGCCTGACCGACGCCGCCAAGAAGGTCGTCGCCGCGAGCCGAGCCTAGGAACACCCCCATGAGCATCCTCGTCAATCGTGACACCCGCGTCATCTGCCAGGGCATCACCGGCAAGGTCGGTGAGTTCCACACCCGGGGCTGCCTCGACTACGGCACGCGGATGGTCGGCGGCGTGACGCCGGGCAAGGCGGGCGAGATGGTGGCCGGACTGCCAGTCTTCAACACCGTCGCCGAGGCGAAGGACGCCACCGGCGCCAACGCCACGATGATCTTCGTGCCCCCTGCGTTCGCGGCCGACGCGATCCTGGAGGCGGTGGCCGCGGGCATCGAACTGGTGATCGCGATCACCGAAGGGATTCCGGTGCTCGACATGGCCCGCGTCCTGCCGGTCGTGAAGGATTCCGGCAGCCGGCTCATCGGCCCCAACTGCCCGGGCGTGATCACGCCGGCGGAGTGCAAGATCGGCATCATGCCCGGCTACATCC
>JAJTED010000042.1 GCA_021300535.1 Planctomycetaceae bacterium | reverse complement strand
GAAGCACCGGCTCGTTGGTTGACCGCGGCCGCCCGCAACGCGGCCCCTGACCGCGGCGGACACCGGCCATGAAGCTGATCATCGACGGCTACAACCTCCTCCATGCCTCCGGCGTCTTCGGCGCCAGCCGTGGCGCAGGCGGCTTCGAGCAGTCGCGGCGGGCCCTGCTCGACATGCTCGCCGACTTGCTGGGTGCCGAAGCGTCGAACACCGTGGTCGTGTTCGACGCCGCCCGGGCTCCCGATGGCCTGCCCGGCCGCGCCACGCATCGCGGCATCCGCGTCTGGTTCGCCCGCGAGTATCCCGACGCCGATTCGCTGATCGAGGAACTGGTGGCAGACGCGACGTCGCCGCATCTGATGGTGGTGTCGAACGACCGCCGCCTGCAGGCGGCGGCCAGACGGCGGCGGGCGAAGGCCGTGTCGTGCGCCGAGTGGCTGGCGGAGGCGCGGGCGGCCCGCCGTGCGCCGCGGGCGGGTGACACGAAACCACCGGAGCCCGGGCCGGAAGGCGCCGAGTACTGGAAGCGGTATTTCGACCTGTGAAGCCCAACGCGGGTTGGATTTTCCGTGCCAGTGGATATGAATGCCTGGAGTCGGGTCTGACCGGAAACGCCAAGGTGGCTGGGATGCAAAAAGATCGTTCCTCGTTGATTGTGGGAATCCTGCTGGTCGCCGTCGGCGGAGGCTGGCTGCTCAGCAGCCTGGGCTTCATTCCGACCGTCGACTGGGCGTGGACTCTCGGGCTGGCCATGATCGGCGTCCTCGCCGTGATCCTCTCGGGCTTCGACAAGGTGTCGTTCGCCGTCAGCGGCTTCTTCGGGCTGGCGAGCCTGTTCTCCATTCTGCGGCAGACGGGAACGCTGACAGCGGAGGTCGAAGTGCCGCTGCTGGTGCTCGCGGCCGGCGTTCTGCTGCTGATGGCCCGCAGCCCGGCGATCGTGATCTGCAGGGGTTCAAGCACTTTCGCTCCCTGCGGAAGCTGTTGTTTCGACTGCATGAGGTCGGGACGAAGCGTGATGCGGCTGGCAATCGGCAGCTGCACATGGACCAGTACTGCGTGCTGGTTCGCTTGTGGTTATTCAATCCCGCGATTCGTACGCTCCGTGGCCTGCAGCGCGTCACGGAGTTCGACAAGGTGCGAAAGCGACTGGGGGTCAATCGCACGTCACTCGGATCACGATCCGAGTCGGTCCGCATCTTCGACCCGACTGCTTTCGCCACGATCGCGGCGGAACTATCGTTGCACCTGCCCGCTGCGCGTTGCCTCTGCGGCACGAGCGTTCAAAGGCAGGGTGCCGGGAGGGGCTGTCCGTGCCCCGAGAGCCGGCGTAGATGGCCAGCGGAGGCATGGATGCCGCAGCGCAGGCATCTTCGAGCGAACGCAGCCCAGGATGGGCGCAGTGAGCGTCCGGCGACGGGGCACGGGCAGCCCCGACCCTCCCAAGACGTGGCGCGCACCTCCGGCAACCCTCGTACCGAACGGGATTGCCTCCATGGCCTTTTTCCACTTGATCGACCGCAGGATTCGCAGACCGAAGGCGCAGCCGAGGAAACGCCGCGGGCTTCCTGGGGCGATGGCCGTCGCATCCTGCTCGGGCAGACTTGTCCCACAGCCTGCGAACGCTCGCGGCGCCGGCGAGCGTGCCGCGGCCGCGTCAGGCCTTGGCCCACTTCGCCAGCTTGCGGTCGAGCGTCGACCGCTCGATCCCGAGCATCGCGGCGGCCTTCGTCTTGTTGCCGCCGACGGCCTCCAGCGTCGCCAGCACGTGGCGATGCTCCACTTCGTCGATCGTGGCGGGCACGAAGGCCGCAGCCCGGCCGACCGACTGCCGGCCGGTCTCGCCCGGTGCGGCGAGATGGCTGAGCGCCATGTCTTGGACGTCGATCCATTCGCTCTGGGCCAGCACGACCGCCCGCTCGACACAGTTTCGCAGTTCGCGGATGTTGCCCGGCCAGTGGTAGGCCCGCATCGCCTGCAATGCCGCGGGCGTATAGCCGCTGATCCGGCGGCCGGTCTCGGCGGCGAACCGCTGCAAAAAGTGCTGCGCGATCGCCTCCACGTCCTCCGGCCGGCGCCGCAGCGGCGGCACCAGGATCTCCACGACCTTGAGGCGGAAATACAGGTCACGGCGAAACTCTCCCGCCGTCGCTGCCGCCGACCCGCTCGAAGGGATGCCCCTCGAGCACGCGGAGAAACTTGGCCTGGATGCTGGGGCTCATCTCGCCGATCTCGTCGAGCATCAGCGTGCCCTTGTGGGCCGACTCGAACTTGCCGAGCTTTCGCTCCGTGGCCCCGGTGAAGGCGCCCTTTTCGTGGCCGAAGAGTTCGCTCTCCAGGAGCGTCTCCGAGAGGGCGGCGCAGTTGAGGCACACGAAGGGACCGCCACGGCGGTCGCTCGACTCGTGGATTGCCCGGGCGACGAGCTCCTTGCCGACGCCGCTCTCGCCGCGAATGAGCACGGTGGCCTTCGTGGCGGCCACCCGCTGCAGCTGCCCTACGATCGCCTGCATGGCGGGGCTCACCACCACCATGGGCGCGTCCTCGCCAAGCCGCCGCCGGAGCCGCTCGATTTCGTCGGCGGTGTTGGCGAGCTTCGTCGACAGGGCCGCCCGGGCGGAAAAGTTCTCCAGCGCAACGCCGAGGGCGTCACACACGGCCATGACGAACTCGAGATCGTCCGGCGTGCACTCGCGGTCGTGCGTCAACACCTCGAGGTGGAGCACGCCGACGACCATGCCCCGCGTGCGAATCGGAGCTGAAATCGTTCCCGACGGATCCTCCGGCGACCGCGTCGCATCCGGGCTCGCCGTGGCCAGCAGCGCCTCGTCGGCCGCGATCACGGCCGCCGCCACGCCAGCGGGCGTGCCGCCGACCGGCCAGGGATCGGGGACCGATGCCAGCGCCACCAGGGCCTCGGCAGATCCGGCGGACGGCCCCCGCGCATGCGACAGGTCGCCGACATGCGGGGGCAGGAGCAGGACGCCGCGGGCGGCGCCGGCCCCCTGGAGCGCGGATTCCAACGCCAGCTTGGCCATCGCCTTGAGGTCGTCGGCCCGCCCGAGCGCGAAGGCCAGCCGGCAGAGTTCCGCCGCCGCCCGCCCCACCCGTGGCACGCGCTCCGCCGCGTCACGCATGTTCTCCAGGAGACGGCTCCGGGCCCGCCGGTGCGTGATCGACGCCTGCCAGACCCGCATCTCGGCCGAGAGCGGCGCCGGACCGGTGCCGACGAGCGTCAGATTGGGATCGGTGGGCGGTTCACCCTCGCAGTACGTGACCTCCGTGAGGCCGACGGCGATCACGTCTCCCGGCGTCAGGAGCCGCTCCGCGGTGATCACCTGCCCGCCCACGAGCGTGCCGTTGCGGCTCCCCAGGTCGCGGATCGACCATCCCTGGCCCGTCGGGACGATCTCAGCATGCATCCGACTCGCCCGCTCGTCGTTGATGACGATGCCGTTGGTGGTCGCACGCCCCAGGGAGACGGCGTCACCATCCGTAAGCCTGGTGACGCTGCGGCCGCAGACGGGATCCCGAACGATCAAATACGCAGCCATGGCTCGGTCCCTCGCCAACGTGCACCACGACTCCGGCCTGACCGGACGCTCCGCCGACCCGGCCGAAGTTGATCATGCACCAGCCAAGCCCGTTTTGCGATAGGCCCAAACCCCCGGAAAATGGCACGGATCGTGGGCCGAATCGGGTTTGCTGGAAATTCTCACCCGACTTACCATTGCTTCGTTGCCAGAGCCGAATCTCAATTCCCGCCCGCGACCGCACTTGGAGAGCCTGCCATGACGCCCCCTTCCCGCGCCCTGCAGTCCCGGCTGCTCGGCCTGCGCCGCGTTGTTGCCTACGTCTGCATGACGGTTCTCTGCACCGCCGCGCTCACCGGGCGGGCCGCCGCACAGTTCGGCGGCGGGTTCGGCGGCGGTCGCGGCGGATTCGGCTTCGGCGCGGTGGGTGGCATCTCGATCGACACCGACGGCATCCTCCGGTCCATGGACGCCGGCGCCGTCGAGGCCCTTGCCAAGGAACGCCGCGCCGCGTTGGCGGACGCGAGGCTGCCGGCGAAGCCCGGCGAATTGCGGAAGGTGTCGCTCGCCAAAATGATCACCGCCGTCGCCGACAAAGCTGCGAAGAGCCAGCCGCTACCGGTCGAGCTGCTCCTGCTCGGCGGCCTGGAACGAGTCACGCATGTGTTCGTCGATCCCGACGGCCACGACATCGTGCTTGCCGGCCCCGGCGACAAGCCGATCGTGGATGCCGCGGGCAACTTCGTCGCCGCCGGCAGCGGCCGGCCGCTGCTGCTCCTGGAGGATCTGATCGTGGCGCTGCGATCGATCGAGCAGGCGCGGGCGGGCGGCATCCAATGCTCGATCGATCCCACACCCGAGGGCATCGCCCGCCTGCAGAAGTTTCTGGCGGCGCAAAAAACGATGGGTCCTGCTCCCCAGGCCGTGTTTCGCGGCATGGAGGAGGCGCTCGGTCCGCAGCAGGTCCGCGTGGGCGGCGTGCCCGCCGACAGCCGCTTCGCCCGGGTGCTCGTCGCGGCCGACTACCGCATGAAGCGGATCGGCATGGGCCTGGAGCCTTCCGGCGTCAAGGAATTGCCGAGCTACCTGGCAATGGTGCCCGCCGGTGGCCGGGCCTCGTCCCTGCCACGGTTCTGGCTCGAGGCCGAATACGATCCGATCGCCCGCGATGCCGACGAACTCGCCTGGCGGCTCTCGGGACGCCGCATGAAGTGCCTCACGGAGACCGACGTGGCCGCCCGGGGAGGGATACAACGCGGCGCCGGCGCCGCGGACGCGGTCGCGGAAAAGTGGTGTGCGGCGATGACCAAACAGTATGACATCCTGTCGACCAAACAGCCGGTGTTCGGCGAACTCCTCAATTGCGTCGACCTGGCCGTCGTGGCGGCCCTCATCAAGGGCCGGCAGCTGGACGGCCGGGCGGGCCTCGACCTCGGCCCGCTGATGGATGCCGGCAAGCTGCCGCTGCCCCGTTACGACGCGCCGGCCACGGTGCCCACGGTCGCATCGGGCATCAAGAAGGGCACGACTTGGGTGCTCAGCGCCTCCGGTGGCGTTCAATTCCAGCCCTGGGCGTTCGCGGCCAATTCCGCCGCCGCCGCAGACCTCGACCTCACCGCCACGCGGACCGCGGCCCTCACCGCTCGTCCCGCAACGGCCCCGCTGGCATGGGACTGATCGGCGCGGCCCACGCAATATGAGCAAGGCGGGCGGCGACGACTGGGAAGTGGGCATCGACCCAGCCCCCAGCCGCGACTGCGGGCACGCCGCCGACGGGCGGGGGCACGCTCTTGGCGAGCAGCAGCCCAGCGGCCGCGGCGGCGGCAACGACCGCGGCTATGGAGTCGCTCGTCACGTGCCAGCCCGCGGGCAGCGTCACGTCTCGCCGTAGCCAAACCGGCACGTCGAGCACTCCTCGCGTGGCCTGGGGGGCGTCGACCAGCGGCAGGGACAGCGCCTCGGCCACGATCCGGGCCGTGATTCCCAGGGCCTCGATCGCCCGCCAATGCATCGCCTCGGCCGCCTGCGGCGCGGCGGCATCGATGGTTCGCAGGCCGTCCACGACAGGTCCGCCGCCGACGACGACCGTGCAGCGCCGTGGCGTGCCGGCCAGCAGCTCGGCGATCAGTTCCGCCCAGCGTGGACGGGCGAGCAGGCTGCCGCCGACCTTGACCACGAGCGGGCCGGCAGACCGCTCCGTCACGCCGCCTCGGAGGATGCCGTGCAGCCACCGGTCGCTCATCGCAAGGCTCCCCGGGCGATCAGCGCCAGCGCGTGGGCCGGGGCGACCCGCGAGACCTCCGCGCCGAGCTGCTCGGCCAGAGCGACCCGCTCGACCGGCCAGGCCGTGCGGTCAAGGGCCCGTCGCGCCAGCGCCGCGCCGTGGCCCGAGAGCACGACCGTGCGCGGCCGCCAGCCGCAGCCGGCCGCCACCCGGCCCAGGGCGTGGGCCACGAGCCGGGCCTGCGTCGCGGCACACCGCTCCGCGGCTCCGCGGGCCTCGTCGGGCGAGAGCGCCGCCGGGTCCAGCAGCATCGACCGCGCCATCCGCACCCGGGCCGCCGCGCGGGTGGCCGGCCCGCCGTCGGCCGTGTCGCTGGCTTCTTCCTCCTCCGGCAACTCGCCGAGCAGCAGCCAGGCATCACGCGAGTCGGCGAATCGCTCGCTGGCCACCGGCCGGCGCAGGCCGCCGTGGGGCAGGGATCGGACAAGCGTCGCGACGGGCGTCCGCTCGATGCCCGTGTAGACGAGCTCACCGGTCCGCATCCGGCCGGGATCGTCAGTTGCCAGCGGCGCCGGCCCCGCCGGCCCCAGCGGCACGATATCGGTCGTGGTCGACCCGACGTCGATGAGAAAGCCCGCAACCCCGCCCGTCGCGGCCGCGGCCAGCCGCGCCAGAGCGTGCCAATTGGCTGCCGCCGCCGCGAGCGGCTGCCGCGTGGCCTCGGTCCCGGACACGATCCGGCCATCGAGCAGATAGATGCCGACGGCCGTCCGGCAGCCGACCGCGCGAGACGCCGTCTCGACCGCGGCGACGATGGCCGACACGCCGGCCGTCCGCGACGGATAACAATCGGCGATTTCACCGGTCATCGTCGCCACGATCCGGTCGGGCCGCAACGGCCCGATCACCGCGGCGATCGCGTCAGGCAGCCGCCGCCACTCCCGCCACAGCGGAAAGGGCAGGGCATGGGCCCACCCACGGCCGTCGGCCGCCTTGATGGCGGCGCCGCCCACGTCGAGGGCGACGAGGTCAGTCGCGGGAGGAAGCACGATCACCATTGGCCACGACTTGAAATGCCCCGGGACTCGCCGCCGGCAGCACAGTCCGGCCGGCGGCGACCTCGATCGACTGCCGCACGAGGCTGGTGGCGGCAGCGGCGGCGTGGCCCACGAACGAGGTCGTCAAGCGCGGATTCACCTCCAGCACCCGATCGCCCCGGCCGTCGGCCTGCGGCCCGAGGATCATATCGACTCCCACCCAGCCGCGTGCCAGCCCACCGGCGGCCCGCGTCACCGCGGCGATGGCCCGCACGGCGAGCGCCGTGGCTCGCCGCTGCGCGACGCGGTCCGCCAGCGGCTCGCCCCCGACGTAGGCCGATCCAGGCCCGGCGGCAAACCGCTGCCGCAGCGGTGCGAGCGGCACCGGCGGACCGTGACCGCACAGGCACGCCACCCCGACGGGCACGCCCTCCGCGAGGACCTCCAGACGCGTGTCGCGGGGCACCGGCGCCGGAGGCCGCGCACCGCGTGGCACGACGACCAGATCCTCTCCCCCGACCCCGTCACGCGGCTTGCGGACCGCGGGCGTGCAGAACCCCGCCGGCCACTCGGCCCCGGCCACCAAGAGCCGCCCCGCTGGCACCGGCACGCCCACGGCGGCCAGCGCGTGCATGGTGGCCTGCTTGTCGGCCGCGACGGCGAGGAACGCGGCGTCGGACGCCAGCACGGTGCCACCGGCCTGCCGCACCGCGGCCACCCGGCTCGCGAGCAGTCCATCGGTTTCCGGCGCGACCACGATCGTCATCTCCGCCCGTCCGGCCTCCGCCACCAGCACGTCCACCTCGGCGCCGACGGCAACGGAGTGGATTCGCACCCGCGCTGGCAACGGCACGGGGCGGGTCACATCCACGAGGGCCGTCACGTCGAGTTCCGGGTCGCGGCAAGCGTCGCGCAGCAGGGCCAAAAACATCGCCCGGCCCTCGGCGTGCAGCGCGGCGGTCACCCCGACGCCCCGCCCGTGCTGCCACGCGGCCAGCCCGCCCGAGCAGCACCATTCATGGACGAGGATCCGCATCGCCCGCCGGCCGCGTCACCCGCGGTCACGCCCCGGCCGCCGGACCATCGTGACCGTCTTCGGCCAACGTGCCGCCGTGCTTCCGTTCCGGAAAGGCCAGCGACGCCGCCACGCTCGTGCCGATCAGGGTGACGATCACCGCCAGCGAGACCGCCGGATGGACGAGATGCCCCTTGGCATGGGCATCCCAGCCCCCCTGGGCGGCCAGCCACTCGTTGTGCCGCGCCGCCTCCGCGATCATCTTGCAGCCCACGAAGACGAGCACCGCCGACAGCCCGTAGTTGAGGAACCGGAACAGGTCCATCACGCCGGCGAGCAAGAAATACAGGGCCCGCAGGCCAAGAATCGCGAACACGTTCGACGTGAAGGCGATGAACCGCATGTAGTGGGTCCCCGGCGTGACCACGCCGAGGATGGCCGGCACGCTGTCCACCGCGAACAACACGTCCGTGCTCTCCACCACCAGGAGCACGAGGAACAGGGGCGTGGCCATCAATTTCCCCTGCTCGCGGACGAAGAACCGGTCGCCGGCCGGCTGGTTGGACACGGGGATGAAACGGCGAAAAAACCGGATCAGCCCGTTTTCTCCGGGCTCGTGGTCACCGCCGCCCCAGGCCAGCTTCACGCCCGTGTAGACGAGGAAGGCGCCGAACACCCACAGGATCCACTTGTACCGCTCGACGAGCTCCGCTCCGAGGAGCACGAACGTCAGCCGCATGATCACCGCGCCGAGGATGCCCCAGAAGAGGACGCGGTACTGGTACTTCAGCGGCACGCCGAAGTAGGCGAACACCACCGCGAACACGAATACGTTGTCCATCGACAACGACCATTCGACGAGGTAGCCCGTGAGAAACTCGATCGCCGGCTTGCCCCCCAGCCACCACCACACCAGACCGTTGAAGGCCAGGGCGAGAGCCGACCAGAAGCAGGTCCAGAAGGCGCTCTCGCGCAGCGACGGCTCGTGCGATTTGCGGTGGAAGACGGCGAGATCCAGGACGAGCATTACGGTCACGAAGACCGCGAAGGCCAGCCAATGGACCATCTGGATCGTCGGGCCGGTGGAGAGGTCGGCGAGGAGCAACGTGCGGCCTGCAGGGGGGAGGACGAGCGACCGACGGGGTCACTTCACAACGGGAGCATGGTAGCAGCGGACGGTGTTTTTGGCGGCGCCGGTCGCGTCAGGAGGCGTCGGGACCGCCGGTTTCCCGGTCGGCGCCGGGGCCCAACGCCGCCACGAAACTCGCGGTCATGGCCGCGAACACCTGAGCCGTCTCCTCCCATTCGCGGTCCTCGGCCTGGCAGAGCAGCAGGTACACCGCGTCCGGCGTCTCCAGCGTGCGCACCTGGGCCGTGTTGGTGAGGTCGAGGCAGTAGAAGTTGAGGTCGAAGCCGCGCAGGATGCGGCCGCCGATTCCTTCCTCGACCGACTCGCTGTCGAGCTCCTGATACTGCGACCGCATCTCCTGCACGACGGCGGCGGCGAGTTCCGCGGCCGGGCCGCCGGGCGCGTGGGCGCTCACCGACCAGAATCCGCCGTCGGGCGCGTACGCGGTAACCGCAGCCTGCAGGCCGCTGGCGTCGTCGACATCCACGGTCCAGTTGTCGGGATGGTCGAAGGTGAGTCCAAGGCGGTCGAACCGCATGGGCGGAAGATCCAGGGCGGGGAAAAGGGGACGCAAACCGCTGCGATTGTAGCCGCCGAAACAGGCGGCGACCGGTCTGGACCGCCACTCCGGCCTCCGCTACCGTCCCCGCCGCCCGCGAGGCACGATTCCAACCCGACCGACGCCCGTCATCCCATGGCCCAATCCACCGCGGCGGCCCTGCGCCGTCCCGCATCCGCCGCCGTTCTCGACTATGCGATCCCGGCCGCGATCCTGCTGGCGGTGCTGGTCGTGCTCGCGCCGGTGCCGCCGGCGATCGTGGACCTGCTGCTCGCCGCCAACCTCACGGTCTCGGTGCTCGCCCTGCTCGGGGCCCTCGCGGCCCGGACGCCGCTCGAGATGAGCATCTTCCCCACGTTCCTGCTCGGCGCCACGCTCGTCCGGCTCGTGCTCAACATCGCCACCACGCGGCTCATCCTCTCCCGCGCCGCCATCGACGGCCCCGCGGCGGCGGGCCGCGTCGTCGAGGCATTCGGTGAGTTCGTGGCCGCCAACAACCTCGTCGTCGGCGCGGTCGTGTTCGCGATCATCGCCGTCGTGCAGTTCCTGGTGATCACCGCGGGATCCACGCGGACCAGCGAGGTGGCGGCCCGCTTCGCGCTCGACGGCCTGCCGGGCCGGCAGATGGCGATCGACACCGACGTGCAGGCCGGCACGCTGACCCGCGAGGAGGGGCGGCGGGCCCGCCTCGACCTGCAGCGACACGCCGATTTCTTCGCCAGCATGGATGGTGCCAGCCGCTTTGTGGCGGGTGAAGCGAAGGCCGGAGTGATCATCACGCTCGTGAACCTGATCGGCGGCTTGGCCATCGGCGTGGTCGAGCACGGCATGCCCGCGGACAAGGCCCTCGGCACGTACGCCCGGCTCACGATCGGCGACGGCCTGACCAGCGCCGTGCCCGCGCTGTTCGTGTCGGTTGCCACGGGCCTGCTGATTTCGCGGTCGAGCCAGGCCATCGACCTGTCCCGTGAGTTCAGCCGCCAGTTCACGGCGCGGCCGCAAGTGCTCGCCATGACGGGCGTGTTTCTGGCGCTGTTGTCGCTCACCGATCTGCCGTTCCTGCCGCTGGCCGGGATGGCGGGCGTCTCGTTCCTGGCCGCCTTCTTCACCGCCCGGCGGGGCAGGAACGGGAGCCGCGACGAGCGTGACGACACGACCGTCGCCCCGCGGGCGGCACGGGCCGCCCTGGCCGATGTCATCGCCGACGAGCAGCTCGTGGTCCGGCTGGGCGGCGGCCTGGTGGGGCTGGTCGCCGGCGCGGCGGCGCCGCTGCTGGAGCGGACAGCGGCCCTGCGGACTGCGATTGCCGCCGATCTCGGCCTCGTGGTCCCGCAGGTGTCGTTCCGCGACGATCCCGCACTGCCGCCACGCGGCTTCGCGATCCACCTCGCCGGCGACGTTGTCCACGAGGGCGAGCTGCCGGCCGGCCGGCTCCTCGTGCTGCCGACCGCGGGCGAGACGGTCGATGGGCTCGACGCCACCGACCCGCTCACCGGGCGGCGCGGCGTCTGGACGAGCCATGCCCAGGCCGATGCGGCCCGCGGCCTGGGGGCGACGGTGCTCGACGACGTCGACTGCGTGTCACGCTGTCTCGAGGCCGTGGTCCGGCGGCATGCCGACAAGCTGCTCTCCCGGGAAGCCACGAGCCGCCTCGTCGAGTCGCTCCGCGCCGCCCAGCCGGCCCTCGTCGAGCAGGTGGTGCCGGGCGTGCTCACGGTGGCGAAGATCCAGCGCACGCTCCAGTGCCTGCTCCAGGAGGGGGTGCCGGCGCGGCCGCTCGCCGAAATCATCGAGGTCATGTCGGACCATGCGGCCGATGCGGCCGAACCGCGGCAGCTCGCCGAGATCGTGCGCCGCCGGCTGGCGGGCAGCATCCGCCGCCGGGCCCGCGATCCAGAGGGCAGGCTCACCGCGGTGCGGCTCGCCGGCGCCGCAGCCGACACGCTCGCCACCGGCCCGTCCGCCAGCCGGCCGGCGGCTCGGCTGATCGCGGAGATCCGCCGCGCGACCCGGCCCGCCATCGATCGCGGCGGCGTTGCCGTCATCGTGGTGCCGGCCGCCGTCCGCCGCGCCGTGCGCGACACCCTCGTCCGCGGCCTGCCCGACGTCCTCGTCCTCGCCGAGGACGAGGTGGCCGATGAGCCGCGGCTGGAGATCTTCGCGACGCTCGGCACCGAGGAGACGGCCCGGGCCGCCTGAGGGGCCGCGCAGTGCCGCCGAACATTCATGGAGGGGAAATTGGAAAGTGACAACATGGGAAGACTCGCGAAGATCCCGGGGCGCCGGGAAAAAATCTGATGAATTGGCCGCGGCGCCGCCGATGAAGATCGGATGCGCGGCGGCGACGGTGGTCGCACCAGGACGGTGCGACCCCGGACCGCGACGACGAGGCGGCGATGCCTCGTCACCGCGGCGTGCAAGGCCCTATCAAGGAGGATGACGTGGCACAGCAAGCGACCCAGCCGTCTGCCGAGGAGGTCCTCGATCTCTGGAAGCGGTTCAAGCTCGACCAATCGAACGAGGAGCTGCGAAACCGGCTCATCGAGATCTACCTGCCGCTGGTGAAGTACAACGGCGAGCGGATCTGGTCGCGACTGCCCGACGGCGTCGAACTCGACGACCTCGTCTCGGCCGGCACCTTCGGCCTGATGGACGCGATCGACGCCTTCGACATGTCGCGGGGCGTCAAGTTCGAGACCTACTGCGTGCCCCGGATCCGCGGGGCCATGCTCGACGAGCTCCGCACGATGGACTGGGTGCCGCGGCTGGTCCGCTCGAAGGCCAGCAAGCTCAACGAGGCGGTGAAGACGCTCGAGGCCAAGCTCGGCCGGGCACCTGCCGACGCGGAGGTTGCCGAGCACATGCAGCTCTCCCGCGAGGAGTTCGAGAAGCTGCTCGTCGACGCCAACGCCGTCAGCCTCGTGAGCCTCAACAAGAAATGGTGCGAGACCGACAGTTCCAAGGACGTCCGCGAGATCGACATCCTCGAGGACAAGAAAGGTGAGGATCCCACCCGCCGCATCCAGAAGGCGGACCTCATGCGACTCGTCACCAAGGGGCTCAATCGCAACGAGCGGCTGATCATCATCCTCTACTACTACGAGGAGCTGACGATGAAGGAGATCGGCGCCACGCTCGACCTCTCGGAAAGCCGCGTTAGCCAGATGCACAGCGCGATCGTGGAGCGGCTCCAGTCCCAGCTCGGCCGCCGGAAGCCGGAGTTCGCCGCCTGACGGCGGCGGCAGGATGGGCAGGCTGGGCGGCCTCATGCCCGGCGAAATGCACAGAACAGGCAATGCAAAAAAAGATTCAAGGTTTTCGCACGACCGGTCGATGAGAGGAAATTGGCCGCGGCGACCGGTCGCACGCAATCGACCGGCCGCTGTCCGACGACTGGTGTCGCCGGAACGCGGAAGCGCGGCAACAATGGTGGACAGGAAAGGGCACATCGAATCCACGACGAACCGTCCGGCCCGCTGATGCGTATCGGGGACCGTGTCGGGGAGCGAGGGGATCAGGAACACTGCCCGCAAGGAGAGCAATCATGAACATCTGGGGTGTTTTTTCGACGCAGGGCTCGCAGGGCGTCGGTGCGGTGAAGAGCCTCGATGCGGCCCAGGCGGCCGTCAAGCAGCAGGGCGTCGGCGAAGTGCATGACGCCGTCACGCTGTCGGTCGACGCCGTCCGCTCGGCCGACGCGGCCGCCGACATCCGCTTCGACCGCGTCAACGCGATCCGGGCGGCGATCGCCGACGGCTCGTACGACACGGACGACAAGCTCGACATCGCCCTCGACCGGCTGCTCGACCGGCTCGGCTGAAGCCGGGCTCCGGTGCTCTGCCGGTGACGCGACGAACACGGCACGGCCGGACCGCCATGGTCCGGCCGTGTGCATTTCGGACGGGAAGCCCGCGGTTGCTACAATTGAAGGGTTCCGTTCCGGAGGTGCCCCGTGGCCGTGGCTGCCGATTTCTCATTGGGCAAGGTAGACGTCGCCCTGACGCCGCAGGCGCGGTTCGCGGAGTTTCTCCAGACCAAGGGCAAGCGGATCACCAAGCAGCGTCGGGCCATCGTGGACCACGTCTGCGGCCACCACGAGCACTTCGACGCGGAGCAGTTGCTCGAGGGGCTGCGACGGACGCCGGCCGGTGCCCGGGCGAGCCGGCCCACGGTCTACCGCACGCTCGCCGAGATGGTGGACGCGGGGCTGCTCCGCAAGATGGTGCTCGGCGGCCGTGCCGTATACGAGCACGACTACGGCTATCCCCAGCACGACCACCTCTACTGCACGGGCTGCCACCAGCTGATAGAGTTTTCCAGTGACGAGCTGACGCGGATCCGCGATGCCGTGGCGGCCCGGCACCGGTTCCGTGCCGAGAGCCACCGGCTCATCATCTCGGGGCTGTGCTTCGACTGCCGCTCCAACCGCAGCCGCTCCCGGCACCAGGACCGCGTGTGACGGCCGGTGACGAGCCGCTCACACCCTGAGCGCCGCCTCCGGGCCGCGGACGGGGCAGTCCTCGAGGGCGGCACGCACGGCGCCGGCGATGAACTCGTCGACCTGGGCCGAAGCCCTCCCGGCCAGGCCCCGGGTGTCCATCGCCGCCTCCAGGTCGACGCCCGCGAACAGCGGATCGGCGGCCAGCCGGGCGACGAGATCGTTGCCGTGCCCCTCACGAATCCGCGCCGTGGCCGCGTGGCTGTGGGTGCGGATCGCCTCGTGCAGCTCCTGCCGATCGCCGCCGGCGGTCGTGCCGGCCATGAGGAGCCGCTCGCTGGCCAGGAAGGGCAGATGGGCCTCCAGGTTGCGGCGGATGCCGCCCGGCAGCACCACGAGCCCGCCGGCGATGTTGGCGTAGATCACGAGCTGGGCATCGGTCGCCAGGAACGCCTGGGGCAGGACGAGCCGCCGGGGAGCCGAATCATCGAGCGTCCGCTCCATCCACTGCACGGCCGCCGTCTGTCCGGCGGTTGCGGCCAGCCCCATCACGAACCGGCCCAGCCCGCACATCCGTTCCGCCCGCATCGGGTTGCGCTTGTAGGGCATCGCCGACGAGCCGACCTGCTCGTGCTCGAACGGCTCCTCCAGCTCGCCCCAGGCGGCGGCGAGCCGCAGGTCGTTGCCGGCCTTGTGCGTCGATTCCGACACGCCGGCGAGCGCCGCGCAGACCTGCGAATCGACCTTCCGGGTGTAGGTCTGGCCGGTCACCTCGTAGGACGAATGGAAACCGAGCTTCGCGGCGACGAGCTCGTCGAGCCGCCGCACCTTGGCATGATCGCCGCCGAACAGCTCCAGGAAGCTCGCCTGCGTGCCGGTGGTGCCCTTCACGCCCCGGGCCCGGAGCAGCTTGCGGCGGTGCGTGACTTCCTCCAGGTCGAGGAGCAGGTCGTGGATCCACAGGCAGATCCGCTTGCCGATGGTCGTCGGCTGGGCCGGCTGGAGGTGCGTGCGGCCGAGGCAGACGAGGTCCTTCGTCTCCAGGGCCTTCGCAGCGAGCCGCTCGATCACCGTCGCGAGCCGGGCGGCCACGAGGTCGAGCGACTCGCGGATCAGGACGAGGTCGACGTTGTCGGTGACGAAGGCGCTGGTGGCGCCGAGGTGGATGATCGGCCGGGCCGCCGGACAGGCATCGGCGAACGCATGGAGGTGGGCGAAGACGTCGTGCCGCATCCGCCGCTCGTATTCCGCCGCCTTGGCGAAATCGATCGGCTCGAGGTTCGCCCGCATCTGCGCCAGCTGCTCGGCCGAGATCGGCAGCCCCAGTTCCGCCTCCGCCTCAGCGAGGGCGAGCCACGTCTCCCGCCACAGCCGGTAGCGGTGGTTGTCGCTCCACAGCCGGGTCATCTCGGCGGAGGCGTACCTCGTGGCCAGCGGGTTGTCCCAGACGTCGCGGGGATCGATCGGGTGCTGCGGATTCATCGGCGGGCTCCTGAACGGGGCGGTCGGGACGAGTCGTCCCGACGCGCCATCTTGCAGAACAGCCGCTCCAAGGCCAGACGTGCCCGCAGCCCCCGGGAGGCGTCGCCCTTCAAGGCCCGGTCGAGGTCGAGCAGCCAGATCGGCAACTGGCGGGCGCGGCGGGGCCCGAGCTGCCCGAGCGACTCCTTCGCCTGCGCCATCGCCTTGGGCCAGGCGGCCACCCCCGCCTCGCGGAGCGCCTGCTCCACCCCGGCAGGACGGCCGCCGCCGGCCGGCAGGGCCAGCAGCCGCGCGGCCGTCGACAGCCGCCGCAGCACCGAGGCGATCTGCGCCGCGACGCCGATCGGATTCTCGCCCGCGTCGAGCAGGTCGGCGAGTTCCCGCAGCGCCCGCTTGGTGTCGCCGCCGGCGGCCGCGTCGATCATGCCCCAGGCGGTGCGTTCCTGCGGCGAGCCGGCGAACGCATCCACCGCATCGGGCGGAATCGGCTTGCCGCGGTCGGCCGGAGCGCAGCTCGCGGCGAGGCGGGCGATCGCCTGATCCACCTGGCCGAGGTCACCGCCGAGCCGCTCCAGCAGCCGCGCCGCCGTCGCCGCGGCGAGCTGGACGCCGTGCCGGGACTGCGCCCAGTGCCGCACCCACGCCGCGAGGTCGTAGCGGGCCGGAATGGCGGTGTCGATTGCCAGGCCATGGGCGGCCACGGCCTTGGCAAGCCGCGTGTTGCCGGGAAACGCCCTGACCTCGAGAACGACCAGACCGCGGCCGCCCCGCGGCGCGTTGGCCAGCGTCTCGAGCCGCTCCCGCGCGTCCGACACGAAGGCGTCGGCATTCCGCACGACGGCGGCCCGCGTCGCGGTCGCGAACATCGGCACCGTCGCCGCCTCGTCGAACACGTCCCGCGGATCGGGCTCGTCGTCGCCGACAAACTCCCGCCAGGCCCAGGACCGATCGGCCTCGTCGGGACAGAGCCGCTCACGGAGCAACCCGAGCACCTGCCCGGCGAGGAACGTATCGCCACCGTGCACGACGACCAGGGACGGCGAACCGAGCGGCCACGAGCCGCCCGCCTTGAGAACGTCGAGGGCGGAAGCGGCTTCAGCCACGCGCGTGGGTCAGGCGGGGACACGCGGCGGAGCGGGGCACACCACGGCGCCCCCACAGGCGCTCGACCACGGCTTCGGCAGTGTACCCGAAGGCCTGCCGTCCGCGCGGCCCGGCGGCCCGGCGGCGCCGCCGGTCAGCCGGACGGCATCCGGGCCTCGTGGGCCAGACTGTCGAGGAAGGTGCGGGCCCTGCCGTAGTCGCCCGCCGGGTAGTTCTTCACGTTCTGTTTGAGGACGTCGATGAACTTGGAGACGTTGCTCTGAAAGTCCCGCATCTCGCTGTATTGAACGCTGCCGCCCGCGGCGGCCCGATCGGCAAAGAACTGGTCCAGCCGCTTGCGGTAGTCGGCGTAGATGTCGTCCATGAGCACCGGCGGGTACTCGACATGGCCCGTCACCGGATCGAGCTGCGTCGAGCCGAGCCGCGGAGGCGCCGCCATCTTCGCCATCCGGATCGCCTGCTCTTGCGTGACCGGAGGCCCCTGCTCGGCCGCCTTCGCCTCGCGGTTCACCTTCCGCATCTCGAAGTAGGTTTCGGTCCAGCGGAGACGATTTTGGATCTCCTGCGTCTTGGCCTGCTCCCAGTTCTTGGCCGCTTCGGAGTTTTGCAGGTTTTGATAGCCCTGGGCTCGCATCATCTCCGACATGCCGTAGTCGGCCGCCTGTGCGGCGGTCGATGCATATCCGCCGCGGTTGTAGCCGAAGCCGCCGCCCCACTGGGCCGCCACGGGCCATGCTGCAACGAGGCCGGCCAACGCGACGACGGACGAGACCGCGGCGTATCGCCGCCGGCTGAAAACGGCTGCCATGTGACTCGACATGGGTGAAACCTCCACTCGACATCGGGGCGGCAGTGCCCCGCGGGACCAAACAACTCGTATGGGCCTGAACACCGGTCGGAGTATACTCTCGGCATCGATTCGCGGCGACGGAAGTTTGCCGCGAAAAACGCCTCGAACCGGCAGCATCGCCGCCGGATGAATCTCGTTTGCCCAAGGATTCAGTCATGCGTCGCACGTTGGTCTCGTCCGGGGTCTGTCTGGCGCTCGCGGTCGTGTCCACGGGCTGCTCCCGCACACATAAACCTCCGCGTTCGGCCGCGGCCCCCGCAGCCACACCGGCCAAGGCCGCCCCGCAGCCGGCACCCGCAGTCGCGGCACAGACCGCCGCCGCCGAGGAGCCGGGCCTGGATGCCCTCGTGAAGACGCTCACGACCACCACCGACAGCCGCACTCGCGTCGTGACGATCGACGCCATCGCGGACCTCGGCCAGAACGCCAAACCCGCCCTCGAGGCGCTCGTCACGGCGACGGAGGATCCGGAGTTGCGGGTCCGCTGGCACGCGGCCCGCGCCATCGGCCTGATCGGTGAAGACGCGTCGTCTGCCGTGCCCGTGCTGGTGAAGCTGCTCGCCGACCCCGATCCGATCGTGGCCGCCCAGGCCGCCGCGGCGATCGGCCACATTCGCGCCGACGAGGACGACGACACGATCACCGCGGATGACGCCACCCGGTACGCGGCCGGCCAGGAGGCCGTTGCCAAGGCGATCGTGCATTCCGACCCGCGGGTGCGGCGGGCCGCGATCCGCGCGATCCGCCACTTCGACCCGGCGCCGACGGTGCTCGCGCCCCTGTTCGCCAAGCAGCTCGGCGATGCCGACCCGTCCGTCGTGCTGCCGGCGTTGCACACGCTGGCCGACATGGAAGACGTGTCGGTGCCGGTCCTGGTGGAGGCGTTGAAGGCTCCGCAGTCTCGCTACTGGGCGACGATCGCGTTGGCCGAGATCGGGGCGGAGGCCGCCCCCGCCACCGCGGCGCTGGCGCAGATCGCCGCCGAGGGCGAGGTGCACGAGCGGCTCCAGGCGATCCTGGCGTTGGCCGCGATCGGCGAGCAGGCCGCGGCCGCGGGCCCGGCCCTGATCGCCGCGGTGCAGTCGCCCGACAAGTCGCTGCGGTTCCCGGCCGCGTTCGCCCTGGGCAAGGTGCGGGCGGCCGACGCGGACGCGGCGTTGGAGAAGGTCGTGGCCGACGAGGACGAAGTGCTGGCCGCGACGGCGGCGTGGGCCTTGGCCCAGATTCACCGGGGCGAAAAGCCGTTCGCGGCTACCGCTGAAGCGCGGCTCCGGAAGGCTCTCACCGCTGCCGAGCCGGCCGTGCGTGAGGGGGCGGTCGCCGGCCTCTCCGACCTGGCCGCGCAGCTCGGCGACGACGAGAAGAAAAAACTTGCCGCCACGTTCACGGGGCTCCTGACCGACGCCGACCCCGAGGTCGGGCGGGCCGCCGGAGCCGCGCTCATCCGCTTGGGCGGCGTGTGCGTGGACACCCTGCGCGGCAAGTTGGCCGATCCGGCGATGCGGACCAACATCCTGGAGATCCTCGCCGGCATCGGTCCGGCGGCGAAGCCGGCGCTCGACGAACTCGTGAAGGAGCTTGGCGATACCGATGCGGAGCATGCCAGCGAGGCCGCCGTGGCGATCGCCGCCATCGGCCCGGAGGCTGCGGCCGCCATTCCCGCCCTGCAGCGACTGGTCGCCGATGCGAAGGCAGCGGCTGGCGTGCGGTACTCAGCCGCCTACGCCCTCGGCCGCATCGGCCCGGCCGCCAAGGAATCCGCGGCCGACCTGCGGGCGCTGACCGAGTCCGACGACGACTTGATGGCGACGGTCGCGGTCTGGGCGGCCTTGAAGGTCGCCCCCGAAGACAAGTCGTTGTTCGAGCGGGCGATCCCGCTGCTGCGGCGGGCGCTGCGGGCCGAACGCGACGTGGTGCGGCTCGAGGCGGCGGTCGCGCTTGGCGACATCGGCCCGGCGGCGGGATCGGCGATCCCGATTTTGGAGCTCGTGGCAGAGGACGATCCGGTGAAGGACGTCCGTCGCGCGGCCGCCGAGGCCGCGAAAAAGATTCGGCCGTGAGCCGGTCCGGCAAGGTCTGACGCCGGCATCGCTCCCGCTGCATTCACCCCGGCCGCCGATCCGATCCTCTCCCCCGGGGGCAGCCTGCGCCGCCGGCTGCCGGTGGAGCCGAGCCGCAGCCCCTGGTTTCAGGGGAGAGGGTGGCATCATGACGCGGATGGGGCTGTTCCGCAGGCTGTGGCTGACGCGGCTGTCGAACCCAGCGGCCGAGCGGGTCATTTATCGGCACGTCCTGCAGGCGCCCCCGCGACGGATCATCGAACTGGGCCTCGGCCTGCTCGGCCGCACGGAGCGGCTGCTCCATACCGTGACCGCGGCGACCGCGGCCGACGCGGTCCACTACGTGGGCCTCGACCGGTTCGAGGGCCGAACGCCCGCGGATCCGCCGGGCGTGACGCTCAAGGAGGCGCACCGGCGGCTCACCAAGCTCGCCCGCGTGCAGCTCGTCCCTGGAAACGTCGACACGTCGCTGGCCCGGCTGTGCAACCATCTAGGCGTCTTCGATCTGGTGCTGATCGCGGCCGACGCCGACGAGCGGCACCTGGAACGCTGCTGGTTCTTTCTCCAGCGGATCACAAACGCCGGCACGACGGTGTTTCTCGAGTCTCGCACGGCCGGCGGTTCGCGCTGGACGACGCTGCCGAAGGCGCGGGTCGACGAACTGGCGGCCCAAACCGTCCTCCGCCGCGCCGGGTAAGGCAACGTACGGCCGCCGGTGGCGGCGTCGATCGGCCGGGACTACATTGGAGGGTCCGCCCGTCCTGTACATCGACCGGCACCTCGTCCACGAGGTGACCAGCCCCCAGGCCTTCGAAGGGCTGCGGCTCGCCGGTCGCCGTGTCCGCCGTCCGGAGGCCACCTTCGCCACCCCCGACCACAACGTGCCCACCAGTGACCGGCGGCTGCCGATCGCCGATCCGATCTCGAAGCAGCAGATCGACACGCTGCGGGCCAACTGCCGAGAGTTCGGCGTGCGGCTCTTCGACCTCGACGACGCCGACCAGGGCATCGTGCACGTCATCGGCCCCGAACTGGGCATCACCCAGCCGGGCATGACGATCGTCTGCGGCGACAGCCACACGGCCACCCACGGCGCCCTCGGGGCGCTCGCCTTCGGCATCGGCACCAGCGAGGTGGAGCACGTGCTCGCCACGCAGACCCTGCGGCAGGCGAAGCCCAAATCGTTCGAGGTCCGGGTCGATGGCGCGCTCGCCCACGGCGTGACGGCCAAGGACCTCGTGCTCTACCTCATCGGCCGGCTCTCGACCGAAGGGGGCACGGGCTACGTCATCGAGTACACCGGTCCCTGCATCCGCCGCCTCGGCATGGAGGAGCGGATGACGGTCTGCAACATGTCGATCGAGGCCGGTGCGCGGGCCGGGATGATCGCCCCGGACGCGACCACCTTCGACTACCTCCGCGGCCGGGACCTCGCCCCCCGCGACTTCGACCGTGCCGTGGCCGCCTGGGAGAAGCTGCCGACCGACACCGGTGCCCGCTACGACCGGGTGGAGGTCTACGCGGGTGCCGACGTAGTGCCGCAGGTCACCTGGGGCACGAATCCGGCGCAGGTCACCGGCATCGACGCCGCCGTGCCCGACCCCGATTCCTTCACCGACCCGAACGACCGCTCGAGCGCCGCCCGGGCCCTGGAATACATGGGGCTCGTCGGGGGCACGAAGCTCGTCGACATCCCGCTCGACCGCGTGTTCATCGGATCGTGCACCAACAGCCGGATCGAGGATCTGCGGGCCGCGGCCCGCGTCCCCGACATCCTCACGCCGGGCCAACGGTGCGCCTCGACGAGCAACCGCAACTTCGAAGGCCGGCAGGGGAAGGGGGGCCGCACCCACCTCGTATCGCCGGCGATGGCCGCCGCCGCCGCCGTGGCCGGGCACTTCGTCGACATTCGGAAGTGGGAGTACAAGTGATGCAGCCGTTCACCACGCACACCGGCGTCGTCGCTGCCCTCGACCGGGCCAACGTCGACACCGACCAGATCATTCCCAAGCAGTTCCTGAAGCGGATCGAGCGGACCGGCTTCGGCCAGTTCCTGTTCTGCGACTGGCGGTTCCTGCCCGACGGGGCCCCGAACCCCGAGTTCGAACTCAATCGCCCGGCCGCGGCCGGCGCGAGCATCCTCCTCGCCCGCCGCAACTTCGGCTGCGGCTCCAGCCGCGAGCACGCCCCCTGGGCCCTGGCCGACTACGGCTTCCGGGCGGTGATCGCGCCGACGTTCGCCGACATCTTCTTCAACAACTGCTTCCAGAACGGCATGGTGCCGATCCGCCTCGACGAGGCCGACGTGGACGAGCTCTTCCGGCGGACCGCGGCGGCCGCCGCGGCCGGCGGCCAGTACCGGCTGCACGTCGATCTGCGGGCATGCGAGGTCAGCGACGACGCCGGCTTCCGCAAGTCGTTCGCAGTCGATCCGTTCCGTCGCCAGTGCCTGCTCGAGGGGCTCGACGACATCGGGCTCACGCTCCGCCAGGTCGATGCGATCGGCGTCTGGGAACAGGCCCACGGCCTGCCGCCGGTGGCCGGGTGACCGCCATGGAGCGGCCGCACGGGTTCCGCACGATGCTCCGCCGCCTGGCGTGGCTTCTGCTCTTCACCTCCGCGCCGGCGGCGGCGAGTGATACCCCGTTGGTCACGCTCGCCGACACCGAGTTCGCCGCCGCCGATCTGGCCTGCCCGGCCAACGGCCAGACCGTCTTCTGTCTCGACCCGCGGAACGGCGCGGTGGTGGCCGTCGATTCGCATGCCGTCGCCAAGCGCCGGACCGTGATCGGACCGGCGCGGGCCGACGGCCCGCGACCGCTGGCCATCGCCTGCATCGATTCCAACACGCTGGCGGCCGTCTGCCGGAGCGGCGACGCGTGGTCGCTCCGCACCTGGCGGCTCCAGCCCGACGCCGCGGTCGAGTTCTCCGCGCCGCTCCAGGAGGTGGCCCTCGGGGCCGCTGCGGAATCGGCCTTCCCGCCGCGGCTGCTCGTCGGCCCGTCGCGCGACTGGCTGCTGGTCGCCGGCCTGCCGGCGCCGCTGCCGCCGCTGCTTCGCGGTCCGATCGCCGGCACTCGTGTCGGCAAGGTCGCCGACCGCGGCTGTCCGCCGCTGGCGGAGCAAGGTCGGGTGGCCGCCGTCGCGGCGAACCGGCTCGACGAGACGATGCTGTTCGCCGCCCGCGGCGACCGGTCCGCGCGGCTGTCGTTCCACGACCTCTCCGGCCGAACGTTGCTCGACCTCGACAGCACGCTGCCGGCCGTCCGCGATGCCGCCTGTTCGCCGGCCGACGGCACGCTGTGGGTGATCGGCGGCGACGGCTCCGCCGACCGGCCGGCGGGCCTGTGGCGGCTCGACGCGGCCCTGGACGGCGGCCGGCAGATCGTGCGGCCGGTGTGCATCGCCCGCCTCGCCGACCCGCAGGCGGTCGCCTGCATCTCGAACACCGCCGTGGTCGTGGCCCACGGCGGCGCTGGCCGCACGCTCGTGCGGCTCGACGTGATTCCCCGCCCGCCGGCCGCGGCGGCCACCGGCCCAGGAGTGCACCCATGACGGCATCACGACGCGAGAAGATCGAGGCCCTGCTGAAGGACGATCCCGACGACGTGTTCCTCCGCTACAGCCTCGCGCTCGAGCTGGAGTCCACTCCCGACTGGGAGGCCGGTCTGGAAATCCTCGAGGATCTGGCGCGGGCGACGCCGCCGTACGTGCCGGCCTTCCACATGGCGGCCCGAAGCCTGATCCAGCAAGATCGAGTCACCGACGCCCGCCGCGCCCTTCGCGAGGGCATCGAAGCAGCCCGCGCCGCGGGCGCATCACACGCCGCCGCCGAGATGTCGGAGCTGCTGATGAGCCTCGGCGCCGCGGGCGAATAAGGCCGGCCGAAGCGACACCGGTTCAACAAGCCCCGGGTGGAAACCCGGAGACACCGGGCATGAAAGCCATCCCGCGATCCATGCTGTCCGACTGGACGCATTGCCGCAGTGCGAACCTGTTTCGCATGGCACGCGGGAAGGCGCGCGACCCGGAGTCCCCCGGCTCCCGCCGGGGGCTTTTTGTGGGACGGTCGCGCACAAGAAGCCCCGGGTGGAAACCCGGGGACACCGGGTATGAAAACCATCCCGCCATCCATGCTGCACGACGGCACGTGATTCCCCGGTTCGAATCCGCTTCGCATGGCACGCGGGAAGGCGCGCGACCCGGAGTCCCCCGGCTCCCGCCGGGGGCTTTTTGTAGGACGGTCGCGCCCAAGAAGCCCCGGGTGGAAACCCGGGGACACCGGGTATGAAAACCATCCCGCCATCCATGCCGCCTCCGCACCGGCTCGGGCCGGTCGGGTCACCGATCGCCGAGCGCCGGCAGCGGCTCCGCCGCCTCGGCGCCGCGGGTGATCGTGAACCCCATGTCGGAGATCATGCGGTAATCCTCCTCCGGCAGCTGACCCTTCGTGGTCAGGTAGTCGCCTACGAAGATCGAGTTGGCGGCGTAGAGGCCGAGGGCCTGGAGGCTGCCCAGGTGGATTTCGCGGCCGCCCGCGATGCGGATCTCTGCGGCGGGGTTCACGAGACGCATGAGCGCCAGGCCCCGCAGGCAGTCGCGGGGGCTGACCTTGTTCACGCCCTCGAGCGGCGTGCCGTCGATGGCGTTGAGGAAGTTGAGCGGGATCGACTCCACGCCCATCTCGCGGAGGGCGAAGGCCATGTCCACGAGGTCGTCGGGCGACTCCCCCATCCCCATGATGCCGCCGCTGCACAGCGCCAGGCCCGCCGCGCGGCAGGCCTCCAGCGTGGCCACGCGGTCGGCGTAGGTGTGGGTCGAGCAGACCTCGCCGTAGTGCCGCTCGCTCGTGTTGAGATTGTGGTTCACCTTGTCGACGCCGGCGGCTGCCAGCTGGCGGGCCTGCTCGGGCGTGAGCAGGCCGAGGCAGGCGCAGACGTTGAGGCCGTGCTCGGCCTTGATCTTCGGCGTCACGTGGCAGACGAAATCGATCTCCCGCTGCGTGGGGCCGCGGGCCGAGATCACGATGCAGAAGGTCTTCGACTGCCGCTCGGCGGCCAGCCGCGCGGCCTCCATGAGCTTCGGCTCCGAGAGCAGGTTGTAACGCGGGATCTCGGCGTCGGAGACCTTGCCCGGTCGATCTCGCCGCCGGCGAGGACGCGGTCAGCCAGGGCGTGCCAGCGGGAGGCGGGGGCGAGCGGTTCAACGAGCGACATGGGGGTGGGCCCTCGGCGGTGCGGACGGCATGCGGCCCAAAATGTACGCGACTCCGCCCGCCGCGCCCACGGGCCGGCGGTGGGAATGTCAACTTTCCCCGGCGTACGTCACCATTCCCCGGACACACTCCGGGGCCGCCATGGACCACGCCTTCGCCATTCTCGCCGCCGAGCACCGGCCGATGCTTCACGCCTACGCGCGGGCACTGTGCTACGGCGACGGCCACGCGGCGGAGGACGTCGTCCAGGAGACGCTGCTCGTGGCCTGCCGGCGGTTGGACGAGTTTCGCGTCGAGAACGACGGGCATTTCGGCCGCTGGCTGCGGGGCATCGCCCGCAACAAGGCGCTCGAGGCCCATCGGGCCGCCGGCCGCGGCCGAGTGGTGGCCGACAGCCGGATCATCGAGGGATTGGAGGACGTCTTCGGCCGGCTCGACACGCCGTCCGCGGGCGACGAGGCCTGGGAGGAGACGGTGCGGCGGCGGGTGCGAGAGTGCGTCGGCCGGCTGACGGCCCGCCTGCGGGCCGCCGTGCAGCGGGTCTATGGCGACGGCCTGAACCTCTAGGCGGCGGCGACCGCCGAGGGGGCGACCTATGCGGCCTTCGCCCAGCGGCTCTCGCGGGCCCGCGAGCTGGTCCGCGTCTGCCTCGAACAGCGATCTCAGGAGCAGAGATGAGCCACGACCGTAAGCACAACGACCGTAAGCACAACGACCGCATGAGCCACGACGCCGAGCCCGGCGGCGACGACCGGTCGCTGCGCGACCACGGCCGGCACCTGGCAATGGACAGCCTGCTCGAGATCGCGCTCGCGGGCGCGGCACGTCCGGCCACGCGGCCGCCGCGTCGCGTGTCAGCCTGGGCCGTGCCGGCGGCGATCGCGGCGACGGTGCTCCTCGCGGTGGGCGTGGCCGGCTATCTCGCGATTCGCCCGTCTGGTGGGCCGGCCGATCCGGCGCCCGTCGCCGCCGGCGATCCCGTGCAAGAGCCCGCGATCCCGCCCGTGCCCGTGCCGGAGCCAGCACCCGAGCCCGTGACGCTCGCGGCGGGCTGGCGGATCGCACCGACGGGTGCCGCGGCGTTTCGCGTGCTTGGGGCCGGCGCCGTGCGGCTGGAGCGGGGCGAACTCCACGTGGAGCCCGCGGGCGACCTGCCCGCGGCCGAGCCGCTCACGATCGAGACGCCGGCCGGCCGGGTGACGGGCCAGGCCGCGAGTTTCTTCGTCGGCTGCCATGCCGGGGACGCTGACCGAACTGATCGAGATGACCAAGCTGTGAAAAACTCTGGAAAAGAAAAGGAGCGATCGATGAAGACGACGATGCTGACGCGGGTGCTGGTGCTGGCGGGCGTGGCGACGCTGGCGAACGTGCATGGTGAGGCGACGGGCCGGGCCGACGAACTGCTCGTGGCCAAGGACGGAGCGGCGCCGGAGCGGCACGCCGTGGCGGCGAGCGGCGACTTCGCCCTCGATCTCTACGGCCAGTTGGCCAAGGAGAATGACGGGAAGAACCTGTTCTTCTCGCCCTACTCGATGGCGTCTGCCCTGGCGATGACGGCCGAAGGGGCGCGGGGCGAGACGGCGGCCGAAATGGGGAAGGTGCTCCGCTTTCCCGAAGCCGCCCGACGGATCGGCGACGACCCGCAGCTGCTGCCGTGGAACACGAGCCTGATCCACACCGGGATGGCGAAGCTCAACGACCGCTTCCAGTCGAAGGCCGACACACCTTACGAGATCAGCGTGGCCAACGCGCTCTACGGCGAGAAGACGTATCCGTTTTCGCCCGACTACGTGGCGACGATCGGCAAGTTCTACGGCACCGGCGCCGTCGTGCCGGTGGACTTCAAGAACCTGCCCGAGCCGTCCCGGCTGCTGATCAATGCCTGGGCGGAGGAAAAGACACGCGGCCGGATCAAGGACCTCGTGCCGGAGGGGAAAATCAACGGATTCACGCGATTCGTCCTTCTCAATGCGATCTATTTCAAGGGAGACTGGGCGGAGCAGTTCGACGCCACACAGACAAAAGAGGGCGACTTTCACGTGGCTGGTGGCGCGAAGGTCCGTGCTCAAATGATGCACAACGCGATGCTCAGCGCAGGGAGGCACGCCGCCTTCAAGGCCGACGGCACGCCGTTTCAGACGCCAGCGACGATCGCCGGGAACGAAGCCGAGGCGTCGCTCTATCCGGGAAAGGGGGGCTTTCAAGTCGCGGAGCTGCCCTACAAGGGCGAAGACCTCTCGATGGTGCTCGTCGTGCCGCAGGATATCGACGGCCTGGACGCGGTCGAGAAGCAGCTCACGACCGCGAACCTGCAGGCCTGGCTGGAGAAACTCGAGTCCCGCGACATGGACGTGGCGATGCCGAAGTTCCGGATTGAAGGCTTCTATAACATGAACGGTGGCCTTCAGTCGCTGGGCATGAGAGCAGCGTTTGACTCCGAACGAGCCAACTTCGATGGCATCTGCTCGTTTCGATCTGAGCCGCTGTTTATTGATTTCGTCATTCACAAGTCGTTCGTGGAGGTGACGGAAAAGGGCACCGAGGCGGCCGCGGCGACGGCAGCTGCGGGGGGCGGGGGCGGGTTTGGCGGCGGCATGTTCACTCCTGCCATCCGTGCCGACCGGCCGTTCCTGTTCGCGATCCGCGACGTAAAGACGGGCACGCTCCTGTTCCTCGGCCGCATGACCGACCCGACCGGCACCGCCGTGCCCGCGGCTGCAAAGTAGAGTCGCGACGAGCGTTTTGGCATGGATGGCGGGGAGGCTTTCATGCCCGGAGTCCCCGGGTTTCCACCCGGGGCTTCTTGGGC
Source organism: Planctomycetaceae bacterium (assembly GCA_021300535.1). Taxonomy (GTDB): domain Bacteria; phylum Planctomycetota; class Planctomycetia; order Pirellulales; family UBA1268; genus QWPN01. The sequence continues at coordinate 2,752 of JAJTED010000042.1, read as the reverse complement.
GCGACCGTCCCACAAAAAGCCCCCGGCGGGAGCCGGGGGACTCCGGGTCGCATGCCTTCCCCCGTGCCATGCGCAACAGGTTCGCACCGTGGAAATGCGTCCAGTCGGACAGCATGGATCGCGGGGAGGTTTTCATGCCCGGAGTCCCCGGGTTGCCACCCGGGGCTTCTTGTCGCGCGACCGTCCCACAAAAAGCCCCCGGCGGGAGCCGGGGGACTCCGGGTCGCATGCCTTCCCCCGTGCCATGCGCTGCGGGCCCGAACCGAAGCGTCGCGACGTGAGCGGAAACGGTGCCAGCCACCAAATCTGGGGTCATTGGCGGATCACCCCTTTTTGGTGGCCGGCACCTTCAATCCTTGATCTGCGTCGCCTTCACCGCAGCCGCTCCGTGATGGCGGCGTCGAGGCGGCGGAGTTCAGGCACGGCCTCTTCGATGATGGCGGCATACAGCGCGGCCAGTTCGTCAGGCAGATAGTCGTGCACGACCCGGTTGCGCAGGTCCCGGAGGCTGATCCAGGTGGCCAGGTCGCTGATCAGGCCGAGTTTTTCCATTCGCAGGAGCAGGTCGCGAAACGTCTCCGACACGTTCGCCTCCCGCACCCGTTCCCAGGTGCGGAAGAACTTGAGGCTCGACTCGAAGGCCCGTAGGAAGCGGTCGCTGAGGGCGTCGTACGGCTCCCGCTCTCGCGGCGAGTAGATGCGGCCCGGGGCGAACGGCGCATAGCCGGCGGCCGAGGCGAACACGAGTTCGAGGGCGGCCCGCAGCTTCGCCTGCGAGTCGGCCAGCAGCGGCTCGATCGTCATGTGATTCTCACGCGTCGCAGGGACTGCAGGAACGCATCCTCGGCGGCCGTGAGCCGGTCGGGATGCAGCACGACGACGTCGATCCGCTCTTCGCACTGCGCGAAGAAGCGACGGCTCACCCGCCGAGCCGTTTCGAGCCGCGGGGCGGCCGTGAGGATCAGCAGGTCGATGTCGCCGCCGCGGCGGGCCGGGTCGGTCCGCGAGCCGAAGAGTTCGATCGCCTCCGCCGCGATTCCGTCCACGGCCGCCGCGAGGGCTTCGACCTCGACGTCGTCGATGCGCACCAGCCCCGCCGCCCGCAGCGTCGCCAGCGACCGGGCAACCGCGGCGGAAGACTGCAGCGACGCGGCGACAGAAGACGACATGGCAGGCTCTCGGCCGTGCGGTCAGGTACAGGCTGAAAAACCTTCACCATTCTACCGCGGCCCCGCGATGCCGGGCGTTTTCCGGCACAATCAGCCGGTATTTTTTCCGGTCCGCGAGATTTTCGGCCGGCGTGCGAATAGATGGGCGAGGAGAGCGATGGATCATGCGTGAGGCCGTGGCCCGGGTGCTGGCGGGCGATACCGAGGCGTTTCGGGAGATCGTCCGCGAGTGCGGGCCGATGGTGCGGGTGTACCTGGCGGCCCACGTCCGCGACCACCAGCAGGTGGAGGATCTTTCGCAGGAGGTGTTCGTGGCGGCCTACTGAAGCCTGGCGTCGTTCGACGCTTCCCGTGACTTCCGCGGCTGGCTGGCGGCGATCGCCCGCCACAAGCTGATGACCCACCTGCGGAGCCACTACAGTCGGAAGAGCCGCGTTCCCATCCAGGCGGTGGACGTGCATGAGCTGATCCTGCCCGCGCTGGAGCACTGTAATCCGCACGTGGCCGCGGTCGTGGAACGGATGCGGGACTGCATCGCCAAGCATCCCGACAAGGACCGGCGGCTGATCGAGGCGCGGTATTTCTCCGAGGAGACGGTGACCACGATCGCCGAACGGCTGCAGACGTCGGTCTCGGCCGTCAGTTCGCAGCTGTATCGGATTCGGTCTCAGCTGCGGCGGTGCATCGAGGAAGGAGCGGCCCTGTGAACGCCGACCGACGCGGAATCGAACTGGTGGACGGCTTCGTGGACGACGCCCTCGACGCCGCCGGCCTGGCGGAGCTGAAGCGGCTGCTGGAGGCGGACGCGACCCTGCGGGAGACGCTCGCCACCGAACTGCGGCTGCGGGGCCTCGTGCGGGCCTCTGCCCGACCCTCGAGTCTCGAGGACGCGGTGGCCATGGCGATCGGCGGCCTCGCGCCCGCGGGACACGAGGCCGAGATCGTGCGGCGGATCGGTGCTACCGGTCGCGCTGGCGCCGGGCGACGTCTCCCGGCGTGGGCCATGCCGGCGGCGGTGGCGGCGACGGTGCTGCTCGCGGTGGGCGTGGCCGGGTATCTCGCGATTCGCCCGCCTGGCGGGCCGGCCGACCCGCCGCACTTAGCCGGCGGCGATCCAGGGCAAGAGCCTGCGGTTCCGCATGGGCCCGAGTCGCAGCAAGAGACCGTTCCAGTGCCCGAGCCCGTGACGCTCGCGGCGGGCTGGCGGATCGCGCCGACGGGCGCCGCGGCGTTTCGCGTGGTCGGGGCCGGCGCCGTCCGTCTGGAGCGGGGCGAACTCCACGTGGAGCCCGCGGGCGACCTGCCCGCGGCCGAGCCGCTCACGATCGAGACGCCGACCGGCCGGGTGACGGGCCAGGCCGCGAGTTTCTACGTCGGCTGCCATGCCGACGACGCACGCACACGGGTGGAGCGCCGGGCTGCCGGCGGCACCGCTGATCGAGATGATCGAGATGACCAAACTGTAAAACACCCTGGACGTGGAAAGGAACGATCGATGAAGACGACGATGCTGACGCGGGTGCTGGTGCTGGCGGGCGTGGCGACGCTGGCGAACGTGCATGGTGAGGCGACGGGCCGGGCCG
>JAJTED010000041.1 GCA_021300535.1 Planctomycetaceae bacterium | reverse complement strand
GAAGCAGATGGTCGACGTCGCCGACGACTACTTCAAGGTGGCGACGGAGCAACGGGTGACGTTCGCCAACGGCGTGCCCACGGAGGGCCGGATCGACACGTTCCCGCAGACGGGCGCCACCTTGCTCGAGCCCTGGCGGGCCGACTCGGTCGGCTTCCGCGAGCGGCTCGAGTCCACGCTCCAGTCGATCCGGCGGATCGGCACGATGCGGCTGGCGCCCGACCCGGCCGGCTGGCGGATCGAGGTGGTCGTGAACAAGGAACTCGAGCATCTGGCGCGGCCGATGCGGGCCACGACCGGCGGCGCATCGTTTCGCAACGACGACTCGCTCTATCGCTACGGCACGCCGCTGCCCACGCTCGGTCAGCAGGTGGGCGACCAGCCGCGGCCCGTGGCCGCGCCCACCCCGAACCTCGGCTGGATCCCGCTCGGCCGCGACCCGCTGCTCGAGCAGCGGATGCTCTCCAAGGTGCTCGCCAAACTGGGTGTGGCTCCGGTGCCGCAGCCCGAGCCCTATTACCAGCCGCCGGAGGGCGGCGTCGCGCCGGGCACCGCCCCCGCTGCACCGTCCGGGCCCGTCTATGGAGCCCCGATCCCGCCCGAGCGGTTGCCGCCCGGCGCCGTGATCGCGCCCGGTCCCCCGGTGCCGATCGAGTCGCTGCCCGTGCCGCGGTGAGTCGATCGGGCATCTGAGCGCCGCCCGCACTCGCCCAAGAAGCCCCGGGTGGAAACCCGGGGACTCCGGGTGTGAAAACCACACCGCCGTCCATGCAGGATGACGGCAGGCAATTTCCCGGTGCAAACCCGCATTCCATGGCGAACGGGAAGGCTTGTCACCCGGAGTCCCCCGGCTCCCGCCGGGGGCTTGTTGTGAACAAGGCGCCAAGAAGCCCCGGGTGGAAACCCGGGGACTCCGGGTGTGAAAACCGCCCCGCCACCCATGCAGGAAGGCTCCATGGCAACGGCTCCGACGCGACACTCGCGTGCCACCGCCATCCGCGTCACGTGCCGGCGCGGTGCCTGATCCAGCGGGGCTTGGGCCTGACGTGGGCCGGTGGCGGCCGCTGCTCGTGGAGCCGGTGCGGCTGCTGCGGGGCGATCTCCTGGCGGTAGCGACGCTCCGCTTGCGGCGTGCCCGCCTGGCGATGCTGGAAGGCGCCGAAATACGGATCGGGAAACTGCCAGTCGTTCTGGGCATGAGCCGACTGCCCGATGGCCACCAGGCAGATGCCGGCCATGACGGCCGCCAGCCAGCGACGCGGGGGGATGCTCACAGACTGGGGAACAAGTCTGCCCGAGCAGGATGCGAGGAATGCCGGCCGCGGAAACCCGCGGCGTTTCCACCGGCCGGCCAAGTGGCAAAAGGCCCTGGAGGGCTTTGTCCACGGGCAGCTCAAGGTCAGACGCATGGCGGGCCTCACCGGTGATGGAACGGAAACAGGAAGCCCAGCGGATCCCAGCCTCCATGCCGCCCGCCGCCGGCGATGACGGCCGCCATCGCGAGGCCGCCCACGATGAGGACAGGTTTCGAGAGTCGCATCGAATTGGCTCCTGCGCGGATGATCAGAAGTCGAACGCCAGTCGCGTGCCGAAGCCGTGGATCCAGCCGCTGCCGTCGTAGCTGGTGCCCGGCGTGCCGTCCTTCTTCCAGGGCGTGCTGGCGAAGTCGCGGTAGGTGAAGTCGTAGTTGAAGTAGATGCGGGCGTTGGGGTTGAGCAGCCAGTTGAGGCCCAGCGTGCAGCCGTTGAGCACGCCGCCGTTGACCTCGCCGTCGCTCAGGCAGAGGTAGTTGTAGCGCACGCCCACCTGCCAGGCGCCCTCGCTGAGGCTGATGCGGCGGCCCCAGCCGCCCCCGCGGATCGCGTAAAAGTTGTTGTGCGGGACGGGGCGATCGAACCGGTACTCGACGCGGGAGTACGTCCGGCTCTCGCCGGTGAGGAAGTAGAGCACCTCGGCGTAGCCGCCCTGGTAGTAGACCGTGCCCACTTTCGTGCCCGGCGGCGGCTGAAACCCGTTGGTCAGGTAGGGGCCGGCGCTCGTCGTGCGGGCGTTGTAGAGCCAGGAGCCGAAGTACTCCGACTGAAACGACCACGGGCCGTTGTTGCCCACGAACTCCAGGCCGATCATGTTCTGCCAGGTGCCCTGGAGCAGGCCGGTGTCGGCATAGATCGAATTGAGCGGGCCGGGCGGGCCGTTGCGGATGCTGCCGCGGCTTCGGAAGCGGACGGCGTCGATCGGATCGCCGACGCGGACGATGCCCAGGAGGGGAACTTCACGCAGCTGGAGCCACAGGTCGGTGACGGCGGTCAGCGGCCCGGATTCCCGCTCCGTGGGAAAGACGGGGTTGTTGACGTTGATTTGGTTGACGAAGTCGTACTCGCACGCCCAATCGTAGAGCTCGTACATCCGGCCCTCGACACGGAGCCGGCCCCGGAGGAAGTCGACCGTGTCGGCAAGTTCGGGATCGAGGCCGCCCTGGTCGGGAAACCGCTTGGGGCCCGGCGGCGCAGTCGCCGCGGCCCGGCTTCGTCACTCGTCCGTGACGCAGCCCCGCGAGGCGGGTGCCACGCAGCGGATGTACTTCGCCAGCATGCCCCGCGTGGCCTTCAGCGGCGGTGCCTGCCACTCCGCCCGCCGCCGGGCGAACTCCTCGGCCGGGACCTCGGCGTCCATGGTGGCGGCGTCGGCGTCGATGACCACCATGTCGCCGTCGCGGACCAGGGCGATCGGCCCGCCGTCCTGGGCCTCCGGCACGACGTGCCCAACGATGAACCCGTGCGACCCGCCGCTGAACCGGCCGTCGGTGATCAGGGCGACGTCGTTGCCGAGGCCCGCGCCCACCAGGGCCGACGTGGGCGTGAGCATCTCCGGCATGCCGGGGCCGCCCTTGGGGCCCTCGTAGCGGATGATCACCACGTCGCCGCGCCTGATCGCCCCGTGCTCCAGCGCCACCAGCATCGCCTCCTCGCTGTCGAACACGCGGGCCGGCCCACGGAACCGCGAGCCCTCCTTGCCGGTGATCTTCGCCACCGCGGAGTCGGGCGCCAGGTTGCCGTGGAGGATCGTGATGTGCCCCGTCGGCTTGATCGGCTGCTCCACCGGCTGGATGATCTTCTGCCCCGGCGCGAGGCCCTTGCTGGAGGCCAGGTTCTCGGCGAGCGTCTTGCCCGTCACGGTCATGCAGTCGCCGTCCATCAGCCCCTTGTCGAGCAGATACTTCATCAGGCCGCTCGTGCCGCCGATCGAGTGCAGGTCCTCCTGCACGAACTTGCCGCTGGGCTTGAGGTCGGCGAGGTAGGGGATCCGCCGGGCCACCTTCTGGAAGTCGGCCGGCGCGAGGTCCACGCCCACGGCCCGGGCCATCGCGATCAGATGGAGCACGGCATTGGTCGAGCCGCCGAGGGCCATGATCGTGACCATGGCGTTCTCGAAGGCCCGCCGGGTCATGATGTCGCGCGGCTTGAGGTCGAGTTCGAGCAGGCGGCGGACGGCCGCCCCCGCCCGCAGGCACTCCTGCAGCTTGTCGGGGTGCTCGGCGGGAATCGAGGCGCTGTCGGGAAGGGCCATGCCCAGGGCCTCGATCGCCGTGGCCATGGTGTTGGCCGTATACATGCCGCCACAGGCGCCGGCCCCCGGACAGGCATGGCGGACGATGTCGGCCCGACGGCCGTCGTCGATCCGCCCGGCGACGTACTCGCCGTAGCACTGAAACGCCGAGACGATGTCGAGCGTCGTCCCGTCGGCGAGGTGCCCGGGCTTGATCGTGCCGCCGTAGACCATGAGGGCGGGGCGGTTGAGACGGCCCATGGCGATCAGGCAGCCGGGCATGTTCTTGTCGCAGCCGGGGATCGCCACCAGGGCGTCGTACCACTGGGCGTGCATCACGGTCTCGATCGAGTCGGCGATGATGTCGCGCGACGGCAGCGAGTAGCTCATCCCCTCGGTGCCCATCGAAATGCCGTCGCTGACGCCGATCGTGTTGAACCGCATGCCCACCATGCCGGCGGCGACCACCCCCTCGCGGACCTTGGCGGCCAGGCGATCGAGGTGCATGTTGCAGGTGTTGCCCTCGTACCACATGCTCGCCACGCCCACCTGGGGCTTGTCGAGGTCGGCCGGCTGGAGGCCCGTGCCCAGGAGCATGGCCTGGGAGGCGCCCTGCGAGCGGGGCTGCGTGATGCGGGCGCTGTAACGATTGAGGCCGGACGAGGCAGACGACATGACGACGACCCTGGACGGAAACCTGGCGGCCGCGACATGCGGCACGACGGCAGCGGCGCAGGATAGTATGCTGCGGGATCATTGGAAAGCGGCGGCCGGCCGCCGGCATGCGATGCGACCTGAATTCGTCTATTTCGATCTCGGCAACGTCATCTTCTCGTTCGACCGGCCGCGGTCGTTCCGGCAGATGGCGGCCGTCTGCGGGGCGTCGGCCGCGGCCATCGAGCAGGTGGTGATGGCCGACGGTCTCCAGGAGGCGCTGGAGCGCGGCGCCTGCGACTGGCCCGGGTTTCACGCCGAGTTTTCCCACCGCACGGGCACCACCTCCGACCCGGAGGCGCTCGCCCGGGCGGCGAGCGATATGTTCGCCCTCAAGGTCGAGACGCTGCCGGTGATCGCGGCCCTGGAGCGGATCGGCTGCCCGATCGGCATCCTCTCCAACACCTGCGGCCCGCACTGGCGGCAGATCGTGGAGAGCCGCTACGCGGTCGTGCCGGGCGGCTTTCGGGAGATCGTCTTGAGTCACGAAGTCGGCGCGGCGAAGCCCGCCGGGGCGATCTTCGCGGAGGCCGCCCGCCGGGCCCGCGTGCCCGCGGAGCGGATCTTCTTCTGCGACGACACCCCGGGGCACGTGGCGGGGGCCCGTGAGGCCGGCTGGGATGCCGAGGTCTTCGCGTCAGCGGCCGGCCTCGTCGACGCGCTCGCCCGGCGCGGCCTCAACCTCGGCCTCTGACAACGCCCTGGCGAGCCGGTCGGCGTCGAACCGTCCCTCGAGCAGCGTCCGCCCGCCGGCCTCGAGCACGGGCACCCGCAGACCGAACCGCGCGGCCACGGCCGCGTCCGCATCGACGTCCACCCGCAGCACGTCCACGCCCATGCAGGCCAGCAAATCCTCCGCGGCCTCGCAGAGATGGCAGCCGCGGCGGGTGTACAGCAGAAACCGCATGGTTGGGCTACTATGGAGTGCAGGGGTATTGTCCGCACCATGAGTGACACCGTCCAGACGATCGACGACTTCCTGCGGGTGATCCGCAAGAGCGGGCTCGTGGATGAACCACGACTGGCGGCGGCGGTCGCCGCGTGGCCCAACCCGACGCAGCCGGTGCCGGAGGGGCTGGTCCGGGCCCTGATCGACGGCGGACTCCTCACCCAATGGCAGGTCGACCAGCTCCGCAAGGGGCGTCACAAGGGCTTCATGCTGGGCAAGTATCGGCTCCTCCGCCTGCTGGGAGCCGGCGGCATGAGCAGCGTCTACCTCGCCGAGCACACCACGCTCAAGGGGCTGGTGGCGATCAAGGTGCTGCCGGTCAAGCGGGTCGATCAGACCTCCTATCTGGCACGGTTCGAGCGTGAGGCCCGCGAGGCCTTCCGACTCAACCACCCCAACGTCGTCCGCACGCTCGACCTCGACACCTCCGGCGCGATCCATTTCATCGCCATGGAATACGTGGACGGCGACGACCTCCATGCCCGGGTGAAGCAGGGCGGGCCGCTCGACGTCCGGGAGGCGGCCGACTTCATCCGCCAGGCCGCGGTCGGGCTCCAGCACGCGCACGAGGAGGGGCTGGTGCACCGCGACATCAAGCCCGCCAACCTGATCGTGGACAAGCGCGGCACGGTCAAGATCCTCGACTTCGGCCTGGCGCTGGCGGGCTCCGACGAGGAGGCCGCCTCGTTAACGCAGACCCACGACGAGAAGGTGCTGGGCACGGCCGACTACCTGGCCCCCGAACAGGCCCGCGACAGCCACATCGCCGACCGGCGGTCCGACATCTACGCGCTGGGCTGCACCCTCCACTACCTGCTCACCGGGCGGGCCCCGTTCGCCAAGGGCTCGATCGCCGAGCGGATTCAGGCCCACCTGAAGAAGCCGCCGCCCAACCTGCTCGATGAGCGGGCCGACGTGCCCCCGGCGATCGCCGAGCTCTCCTTCCGAATGCTGGAGAAGCACCCCGACGCCCGGCCGCAATCAGCCCAGGAGATCGCCGACGCGCTCGCGACCTGGCTGGCCGCGACCGCCGCCGGAGCGCCGCGGGCTCGGCCCGCGCCTCCGCGTCGGCAGCCGCCGCGCCGCGCCGCGCAGCCGGCGGCGGACCCGGGCTCGTCGAACGTCCACTACGCTCCGCCGCAGCCCTGGTCGGGGTCGGGCGGGTCGGGCGGCAGCTCGATTGGAAGCAGTTCCCTGGGGAGCGGCTCGGCAATCGACTCTCGGCCGCTGGTGTTCCAGCCGCCCACGGGCCCGGCGAACCGCGCGACCACCGCACCCCCGCGTGCCGCCCCGGCGTCGGCGGCGGCGACCGCCGAGCCATTCCCAGCCCTGCGGATCGATGGTGCCCCGCAGGCGGCGGGCGGCACGAACGCCAATCAGCGGCCGAAGAAACCACCGAAGAAGCCGCTCCAGTTCGCCGGCCTGCCGCTGGGCTTCTGGATCCTGGCCGCCGGCGGCGTCGCCTTGGCGGTCGGTCTGGCGATCGCCGTGCTCAACAAGTGACGGCCGGGGTCACGACCCCGCCGGACCGATCCGCCACGTCCCTGCCGCGAGGATGTCGAGCCCCGCGCGATGCGTGAGGTCGTACTCCAGCGGCGTGAGCGTGACGGCCCCCGCCGCCAGCGCCGCGACGTCGGTCTCCACGGGCGATGGCGGCGGCGGCGGATCGTTCGTGGCCCAGTAGTAGGCCCGCCCCCGCGGATCGACCCGCCGCTCGAACGCTTCGCCATACCGAAACACGCCCATCGGCACCACGCGCAGCTCCGGCACGCCCTGCAGCGCCCGCGTGGGAATGTTGAGGTTGAACAGGCTGCCCGGCGCCGGCCGGCGGTCGAGCAGCCCGCCGATGACGTCGATCGCGATCTCCGCGGCCCGGTCGTAGTCGGCGTGCTCGTCCCATTCGAGGGAGACCGCGATGCTCGTGATGCCGAAGAACGCCCCCTCGATGGCGGCCGCAACCGTGCCCGAGTAGAGCACGTTGATGCCGGCATTGAGCCCGCTGTTGATGCCGCTGACCACGAGGTCGGGCCGCCGCGGACAGAACTCCGCGATCCCGAGCTTGACGGCGTCGGCCGGGCTGCCGTCCACGGCCCAGCCGCGGCTGCGGTCGCCGTCGAAGATCTCCTTCGCCGTCAGCGGCGTGAGGAAGGTGATGGCGTGACCGACGCCGCTCTGCTCGGTCGCGGGCGCCACCACGCTCACGTCGCCGAACCGGCGGAGGGCCCGCCCCATCGCGGCCAGGCCGGGGGCGTAGATGCCGTCGTCGTTCGTGAGCAGGATGAGCATGGAGGCCACACTATAGCAACCTTGCCCACCCGCGCTATACTGGCGGGCTTTTCCGGTCTTGCCGCCGCTCCCGCCCCGATGCACGCCATGTCCGCCAGCAGCGTTTCGCCACCGACCCACTCCCGCCCCCAGCAGGCCGAGCGGATCGTCGTGCTCGACTTCGGGTCGCAGTACGCCCAGTTGATCGCCCGCCGCGTCCGCGAGCAGCACGTCTACTGCGAGATCGTGCGGCACGACATCTCCGCCACGCGGCTGCGGGAGCTTGCCCCGCGCGGCATCATCCTCTCGGGCGGACCGTCGAGCGTGTACGAGGCCGGGGCGCCGCGGTGCGACCCCGACCTGTTCCGGCTCGGCATCCCGGTGCTCGGCATCTGCTACGGCATGCAGCTGGCCTGCGACGCGCTCGGGGGCCAGGTCGGCAGGGCCGAGGCCCGGGAGTACGGCCGGGCCGCCTGCGAGGTGACCACCGGCGACCCGATCTTCGCGGGCGTTCCGCCGCAGACGGAAGTGTGGATGAGCCACGGCGACCAGGTCGACACCGTCGCCGCCGACTTCGTGCCGCTGGCCCGCACGGCCACCTGCCCGATGGCGGCGGTCCGCCACCGCACGCTGCCGGTCTACGGCCTGCAGTTTCACCCCGAGGTCACGCACACGCCCGCGGGCGGGCGGATGCTGGCCAACTTCCTCCGTGCCACCTGCGGCTGTTCCGGCTCGTGGCGGCTCGAAGACTTCGCCGCGACCACGATCGCCGAACTGCGGGCCCGCGTGGGAAGCGAGCGCGTGATCTGCGGCCTCTCGGGCGGCGTCGACTCCGCCGTCGTCGCCGCGCTGCTGTCGCGGGCGATCGGCGACCAGCTCTCGTGCATCCTCGTCGACAACGGCCTGCTGCGGAAGAACGAGGCCGCCGCCGTGATCGAGGAGTTCACCGAGCACTTCAAAACGGATCTGCACGTCGTGCCCGCCGAAGGGCGGTTTCTCGAGGTCCTCTCCGGCGTGACGGAGCCGCAGGAGAAGCGGCGGCGGATCGGCAGGACGTTCGTCGACTGCTTCGCCGACGAGGCCGCCAAGATCCGCGGGGCGAAGTTCCTCGCCCAGGGCACGCTCTATCCGGACGTCATCGAGAGCGGCGCCGCCCCCGACGGCCCCGCCGCCACCATCAAGCTCCACCACAACGTCGGCGGCCTGCCGGAGGACCTGCAGTTCCAGCTCATCGAGCCGCTCCGCGACCTGTTCAAGGACGAGGTCCGGCAGCTCGGCCTGCAGCTGGGTCTGCCGGAGCGGATCGTGTGGCGGCATCCGTTCCCGGGACCTGGCCTGGCGGTCCGCTGCCTCGGCGAGGTGACGAAGCCGCGGCTCGACAAACTGCGGGAGGCCGACGCGGTCGTGCTCGAGGAACTGGAGCGGGCCGGGCTGATGCGGAAGGTGTCGCAGGCCTTCGCCGTGCTGCTGCCGGTGCAGAGCGTGGGCGTGATGGGCGACGCGCGAACCTACGACGACGTGCTCGCCGTCCGGGCCGTCGAGACCGAGGACTTCATGACCGCCGACTGGAGCCACCTCCCCTACGACGTCCTGGCCCGGATTTCCACCCGGATCATCAACGAGGTGCGGGGCATCAACCGCGTCGTCTACGACGTGTCTTCCAAGCCGCCCGCCACCATCGAGTGGGAGTGACACGGGTGGTGTAGACTTCCGGGTGGGGCCGCGGTCGGCCGCCCACCCCGGATGACAACCCCATGCACGTGGCGATCATCGAGGACGATCCCGTCATCGCGAAGGCGGTCGGAAAGGCGGTGCGCGAAGCGGGCCACGAATGCACGTGGGTCGCGGACGGCGACACGGCGATCCGCGACCGCACGCTCGCCTCGAGCGACCTGGTCGTGCTGGACCTCATGCTGCCGAAAACCGGCGGCCTGTCGGTGCTGGAGGCGGCCCGGTCGGCGGGCATCCGCACCCCCGTGCTCGTGCTCACGGCCCTCGGCACGGTGCCCGACAAGCTGCGGGGCTTCACGGCGGGCGCCGACGACTATCTCGTGAAGCCGTTCGCGGTGGACGAACTGCTGGCCCGGATCGAGGCGATCCACCGCCGCGCCGGCCACAAGCCGGCGCTGGAGATGGCGGCGGGCCCGCTCCACCTCACGCTGGCCACGAAGCGGGTGACGCTCTCCGGACGAACGATCGAGCTTACGCCGACCGAGTTCAGCATCCTCGAGCTGCTGATGCGTTTCAACGGCCAGGTCGTGACCCGAAAGATGCTCTGCGAGCATGTCTGGGGATTCGACTGGGACGGGCCGACGAACGTCATCGAGGTCCACATCAACCGCCTGCGGGGCAAGATCGACAAGGATCGGTCGGATTCGTTCATCTGCACCATCCGGGGCCGCGGCTATGCGCTCGCCGTGGCCTGACTGGGCGCCGATGACGACTCTCCGGGCGCGGCTCACGCTTTGGAACACCGCGGTCGTGCTGGCGATGACGCTGGCCTCGCTCGTGGCCGCCCGGATCATCGCCCGCGCGACGTTGTATGCGGACGCCGACGCCGAACTCCGCTCCGGTGCGACGGAAGTCGTGCTGGCGCTCCAGGACCTCTCACCGAACATCGACGCCGTGGTCGCCGAAATCGGCCGCAAGGCCCGCAGCCACGAGGAACGCGGCTGGTTCAGCCAGCTGCTCACGGAGGATGGCACCACCATCTGGAAGAGCGTGCACTGCCCGGCATCCGTCGCGGACTATCCGCCGCACAACCTCGACCGGGAGGAGAACATCGTCCAGGTGGGCCCGTATCGCTACGTGCGGCTCCGCATCACCCGGCCGGGGCAGCCCACCTACCACGTGCGGGTCGGCACCGACACGACCGGCCTCGACGAGCGGCTGACGAGCCTGCTGCAGCAGTTGACGGTGGTCGGACTGGCGTTGGCAATGCTCACGCCAGTGGCGGGCTGGTGGCTGGCCCGGCGGGCGACGCGGCCGGTCGGCGACATCCTCCAGATCGCCGATCAGCTCCGCCCCACGAGACTCGGCGACCGGCTGCCGGTCCGCGGCAGCCGCGACGAACTCGACCGGCTCGCCCGCACCATCAACCGGCTGCTCGACCATGTCGCCGACCACGTCGATCGCCAGCAGCAGTTCGTGGCCGACGCCGCCCACGAGCTGCGCGGGCCGCTCGCCGCCATGCGCAGCCTGGTGGAAGTGGCGGTCTCACATGACCGATCACCGGCCGAGTATCGCGAGACCCTCGAGGAGGTGCTCGAGGAGATGCGGCACCTCTCGTCACTGGCGAATGCCATGCTGACGCTGGCCGAGGCGGGAGGAGACGATGCCACCACGACGTGTGAGGATCTGGACCTGGCCGCCGTCGTCCGGCAGACGGCGGCGATGTTCGCCGGCGTGGCCGAGGAGCGCGGCGTCCGGATCACAGTGGACGCGGCCCCCGTCGTCCTGCCGGGCAGCGCCGCGCAGTTTCGCCAGGTGCTCGGCAACCTGCTCGACAACGGCATCCGGTTCACGCCGCCCGGCGGAACCGTGAGCGTCCGCCTGGCGGCCGACGCGGACCGCGCCCTGCTGACCGTCCGTGATTCGGGCGAAGGCATCGCCGCCGGGCACATCGCCCGCATCTTCGACCGGTTCTACAAGACCGATCCCGCCCGCTCCCGCCACGACGGTCGCAGCGGCGGTCTCGGACTGCCGATCTGCAAGGCGATCGTCGAACGACACGGGGGGACGATCGCTGTGGCAAGCGGCGTCGGGCAGGGCACGACCGTGACGGTGGCCCTGCCGCTCCGTGCCGGCGGCGGCCGACGACCGCACACCGCCGCGCCTCCTCCGCTCGCTGCCAGCACACCATGAGCCCGAACCCTCGCGGTCCCGATCGCGGCTGCGAAGCGGGCATCGTGTTCGCCCTGGCCATCGAGGCCGACGCTTTCGAGCGCCGGGCCACGGACCGTGTCGAGTGGCGGGGCCCAGGCGGCGTGGTGCTCGAGGGCACGGTGGCCGGTGTCCGGGTGGCGTGGTGCGTCTCCGGGGTGGGCGGGCCTGCCGCGGCCCGGGCCGCGGCCCTGATGATCGACGGCCACCGGCCACGGCGGCTGGTGTCGGCCGGATTCGCCGGCGGCCTCGATCCCGCCCTGCCACGCGGCTGCCTCGTGCGGCCGGCCGCCGTGACGACCGACCAGGCCGGCACGCGCATCCCCCTCGCGCATGTCGATGCGGGAGCGGCCGAGCCGCTGTTGGTCAGCGTGACCGAGGTCGTCGCCACGGTGGCGGCCAAGCGGGCGCTCGCCGCCCGGACCGGCGCGGCGATCGTCGACATGGAAACCCATGCGATCGCGACGGTGGCGGCCACCGCCCGCCTGCCGTGCCTCGGAGTCCGGGTCGTCTCCGACGATGCCTCGCAGACGTTGCCTGCGGAGGTCGCGGGCCTGGCGCGGCCGCAGTCGGCGCTCCGCCGCCTGGGCGCCGTCGTCGGCGCGGTCGGCCGCCGGCCCGCGGCGGCGGTCGATCTGTGGCGGCTCTACGAGCACGCGGTGGTCGATGGCCGCACGCTCGCAGCCGAACTCGAGCGGCTGTGCGGAGCACTTGCAGGAGAGGCCGCGGTCATAGCCGACCGGCCAGCAGGCGAACCAGCGGATTCCGCGGCAGGTCCGCGACCAACGCGCTGACCGGTCGGCCGAGGGCCCGGCCCGCCGCCTCCGCGGCCGCCCGCCCGCTGCGAATGGCCCCTTCCATCGTCGAGGGCCAGCCGGTCGCGGTCCAGTCGCCGGCCAGGAAGAGATTGGCGACGGCCGTGCCCGGACTCGGCCGCACCGAGGCGCTGATCACGACCTGGCAGTGGCCGGCCGCCGCGCCGCGAAACACCCATTGCGACACCCGCCCCACGAGCACGGCATGCGGCACGTCGATCACGTCGCGGTCGAACCACAGGTGCACGGCCGTGATCGGCGACCCGACGAGCCGCTCGTCGGCGGCGGGCACGACGTCGGGCAGGAGCCGGGCCGCCTGCCGCCAGGGCACGGCGACGATCGCGGCGGCGCAGGGCACCGCTTCCTCTCCGCAGCGGACGGCAACTATCGCGCCGGCGGCGCGGTCGAAACCGGTCGCAGACATTCCGGTGCGGACCGTCACGCCGCGGTCCCGCAGCCAGCCCACGAGCCGCGTCCCGAACAGCGTGCCGAGTGGCTCGGTCGGCACGATCAAATCGGCGGCATCGCGATGCGCGAGGAATGCGTCGACGGCCACCTTCCGCGCGGCGGCCAGGCTCACCAGGTCGAGCGACTCGCCCAGGGCGCTCTCGATCACCGGCTGCCAGAAGAGGCGAATCACCGCGTCCGGCTGGCCGCTGGAGCGGAGCCAGTCGAGCGCCGTGCGCGACTCCGCGTCCGCGGCCGGCCGGGCAAGCCGGAGCATGCCGCGGGCCAGGGCGACCTTTTCGCCCAGGGTGAAGTGCCGCATGCCGAGCAGGAGCGGGGCGAGATGCAGCGGCGCCGGCAGCCGCCGCGAGGGGGTGCACTCGGCCCGGCGACCGTCCGGGCCGATGAACGAGAGCGTGCGGTCGCGGCGGAGCGCCGCGGTCAGGCCGGTCCGCACGCAGAGATCGAGAAAGTTCGTGCAGCAGCCCATCGCCACGTGCTGACAGGCGTCCACGAGGCCCCCCGACACGGGATCTTCGAACGACGCCGCCCGGCCGCCGGCGTGCCGACGCGATTCCAGGATCACGGCCGGGATGCCGGCCTCGGCCAGGGCCGCCGCCGCGGCGAGGCCGGCCAGCCCGCCACCGACGATCGCCACCCGCGCAGGATCGACGCCGGACACGGCGGCATCACGCATGGCCATGCTCATGAACCGCTCCGTCGCCAGGGAGGCAAGGGGCCCAGGAGCGTCGTCGTCAGGGCGGCCGCGAGGAGCCGCGCACGGCCGGGCCGAACGCGGGCCGTGAAGATCGCCGGCCCTGCCCGACGGACCGCCGTGAACAGGCGGCGGTAGACGCCGAACATCGCCCGCCATGCCATCCGGCCATCGGTCGTGAGCATGCGATCGAGCCGGGCACCACGGGCGAAACAGGCGGCCGCCCGGTCGCACTCCAGGGCCGCGAGCCGGCTGAAACCCGCGCCGATGCGGCCCGCGATCAGATCGTCCACGGTGCAGCCCGCGGCGCGAAAGTCCGCGGCGGGAAGATAGACGCGGCCCCGGGCCAGGTCCTCGGGAACGTCGCGGAGGATGTTCGTCAGTTGGAACGCGAGGCCCACGTCGTGGGCCACGGCGACCGCCGCCGGATCGGTGAATCCCCAGATGTGGATCGCCGCCACGCCGACCGCGGAGGCCACGCGGCGGCAATATTCCTCCAGGTCGGCGAACGTCTCGTAGCGATCACGGTCGAGATCCATGCGGACGCCGTCGAGAATGGCGTCGATCGAGCCGCGGGGCACGCCGAAGCGGCGGACCGTGTCGGCGAGCGCCCGCACGACGGGATCGTCCACGTGGCCGCCGTCGACCGCCTCCGCGACCGTGCCCGCGAAGGCGGCGAGCGCCTCCCGGGCCGTGGCCGGATCGGCCGCATCGTCCACGATGTCGTCCGCCCGCCGACAGAAGGCATACAGGGCGGTGGTGCCGCGCCGCTTCGCAGCCGGCAGCAAGGCGATCGGGGCCGCGAAGCTCGACGCGGAAGCCCGCAGGGCTTCCGCACACGTGCGGTGATCGGCGGCCAGATCGTTCATGGATGGTTACCGTACCGCACGACCGCAGCCTGCCACACGGCCCGGGCGGCCAGGGCGAACTTCGTGCCCCGGCCCACGGTCGGCCGCCGCGCCAGCGTGTCACCGTCGGCCCGTTCGATCGCGGCCGCCACCGCCCGGCCGCCGCCGAGAAACATCGTGATCGCCGGCCGCAGGGCCCGCGGCGCGGCGGCAGCCAGCGGACTGCCGCGGTCGAAGCACTCCCGCGCCCAGGCCACCTCCTCACGGACGAGCGTCCGCAGGGCAGGGGAGGCCCGTGCGGCGTCGAGGTCGGCCTCGACCACGCCGTGGCGGCGCATGTCGGCGGCCGGCAGGTAGACACGGCCGGCGTTCCGGTCGCGCTTGATGTCCTGCCAAAAGTTCACCAGCTGCAGTCCCGTGCAGATCGCGTCGGACATGTCGACGAGCCGCGGCTCGCGGCAGCCCTCGAGCGCCAGCACGATTCGCCCCACCGGATTTGCCGACCGCCGGCAGTAGTCGAGCACTGCGTCGCGGTCGGCGCACCGCGTCTGCACCTGATCCTGCTGAAAGGCGTCGATCAGGTCGGCGAAGGGGCCGATCTCGAGGCCCGTGGCCCGCACCGTCTCGGCCAGCGCCACGCACACCGGATGCCGCGGCCGACCGGCGAAACAGTCGTCGAGTTCGCCGCGCCATGCGGTCAGCGCCGCCGTCGCCGCGGCGGTGCTCGCCGCCTCGTCGGCGAGATCGTCGGCCCAGCGGGCGAAGGCGTAGACGTTCGCCAGGTGCTGCCGCAGCCGCGGCGGGACCAGCCGCGTGGCGACGGTGAAGTTCTCGTAGTGCCGGGCCGCCACCTCCCGGCAGAACGCCCGCGCGGCATCGAGGTCGCCTCCGGCGGGCACCGGGGCCAGCCGCCAGGCGGCCGGATCACGGCGGGCCGCGGCGGTATGACGGGCACTCATCGCTTCGCTGCTCATGCGCGGGCGACCGCAGGGAATCTGGCCGGGTCCACCGGCTGCCACTACCATACCGTGTCGTCGCCGTCCGCCACCTGCCCGCCCTCCATGGATCGCCCATGAACATCCTCCTGGCCAGCCCCCGCGGATTCTGTGCGGGCGTCAACATGGCCATCGACACGCTCGACACGGCGATCAAGCTGTACGGCAAGCCGGTCTACGTGTTCCACGAGATCGTGCACAACAAGCACGTCGTCGAGCGATTCACGCGGGAGGGGGCGGTGTTCGTGGACACGGTCGAGGAGGTGCCCGAGGAAGCCGTGCTCCTGTTCTCGGCCCACGGCGTGGCGCCCGAGGTCCGCCGGGTGGCGGAGTCCCGCCGCCTGCGGGCCATCGACGCCACCTGCCCGCTGGTCACGAAGGTGCACCTCGAGGCGATCAAATACGCCAAGCAGGGCTACCACATCATGCTCATCGGCCACGAGGGGCACGACGAGGTGATCGGCACGATGGGGCAGGCGCCGGACGCCTTCACACTCGTGGAGACGGCAGAGGAGGTCGATGCCCTGCCGTTCGGCCCGGACGACAAGCTCGCCTACCTCACGCAGACGACGCTCTCGGTGGACGACGCCTCGCGGATCATCGCCCGCCTCAAGGCGCGGTTCCCGCAGATCGTCGGGCCGCCGAAGGACGACATCTGCTATGCCACGCAGAACCGGCAGGAGGCCGTGCGGCTGCTCTCCGCGGACGCCCAGCTCGTGCTCGTGCTCGGCAGCCAGAACAGTTCCAACAGCCAGCGGCTGGCCGAACTGGCCCGCGAGCGCGGCATCCCGGCCTACCTCATCGACGGCGCCGACGAGATCGACTCCGGCTGGTTCCGCGGCGACGAGACGGTCGTGATCACCGCCGGGGCCAGCGCCCCCGAAAGCGTCGTGCAGGATTGTGTCGCGTGGCTCAAGGGGCGGTTCGGGGCGACCGTCGAGGAACGGACGATCCGGGAGGAGGAGGTCTACTTTCCGCTGCCCAAGGAGCTCCGCGCCGCGGCGGCGGCCATCCAGCTGCCGATGGCGTGAGCGGGGCAGGAAAACCATCCCGCCATCCATGCCGCACGAGAGTTCGCGATTCCCCGCTGCGAACCCGCAGCGAATGGCTCCCAGGACGGTGCGCCACCCGGAGTCCCCCGGCTGCCGCCGGGGGCTTTTTGGGAACAGGGCGGCACGGTGTCCCGTGTGGGAGTGACGCGTGTGCCCAAGAAGCCCCGGGTGGCAACCCGGGACGGTTTGTGCCGTGTTGTGTGTGTGCCCAAGAAGCCCCGGGTGGCAACCCGGGGACTCCGGGCATGAAGGCCTTCCCGCCATCCATGCAGCTGGGGCCGCAGGCGATTCGCCGGTTCGGGCACGCGTGGCATGGCATGCGGGCTCGTGTTCCACCCGGAGTCCCCCGGCTACCGCCGGGGGCTTTTTGGGAACAGGGCGGCAAGGTATCCCGTGTGGGAGTGACGCGCGCGCCCAAGAAGCCCCGGGTGGCAACCCGGGGACTCCGGGCAGGAAAACCATCCCGCCATCCATGCCGCACGAGGGTTCGCGATTCCCCGCTGCGAACCAGCAGCGCATGGCTCCCGCGAAGGCATGCCACCCGGAGTCCCCCGGCTACCGCCGGGGGCTTTTTGGGGGAGCGGCGTGCTGACCCAAGAAGCCCCGGGTGGAAACCCGGGACGGTTTGTGCCGTGTTGTGTGTGTGCCCAAGAAGCCCCGGGTGGCAACCCGGGGACTCCGGGCAGGAAAACCATCCCGCCATCCATGCCGCACGACCACCCGCTTGGCCGAAATCCGCGTCACTTCGTGAGCTTCTTGTAGCGGAAGCGGTGCGGCTCGTCGGCGTCGAGGCCCAGCCGCTCCTTGCGGCTCCGTTCGTAGACCTCGAAGTTGCCCTCGCAGACGTGGACGTAGCCGTCCCCTTCGAAGGCGATGATGTGAGTCGCCAGCCGGTCGAGGAACCAGCGATCGTGGGTGATCACCACCACCGATCCGGCGAAGCTCGTGATGCCCTCCTCCAGCGACCGCAGCGTGTCGACGTCGAGATCGTTGGTCGGCTCGTCGAGAAGCAGGAGGTTGGCCCCGCCGCGGAGCAGCTTGGCCAGGTGCACCCGGTTCCGCTCACCGCCGGAGAGCGTGCCCACCTTCTTCTGCTGGTCGGGACCCATGAAGTTGAACTTGGCCACGTAGCTGCGGGCGTTGACCGTGCGCTTGCCCAGCTCGATCGTGTCGTGGCCGCCCGAGATCTCCTCGAACACCGTCTTCTCGGGATCGAGGGCGTCACGGTTTTGATCCACGTAGCCGATGTCCACGGTCGATCCGACCTTGATCGCGCCCGCGTCGGGCTGTTCGGCGCCCACGAGCATGCGGAAGAGCGTCGTCTTGCCGGCACCGTTGGGGCCGATGATGCCCACGATGCCGCCGGGGGGCAGGCGGAAGGAGAGGTTCTCGAACAGCAGCTTGTCGCCGAAGGCCTTGGAGATGTTCTCGACGTCGATCACCTGGTCGCCGAGCGGCCGGCTGGCGGGAATGAAAATCTCGATGTCCTGGTCGCGGACGGCGGCCTGCTCGGCGGCGAGCTTCTCGTAGGCCGCCATGCGGGCCTTGCTCTTGGCCTGCCGCGCCTTGGGCGACATCCGCACCCACTCCAATTCCTTGTCGAGCGTCTTCTGCCGGGCGGAGGCCTGCTTCTCCTCCAATTCCAGGCGGGCCTTCTTCTGCTGGAGCCAGGCGGAATAGTTGCCCTCGAAAGGGATGCCCCGGCCGTGATCGACCTCCAGGATCCACTTGGCCACGTTGTCGAGGAAGTAGCGGTCGTGCGTCACCGCGACGACGGTGCCCGTGTACTCGGCGAGGTGCCGCTCCAGCCAGTTGACGCTCTCGGCATCGAGGTGGTTCGTGGGCTCGTCGAGCAGCAGCAGGTCGGGCTTTTCGAGGAGCAGCTTGCAGAGGGCGACGCGGCGTCGCTCGCCACCCGACAGGTTGGTCACGCCCCAGTCCCCGGGCGGGAGATTCATGGCGTCCATGGCGATCTCCACCTGCCGGTCGAGATCCCAGAGGTTCTTGGCGTCGATCTCGTCCTGCACGCGGGCCTGCTCGGCGAGCAGTTTCTCCATTTCGTCGTCGCCGAGGGGCTCGGCGAACCGGGCGTTGATCTCCTCGTACCGGCGGAGCACGGCCCGGGAATGATCGACCGCGTCCATCACGTTCTCGAACACCGTCTTGGCAGGGTCGAGCTTCGGCTCCTGCTCCAGGTAGCCGACGGTGTAGCCCTCGGCGAGCCGGGCCTCGCCGTCGAACTCCTTGTCGATGCCCGCCATGATCTTCATGAGCGTGCTCTTGCCGGCGCCGTTGCGGCCGAGGAGGCCGATCTTCGCCCCGGGATAGAAGGCGAGGTTGACGTTCTTGAGCAGCTCGCGCTGGCCGAACTTCTTGTTGAGGTCCGAGATCTGGAAGATGAAGGCGGGGCCCATGGGGTCGGCGATGCTCGCGGGAAGGGAGGGGGCGTGTGGAACTGTCTCTTCCGATCCTATCAAAACCCCGTCGTCCCATGAGGGGCCGTTGCTGCGCCGCGCGGCATGGACTACGATGAATTGGGGCCGGAAAGCGGCCGTTTTCTGCATCGCAGCGAGGAGTTCCGCCATGCCCGAGTACGCGCAGCCCGACGTGCTGGTTTCCACCGCCTGGGTGGCAGAGCACCTCTCCGACCCCGCCGTGCGGATCGTGGAATCCGACGAGGACCGGGCCCTCTACACGCAGGGCCACATCCCGGGCGCGGTGGAAATCGACTGGGCCGTGGACCTGCAGTGCCAGGTCGTCCGTGACTACATCGACCGCTCGGCCTTCGAGCGGCTGTGCGCCGAGCGGGGCATCTCCAACGACACCACCGTGGTGTTCTACGGCGACAAGAACAACTGGTGGGCCTGCTACGCCTTCTGGGTCTTCAAGCTCTACGGCCACAAGGACTGCCGGATCATGAACGGCGGCCGGAAGCGGTGGGAACTCGACGGCCGGGCCTGGTCGAGCGACCGGGTCTCGTACCCGCGGGCCACGTACACCGCCCAGGAGCAGGACGGCACGATCCGTGCCCTCCGCGACGAGGTGCTGAAGCACTGCAAGGCGGGCAAGCAACTCCTCGACGTCCGCAGCCCCGAGGAATACCGAGGCGAGCGGATGCACATGCCGGACTATCCGAACGAAGGCGCCGTCCGTGGCGGCCACATTCCCGGTGCCCTCAACGTGCCCTGGCCGATGAACTGCCACGAGGACGGCACGTTCAAGACCGCCAAGGAGCTGGAAAAGCTCTACGTCAAGGAACTGAAGATGAAGCGGCGGTCGCCCACGATCGCCTACTGCCGCATCGGCGAGCGGTCGAGCCTGACGTGGTTCGTGCTCACCTATCTGCTCGGCTTCGGCAACGTGAAGAACTACGACGGCTCCTGGCTCGAGTGGGGCAATGCCGTCCGCGTGCCGATCGCCAAGGGTGCCGAGCCGGGGGGCATGGCCGCCACGCCGGCGACCACCGCCCACGCCTAAAGCACCATGGGCGTTCGCGAGAGGGTCGACGAGATCGTCGCCGAGTTTTCCGACCTCGACGGCCGAGAAAAGCTCGAGTTGCTGGTGGACTACGCCAACGGCCTGCCGCCGCTGTCCGCCGCGTACGAGGCCCGCAAGGCGTCCGAGGATCGGCGGGTGCACGAGTGCCAGACGCCCGTGTTCCTGTGGACGGAGGTGGAGCAGGGCAGGGCGCACGTCGTGGCCGAGGTCGCCCCCGAGGCGCCCACCGTCAAGGGATTCGTCGCCATCGTCGCCGCGGCCGTGAACGGTCAGCCGGCGACGGAGGCGGCCGCCATCCCCGAGGACCTGCTCGAGCGGCTCGGGCTGGCCGAGGTGCTGGGCATCCTCCGCGCCCGCGGTCTGCGGTCGATCACCGCCCGCATCAAGCGCGGCCTCGCCGCGGCGGCGGGCGGATGACCGGCATGCATGCCTCCACTCGCTTCCGAAGCCAGACGATTCGACAGGCTTGCCTCCTCGAAAGCCCCTCGCACCAGGACGCTCGTTTGATTCCGTAGAGGCAGGCGAGGGGATCGGCGTGAGGATGCGGAGCGTGGCGTGCGGCCGCCAGCGACGCAACTCCTGCCGGCCCCGAGCCGGCTTGGGCTCCACGGCTCACCGCTGAACCGCTCCCGATCCCGGAAAGGACTGCCCCGTGTCACCCGCTGAAAAAGTCGTCGCCGGCATCGATCTTGGCGGCACCGCGATCAACTACACGTTTCTCGACGAGCGCGGCCAGTTCCTCATCGACGGCCTGTGCGAGCATCCGGCCCGCAGTGTCGAGGGACCGGACGTGTGCCTGACACAGATCGAGGACGGCCTGCGGGCGGCGGCCGAGCGGGCGGGCCTGCCCAGCGAGAAGCTCGTGGCCGTCGGCCTCGACACGCCCGGGCCGGCGAGCGCCGCGGGCGTCTTGAGCCGCCGCGGCTCGACGAACTTCGTGCATCCGGAGTGGGCCGGCTTCGACATGCGGGCGGGGCTCGAGCGGCGGCTCGGCCTGCCGGTCAGCTACCTCAACGACGGCAATGCCGCCGCCCTGTGGGGCCACGTCGCGATCTTCGGCTCCGAGAACGAGGCCACGAGCGTCTCCGCGATCATCGGCACGGGCCTCGGCGGCGGCGTGATCACTGGCGGCCGTGTGGTCACGGGCCGCAACGGGTTCGGCGGCGAGCTGGGGCACGTGCTCATCCCCTGGACGACAATCTCCGGCGTCGAGGGCCTCGTGCCGCGGTGCAACTGCGGGCGGACGGGTGACCTGGAATCGCTCTGCTCGCTGACGGCGATCCGGCAGTCGCTCCTGCCGCACTTCCTCGCCCGGCATCCGGGCCATCCGCTCGCGGCGGAAGCCGACATGGCCACGGCCGCGAAACGCGTCCGCGGCCTCGCCGAGCGGGGCGACGAACTCTGTCGGGCGATCTTCAGCGTTCAGGCCCGGGCGCTCGGCCTGTTCTTCGATGAGATGATCAACATCTTCGATCCCGACGCGCTGATCGTGGGGGGCGGGGCGGTGGAGACCGACGAGGCCTTCCGCCGCTGGTTCATCGCCGAGATCCGCGCCGGCATGCCGACGCAACGGGAGGAGCAGGCCGACCTGCCGATCCACGTCATGCCGTCGGGCGACACGGCCGGCGCCCGCGGCGCCGCCATCGACGCCGCCCGCATGGTCCGTGAACGCAGGCTGTGAGCCGGTTCACGCCACGTGGTCGAGGACCGGCAGGGCGGGCAGGCCGTTGGGCTGAAGCCGCGGGGCGGGGGCGGGCAGGGGCCGCAGATCGGCGGGCTTGGCCCGCGGCGGGCCGAAGATCATCAGCCGCGCCGTGGCGAGCAGCCCGCCGAGCGATCCGAACGTCGCCTCGACCGCCGCCGGCTCGTAGCCGCAGTGGACCATGCAGTCGCGGCACTTGGGATTCCCGCTGGCCCGGCCGTAGCGGTCCCAGTCGGTCTCCTCCATCAGTTCGCGGAAGGTCTTGGTATAGCCCTCGTCGAGCAGGTAGCAGGGCCGCTGCCAGCCGAAGAGGTTGTAGGTGGGCGTGCCCCACGGCCGGCACTCCAGCTCCCACGCTCCCTTGAGGAACTCGAGGAACACGGGCGACTGGTTGAACTTCCAACGCCGCGGCGCCCCATCGAGCATGCGGCGGAAGAGCGACTGGCTGCGTTGCCGCGGGAGAAAATGATCCTGGTCGGGCGCCTTCGAATAGGAATAGCCCGGCGAGATCATCATCCCCTCGACGCCGAGGGTCATCACGTCGTCGAAGAACTTCCGGTAGCGGTCGGGATCGGCGTCGGTGAACAGCGTGGAGTTGGTCGTCACGCGGAATCCGGCCCGCCGGGCGGCCTTGATCGCCGCCACCGCGGCGTCGTACACGCCCTCCCGGCAGACGGCGTGGTCGTGCTCCTCGCGAGGCCCGTCGAGGTGCACGGAGAAGGCGAGGTAGGGGGAGGGCTCGAAGTGCGGCAGCATCTCCTCGAGCCTGAGGGCGTTGGTGCAGAGGTAGAGATACTTTTTCCGGGCCACGATGCCCGCCACGATCTGCTCGATCTGCGGATGGAGCAGCGGCTCGCCGCCGGGGATCGAGACAATCGGGGCGCCGCACTCGTCCACCGCCTGAAAGCATTGCTCCGGAGTGAGGTGCGACCGGAGGATCTCGGTGGGGTGCTGGATCTTGCCGCAGCCGCCACAGGCGAGATTGCAGCGAAACAGCGGCTCCAGCATGAGCACGAGCGGATAGCGGTCGTTGCCCCGCAGCCGCTGGATGGCCACATGCCGCAGCACCGCCAGCATCTGTCCGACAGGCACGCTCATGCGACACGCTCCATCCGCCGGCCGGCCGCCTGACGGGCCGCCCGCACCAGCGCGATCAGAGGGAAGTAGATCGGATACCAGTGGTATTTCAGGTAGAACACCTGCGGGAACCCGGTGCCCGTGAACTCCTCCTGCTCCCAGGTGCCGTCGGCATCCTGCCGCTGCACCAGCCAGCGGACACCGGCGTGGACCGCCGGCGACTCGCCGCGGCCCGCGGCCACCAGGCCGGCCACGGCCCATGCCGTCTGCGAGGCGGTGACCGGCCCGACCCCCGCGAGCGCCCGATCGGCGTAGCTGTCGGGCGACTCGCCCCAGCCACCATCAGGCTGCTGATGGGCCTCGAGCCAGTCGGCGGCCCGTGCGACGAGCGGTTCGGCCGGGGCCATGCCCACCGCCTGCAATCCTTGCAGTGCCTGCCAGGTGCCGTAGATGTAGTTCACGCCCCAGCGGCCGTACCATGAACCGTCGGCCTCCTGGGTCTTCTCCAGGTAGACGATCGCCCGCTCGACGGCCGGGTGACCGCGCCGCATGCCGGTCTTTCCGAAGGCCTCGAGCACCCGGCCAGCCAGATCGGGCGAACTCGGATCGATCATCGCGTTGTGGTCGGCGAACGGCACCTTGCAGAGCAGCTCGCAGTCGTTGTCGCGGTCGAACGCTCCCCAGCCACCGTCGGTGTTCTGCATCGCCTCCAGCCAGGCCACGGCGCGGCCGATCGCGGCGTCGACCCGCGCGGTCCGCGCCGCCGCGGCCCGAGCCTGCGCGGGGCGAACCGCCGCCCGCCACGTCGCCAGGGCGATGACCACCATCGCGGTGTCATCGACGTCGGGGTAAAAGCGGTTGGCGTATTCGAAGCACCAGCCCGAGGGCTCCGCCCGCGTGCGCCGGGCCCAGTCGCCCGTAGCGCGGATCTCGTTGTCGAGCAGCCAGTCCACGGCCCGGGCGAGGGCGTCGGCATCGACGGTGCGATCGCCGGCCGCACCCGCCTCGACGAGGCCGATGAGCGTGATCGCCGTGTCCCAGACGGGCGAACGGCATGGCTCCAGCCGGGTCGTGCCGTCGGCCTCGAACTCGACGAGGGCGTCGAGCTGCCGCCAGCACTCCTTCAGTTCCGGGGCATCCTCGGCGCAGCCCATGGCCCGCAGGGCGACGATGCTCCACACGATCGGCGGGAAGATGGCGCCGAGGCCGTCGCTGCCGTCGAACCGCTCCAGCATCCAGCGGCGGCAGGCCTGGATCGCCCGCGCCCGCAGCGGCATGAAGCCGACCGCCTCGCAAGCCTTCATGAACCGGTCGGTGCCGCGGAAGAATCGGGACCAGAAGCTGCGATCGGCCGGGGGCGGACCCCCGTGGCGATCCCGCTCACCGAACAGCTCGGCGATGCCGCAGTCGGCCGGGACGCGGCGCAGCGGCTTGAAGGGCCTCGGGCGGCACCGCCGGGCAGGCGGAGTAAGGCATCTGGCCGAGCAGCGCCAGGTAGAACTTCGTGAAGCTGTTGACCGCCCAGGGACCGCCGGCGGCGGCGATCGCCTCGCGGGCCCGGACAAGGGCCGGCGACCGGGGATCATGGCCGGTGAGCTTCAGGGCGAGATATGCCTTGACGCTGGCGCTGACATCGACTGGGCCGCCCGGGTGGATCGCCCAGCCTCCCTCGGGAAGCTGCAGCCGCAGGATGCGGCGGGCCGCGCCGGGGACGTCGGGCCGGTCGAGCCGGCCTGCCCAGGCGAGAATGAGAATGAACTCGCTCTCCAGGATCGTGTCCCCTTCGAGGGGGCCGCGCCAGTGGCCGTCAGCTGCCTGGCGGGCTTGGAGCCAGGCCGCGACCCGGCCCGCCGTCTCCTTGGCGAACCGCATCTCGGTCTCCCCGCCGCTGTCGCGTGGAACCGCGTGCTTGATGGAGTGAGATCCACGACCATGCATCGCGGCCGGTCGCCGCTCCACGACTCCAGCCTCTGCGGCGCACGCGGAACTCGATCCGGTGAAACTCATGCCGACATCCTTGCTGCGAGCGAAACGGGCGATCCATCGCCCTCGAACCGGAAAGTTCCCGGGAGGATAGAGAACGTCGCGAACAGCGACAAGGCCGGACGGCAGGGAAGACCCACACCAAGCGGGCACTTCAGGCTGCCACGGGATGCTGGACAACACACCAGGGAAAATGGGCTGCCTTTAACGGCCGCTCGACGCCCCGCTGAAACGCTCCCCGCTCGCCATCGGTACGGCGACCGTCACTCTGGTGCCACCGCCCGGCCGGGAGTCGATGGCGACCGTGCCCCCGTTGAGTTCGACGAGCCGCCAGGCCTTGGGCAACCCGAGGCCGATGCCACGGCCGGCTTCGCGGCCGCTGAAGAACGGGTCGAACGCCCGCCGCAGGGTGGCGGCATCCATGCCGCGGCCGTCGTCGGCCACTTCGATCTCGACCATCCCCCCCGCCTCGCGGCCGCTGACCGTGACATGCCCGCCGTCGTCCACGGCCTCGATGGCATTCTGCACCAGCGCCCGCAGCGCCTCGGCCAACTGGCCGGCATCGACGTGCAGCGCCAGCGGCATGGGGGGCGGGGCATACTCCAGCCGCAGCCCGCGGGCGGCGGCCAGCCCCCGCAGCGGGTCGAGCACACTCCGCACAATGTCGCCAAGCGGGACCGCCGCCGGCTGTGGCCTCGGCGGGCGGGCGAAGAGCATCAGACCACCGATCATATCCCGGGCCCGAAACGCCTGATCGACGATCGTGGAGAGCCGGCGGCGGCGTTCGGGATCCTGTTCGTCCACGAGCAGCGCCTGGGCTCGGGCCGCGATATTGGCCAGCGGATTGTTGATCTCGTGGCCGGCACCGTAGGCGAACTCGCGCAGCGCTTCCAGCCTGGCCTCTGCGACCGCGGCCTCGAACTGCGGGTCATTCATGATCGGGCGCCCCAAAAAAGCCAGTCGGTCGAAGGCGTGACGCATGGCCCCTGTCATGGGCATGGAGCATAGCGAACCGCAGGCTGGTTGCGCACGTTTTGATGTTGCGCGGAGTGGCTCGGCAGGGCGTCGCCGCTGCAGCAATCCGCTTGCGAACGTTGTGTTGCAGATCCTTTGAATTGGAAATCGGTCTCGGCGCCCGTCCAAGAAGCCCCGGGTGGAAACCCGGGGACTCCGGGCATGAAAACCACCCCGCCGTCCATGCCAGATGACGGCACGCAATTTCGCGGCTCAAACCCACATTGCATGGCACCTGGGAAGGCATGCGACCCGGAGTCCCCCGGCTTCTGCCGGGGGCTTCTTGTGGGAACTCCAGGCCCGGAGGGCCGGGTTGACTATGAGCGGGCGGAGGCCCGCCAAGCGAACTGCGGCACGATGCCGCAGTTCGCGTGAACCTTCCTCCCCGGCTTCCGCCGGGGGCTTCTTGTGCCGTTCGCGCGTGTCAAGCTGAGAGCAAGACTGGGGAACGCGCAACATCAAAACGCGCACGGCAGGACGGCGGCCTCAAGCCAGCGGCCGCCCGCACCCGAATGGATGCGGGCGGCCCCCGAAAAACAATGCTGATGCGGGCCTCCGGCTCACGAGCCGGCGACACCCGACTCGATGTCGAGCAGGCTGCAGATTCGATCGACGAGCACCTCGGCCTCGAAGGGCTTTTGGAGGAACTCGTTGGCACCGGACGCCTTCAGGTCCTCGATCTTGTCGGGCTCGCACATGCCGGAGATGCAGATGATCCGCACCTCGTCCATGGTCGAGTCGCTGCGCACCCGCTGGCAGACTTCCTTGCCATTGATGTCCGGCAGCATGACGTCGAGCACGATCAGGTCAGGACGGTAGTCCTTGACCATCATGCCGGCGTCGAAGCCGTTGTTCACGCTCCGCGTCTCGAAGCGGCCGTCCCGCTCGAGCACGTCGGTGATCAGCTCGACGAGGTCCTGGTCGTCGTCCACGACGAGAATCTTCCGCCGGCCGCTTTCCAGCGCGTCGGTTGGAATCCCGTTGTCCCGCATGAACAGGAACAGCTGATCTCGTGGAATCCGCCGAAACCGGCTGCCCGGCACGCGGAACCCCTTCAATTGCCCCGAGTCGAAGCAGCGAATGATCGTCTGCTGGCTCACCTTGCAAATCTTGGCGGCTTCGCCGGTCGTGTAAACGGTCTTCTGCATCTGCTTTACCACCCTCTCCCTAGCCGTGGTGCAGCTAGTCAAAAACGGCAGTCCGGGATTCTTCGCGAACGATTCGACCCCGAACGCCTAGGCCTCCTTGCAGCGGTCCCTGACGCCGTCGCCACAACGGTCGCCATCTACGTCGCATTCCATGCCGACGCAACTCTCCGAATGCCCCGGATCGTCCGGGTATCCGGTCTCGCAATGACGCAGGCCGGGGAAAGAGGGGGAAAGGACTCCGCTTCCTTCAACCGCTTCCCTGCATGCCATCCTTGCCAGACGTCCCAACTCTACAGGTAGCTTTCGCGACGAGTCAATATCGCCCCAGACGGCGCAAATCCCTGACCCACAAGGTTTTGGGAGAAGTCCCGAAAAAATCCTCGCCCCCGGCACCGGCCCAGCCCGCCGGCGTTACCGAGCCGACATCACCGGCGTCGGCGCGACGATCTCGAGCAGCTCCACGGCCGCGACGCCGGCGACGCAGATCGCGGCGACACGGCCGTACACCAGCGCACCGGCCGCGCAGCCAAACAGTTTCGCCAGGTGCGGCCCCGCCGAAATCTCGAGCAGCCGCACGTCCTGCACCTCACACAACAGGCCCGCGTCGATCAGGATCCGGCCGAGGGGCGCGCGTCTCGCGCGAATCGCGTCTGCCGTCGCTTTCGGAACCGCGTCGAAATCGATCTGCACGATTCCGTGCTGGACGACCGCGCCGTCGCCACGGACGAGAAGAATCTCGCGGGCGTAGCGTTCGCCGGGCTCATTCGTGGCAACCGGCCGTTCGGCAACGACCCGCAGCGCGACGGGCGCGCCGTGAAACCGCTCCATCGCCACCGTCATGTGGCTGCGGTGATCGAGCAGCCGACGGGGCACGTCGGGGACGGCATCCGCCACCACCTCGCGGATTCGGCCGAACGCCGCCGGATCGCCGTGCATGGCCCGCACCAGATCGAGGGCTCGGGCGACGGCAGGAGAGGCAGCGGAGTGCATCATGCGAAACGTCCGGCAGTGTGGCGGGGGCCCCCCCCGGCGCACGGACAACCCTCTTCAAAGGCCGCTTCGGGCACGGCGAGGTCGAGGAGAAACTCCAGCACCTCCCGCAGCCGGGGCAGTTTGCAGCCGGCGACGGCCGCGGCCGCCCGCGCCCGTTGGTCGCGCACGATCGCCGCGGCCCGCGTGAACACGTCGGCTCGCATATAGAGGTCGCGGGCGGCGGCGATGATCTCGGCCGCGGCCTCCGGGGCGGTGCCGGCCCGTGCGGCCAAAGCCCGGAGCGTGGCCACATCCTCCGCCGACAACCGCTCCAGCGCCAGGGCCCACATGACGGTTGGCCTGCCACCGAGCAGGTCGCCCGCCGCCTGCCGGGCGTTCTCCAGGTCGCCCTGCCAGTCTTTGAGGTCGTTGAGCACCTGAAAGCCCGTGCCCACGTGCAGCGCGTAGCGGTCGATGGCGGCCGCGTCGGCCGGCAGCACCCCCGCGAGGCGAACGCCCATCGCGACGGCCGCCTCGAAGGCCGGCGACGTCTTGAGGCCGTAGATCGCCAGCGCCTCCTCGGGCGCGAGCTGCTTGTCGCCATCCTCCCGCCACCACAGCTCCGCACCCTGCCCCTGCGCGAGCCGCACGTGTGCGTCGGCGAGCAGCCGCACGACGTCGCGGGCCGTGGTCGCATCGACGCCGGCGAGGCCGGAGACGATCCGATAGCCGAGGCCGACGAGGTGGTCGCCCACGTTGATCGCCACCGGCACGCCGCGCTGCCGGTGCAGCGTGGGCCGGCCGTACCGCATGGCGTCGTCGTCCTCGATGTCGTCGTGCACGAGCGAGGCCTTGTGAAACACCTCGATCGCGACGGCGGCCGCCTTCACCGAATCGCGGACGACCGCCGTGTCGGCGGCGTAGCCGGTCGTCTCCCGCACGCCGTGCCGACCGCCGGCGAGGTCGGCCCGCACGGCGTCGTAGGCGGCCAGGGTGATGAACGGCCGGAGGAATTTTCCACCCCGGGAAAGAAAATCCGACCCCATGGCGGCGGTGGCCGCGAGCGGCGTGAGACCCTGGGACGCCGCCGGCGCCGGCAAGGCCTCGTCGATGCCCAGGCGGTGACCGAGAGCCGCGAGTGCGTCGGGGGCGAACATCTCGGCCGCCTCGCGCAACAGCGGCAGGTAGTCGCCCATCGGCGCGACCGATCCCCCCGCGACCCCCAGCAGGCCGAGCACCCAGTCCACGTCGATCGCCGCCGCGGCGGCGGCGTCGGCGCACGAGCAGCCCGGCTCGGGCCGCCCGTGAGGCCGATAGGGGACCGCGGCGACCGGCAGGGAGAAAGCCGGCAGCATTGCGAACGCCTTTTCGAGGTCCTCGAGTTTCGCCACGCCAAGGATGCCGTCGTACTGCCCCGTCAGCAGCGAACCGATCGCCGCCACGGCCTGCGACGTGGACTGGACCACCCAGCCGCTGTCGCGGGCCGCAGACCAGATCGTGGCGATGCCACAGGCCGGGCCGCACGCTGCCGGCACCGCTTCGTCCGCACTGCTGCCAGCCGCACACGGACAGTCGGGCAGCAGCAACAATCGCCGGCCCGTCGGGCCCGCGGAGATCCGCTCCCGCCAATACTCGGAGACGATCGTGACCATCGTCCAGCCGACGAGGTCGCCCGTGCCTCCCGCGCGGGCGACGAGGGCTTCCGCCTGGCTGCGGAGCCCGGCCGCCGTGCGGGCAGCCGCCGGCATGCCGTCGGCCCGCCACCGGGCCACCAGGTCGCTCGCCATGGCCCGCAAGCGGTCGCGGAGCTGCCGCGACGCCGGGCAGGCGAGCGGGGCGGGGGAGGCTGGGGGTGCAGGGCGCTCGAGGGCCGGGGAGGGATTCACGCGATAGCCTTTGGAGGACATGATCCGCTGATTCTAGAACCGCCCCCCCGACCTTTGGCTAACCCCCGTTGGCCGCAGGCTCGAAAAATGCTGGCAGGAGCGAATCCACCTGGAGCAGGCCGCCGCGGGACAGCACCGGCTCGGGCTCCCGGGCCGCCAGGTGCCCGGCGGCCTCGAGCGCCCGCCACTGGTCGGCCCACTCGACCCGCGGATCGACGCCGAACTTCCGCCACAGTCGCTCCACGTCGAGCCGCCCCTTCTTGAGCCCGAGCACGGTCTCGCGGATCAGCAGTTCGCGGGGCGTGGGCACGAGGCCGCGGCGGATCGGCAGCCGTCCGGCCTCCACTTCTCCCAGGTAATCGTCCCAGTGCGTGGCGTTCTGATAGTGGATGCCGGAGAGGTGGCCGAAACTGGCGACGCCGAGCGCGGCCAGGTCGCTGCCCTCCCAGAGCATGTCGCGATAGCGGAACTGCACGCGCTGCGGATCGCGGACGAGCGTGTAGCCGCTGGAGACGACGTAGCCGGCGGCCTCGAACCGCTCGAACGCCCACGCCACCCAGGCCCGCTTCGTGGGCCAGTCGGCGACGGGCACATCACCGCCGCCGTCCTTCGCATCCTTGACGAACACCGTGTTGAAGGGGAGCTCCATCTGGTAGATCGTCACGCTGTCAGCGCCGAGGGCGAGCGTCTGCTCGACCGTCCGCTGCCACGACGCGAACGTCTCACCGACCATGCCCGCGATCAGGTCCACGTTCGTGCTCGGGAAGCCGGCCGCCTGGATCCATTCCCAGGCGCGGAGGATCTCGGCGGAGAGGTGGGCCCGGCCGTTGGCCTCGAGGATCCGATCGTCGAAGTTCTCGACGCCGAGCGAGATCCGCGTCATGCCCAGCGCCTTGAGCGCCCGCACCTTCGGCTCCGAGAGCGTGCCGGGCTCGCACTCGAACGTCACCTCCTCGGCGGCGTCCCAGCCGAAGCTCTCGTGCAGCCCGGCGACCAGCCGCTCGAGCTGCTTGACGGACAGAAACGACGGCGTGCCGCCGCCGAAGTAGACGTACTTGAGCGGTCGGCCGGCGATCGCGCGGCTGGCCGCCACGAGGGCCGCCTCGCCGGCCAGGGCCTGCGAGTACCGCTCCACGTCGGCGGCTGCGACATCGGTGTAGACGCGGAAGTAGCAGAACTTGCACCGCTTCCGGCAGAAGGGCACGTGCAGGTAGAGCCCGAGCGGGCCCGCGGTGGGGGCGGCGTCGAAGGCGGCCTGCACCGCCGGCACGGCGTCCGCATGCCACCGCGGGAACGGCGGATAGTTGGCGACGAAATAACTGCCCGGCTCGGTGGCGTCACTCATGGTCCCGTCAGCGTATCGCCCGACGATGGGCTCCGGAAGGTATCGCGTGCAAGATGCCAGACACGGAGTTTCGCATGGCCACGAATCTCGCCATCGAAGCGAAACTCGCGGCTGTCCACGGCGAAACTCATTCTTGACGAGCGGCTCGTCGTTGGCCCTGCGGCGTGCAGCCCAGGCGCGGGCAGGCAGGGCGTAGGGAACCCGAATGCGTTCGGCCGCTGGTCGCTGCCGGGCGGACAGCAGGCTACACTGCCGAGCATTTGCCATTCCCTATCCGAACCAGAGGAGGTGGACATGACGGATTCAAGGCGGTCGTCGCGACGGCGATTCATGGGAACCACCCTGGGGGGCACGGCTGCGGCGGCGACCGCCGGCGGCTTCGTGCCCTTCGTCGCCGAAAAGAGCCGTGGGTTCGCCAACGAGTCGCCCAACGACCGCCCCGCCATCGGCTGCGTCGGCATGGGTTGGATGGGCATGCACGACGCTCGCGGGCTTGCCGAGTTCGGCGACATCGTCGCCGTCTGCGACGTGGACGCAAAAAACCTCGATCGGGCCCGGCACGACGTTCGCGTCGGCGCCGGCAAAGCCGACGCCTACCGCGACTACCGAAAGATGCTGGAGCGACCCGACATCGACGTGGTGAGCATCGCCACCCATGATCCGTGGCACGTGAAGATTGCGATCGAGGCGCTGCAGGCCGGCAAGCACGTCTTTTGCGAGAAGCCCCTGTCGCTGACGCTCGAGGAGAATCAGCTCGCCCGCGCTGCCGCCGAGAAGTATCCCCGGCAACAGTTCTTCATCGGCACGCAGCAGCGGAGCGATCGAAACCTGTTCCTCCGTGCCGTCAACATGGTCCACAAGGGCCTGCTCGGCGACATTCGCCAGGTCACGGTCGCCCTCGACGGCGGCCAACTCGGCGGCTCCTTCCCGGTGGAGGATGTGCCGAAGAGCCTCGACTGGGACATGTGGCAGGGCCAGGCGCCGTCCGTCTCCTACCGCCTCCATCGCTTCCACCAATATCGCTGGTGGTACGAATACTCCGGCGGCAAGTTCACCGACTGGGGAGCGCACCACGTCGACATCGCCCAGTGGGCACTGCGTGAGGACGCCCGCGGCAAGGGTCCCGTGTCGATCGACGGCGTCGACGCCCGTCACCCGGTTCCGTTCAAGAACGGCTATCCGACGCTCGACGACTGGTACAACACCGCCTATGAATTCGGCGTGAAGTGTCGCTTCGCCAGCGGCGTCGAGATGGTGATCACCAGCCGCGGTGAAAACGGCATCACGTTCACCGGAACCAAGGGCAGCATCTTCGTCAGCCGCAAACGGATCGCCGGCACGCCGATCGACGAGGCCTGGGACGAGGGCCGGTTCACCGATGACGACGCCCGCGCGCTCTTCAAGGGGAAGCCGCCGGAGGAGCACAAGCAGAACTTCTTCCGTTGTATCCGCGAGGGAGGCCTGCCGGTGTCGGACGTGTTCAGCCACGTCGTCGCGATGAACACCTGCCACCTGGCCGCGATCGCCGCGCGACTCGGCCGCACGATCGCGTGGGATCCGGCCACGGAGCGGATCGTCGGCGACGAACAGGCGGCGTCGTTCGCGGCCCGCACGCCGCGCAAGGGGTTCGAAATCCCCCGCGTGTGACCATCGAAACAGGCCAGAGGCCGTGAAGAACGATCCCGCAAGAATTATGCCCGTCCTCTTCCCTTCTTGATCGAGATCTCTTGAAGCGGGCCTTTCAAGTCAGTGGTGAACGCACGAAGAAGGCGGCCGTGACGAAGGCCCTGAGCGAGTTCATTGCCCGGCGGGAGCAGCGGCGGGTGGCGGAGTTGCTCGGCAAACTCGAGTGGGATTCCGCCTTCGACTACAAAGCTGAACGCACGCGTCGTTCATGATGCTTTTGGTCGATACGAGCGTATGGTCGTTGCGGCTACAGCGTGCCGCGGGCGGCGAGGAGGTCGTCGAAGTCGCGGAGGTGGTAGTCCAGTTTCGCCTTGTCGAGCACGCCGCACAGCCCGCGGAGCGCGATGCCCATGCCGTCCGGCCCGCTCGTGCCGCCGAACTGGCCGCCACCGCGGACGTGCGGCTCGAGATCGAGAAACACGCCCGGAATCCCGCGCCGCGCGAGCTTCTTCGTCAGCGCCGGCAGCATGCCCCGCAGGTCGGCCAGGATCCGCTCATGGCCGGCCGAGCCCCGGTCGACCGGCACGAAGTTGGCGAGTTTGTCCTCCTCGACATGACCACCCCGCCGGACGTTTTTGGCCCGTTGGTAATCCTTGATGTGCACCCAGCCGAGCCCCGGCTTCATGGCCTCCCACTCCCGCCACACCTCCGCCGTCGAATAGCCCTGGGAGAGGAGGTTGGCGGCGTCGAACACGAGCATGAGCGCCGGATGGTTGACCCGGCGATGGATCTCGGCGACCAGCTTTCCGGAGCGACCCACGAGGTTGGGCTCCACCTCCAGGCCGAAGGTCAGATCGGAGCGGTGGCAGGCCTCGGCGATCCGGCCAAGCTGGTCCACGGCCTGCTCGAGGTGGTCCTCGGGACGGTCGTCCTTCGGCGGATAGAAGGAGAAACCGCGAATCAGCTTCGTTTCGAAGGCGTGGGCCAGCTCGCAGGCTTTGGCGACATCCTTGGCGAGGTACTGCTTGAACGGCACGTAGGCGTTTTTCGTGCCGTCGGCCTTGTCAAGCAGCTTCACCTTGCCGATCGGTGCGGCGATCGAGGCGACGTTGAGGCCGTACTCGTCCTCCAGATGGCGGATCTTCTGGATCTCCCCGATCGTGAGCTTCATGACGTTCTTCACGCCCTTGCCCACGTCGATGTTCCGCAGGCTGTAATACTCCAGCCCGAGCGCCGCTAGCGCCGAGAACTGCTCCACGGCGGTGAGGTGAAAGGCGGCCTCGTCGGCGAGGGCGGAGAGCAGGACGTGCGGCTGCGGCATGGGAGGAGGTTCCTGGCGTCGTGTGTGGGAAACGAAATTGTAGCCGCATCGCTGGTGGCGTGCAGGGCCGGAGCGAACGTCCGGCGATGGGGCATGGGCAACCCCGACCAATCCCAACGCGTCGCAGTTGAGTGCGAAGTCTCTAAAAGCCAGCCACATGGTCGGCGGCGGGGTGGGAGACGACGATCCGTGAGCGGATGCCGCCACGGGGCGTGAACTCGGCGAGCAGCGTCAGCCGCCGCGGCTGGAGGACCGCCACGAGGTCGTCGAGGATGCGGTTGGTGACGTTCTCGTAGAAGATGCCTTCGTTGCGGAAAGCCTGCAGGTACAATTTCAGGCTCTTGAGCTCCACGCACAGCCTGTCGGGGACGTAGCGGAAGGTGAGCGTGCCGAAGTCGGGCTGGCCGGTCTTCGGGCACATGCTCGTGAACTCCGGGCAGATGTGCTCGATCGTGTAGTCGCGGCCCGGAAACTGATTCGCAAACGTTTCCAACTGGTCGCGGGATGGCGGCGTGTGTGTGATCATGATGGAGGAGAGTGTGCCATGAACGACGCCGCCGCGAAACCCTCCGCCGCCCGCTCCGCGGTCGTCCTCCTCTCCGGGGGCCTCGATTCCGCCACCACCGCGGCCTGGGCGGCCCAGGCGGGCTTCCGGCTCGCCGCGCTGTCCATCGACTACGGCCAGCGGCACCGCGTGGAGCTCGATGCCGCCCGGGCGGTGGCCCACGCCCTCGGCATCACCGACCACGTCGTGCTCCCGATCGACCTCGCCGCCTTCGGCGGCAGCGCGCTGGTCGACGCCGCGATCCCGGTGCCCAAGGGCCGCGACGAAGCCGCCATCGCCGCGGGCATCCCGGCGACCTACGTGCCCGCCCGCAACACCGTCTTCCTGGCGCTCGCCCTGGCCATGGCGGAGACGCGGGCCGCCGAAGCGATCGTGCTCGGCGTCAACGCCATCGACTACAGCGGCTATCCCGACTGCCGGCCCGAGTTCGTGGCCGCGTTCGAGGCGGTCGCGGCGCTGGCCACAAAGGCGGGCGTGGAGGGACGTCCGACGCGGATCCTCGCGCCGCTGCAAACGCTCACCAAGGCCGAGATCATCCGCATGGGGCTGGGGCTCGGCCTCGACTACGGGCTGACGACCAGTTGCTACGACCCGGCCGGCACCGGCGCCCCGTGCGGCGGCTGCGACTCGTGCCTGCTGCGAGCCGCGGGCTTCGCGGCCGCCGGCGCCGCCGATCCCCGGATCGATCCCGCCCGCTGGGCGTGAGGCGAGGACACGAGCCATGCGCATCGCCGAGATCTATGCGTCGCTGCAGGGCGAAGGCCGCTACGCCGGCACACCGAGCACGTTCGTGCGCACCAGCGGCTGCAACCTGCGGTGCTCATGGTGCGACACCCCGTTCACGTCGTGGGAGCCCACGGGCACCGAGCGGACGGTGGCCGACGTGCGGGCCGCCGTCACCGCCCTCGCCCCGCGGCACGCCGTCGTGACCGGCGGCGAGCCGCTGCTACTGCCCGACGTGCCCGAGCTCTGCCGGCAGCTGCGGGCCGCGGGCATGCACGTCACGATCGAGACGGCGGGCAGCCTGCTGCCGGCCGCCGCGCCGGCAGCGATCGCCGACTTCCTCTCGATCAGCCCCAAGCTGGCCTCGTCCACACCGCCGGCGGCCACGGCCGGCAACTGGTCGGCCCGTCACGAAGCGGCGCGGCGGCGTGACGACGTGCTCATCGCGCTCATGCAGGCACCGCACCAACTGAAGTTCGTGATCGGGTCGCCGGCCGACCTCGCCGAGGCGTGCAGCTGGCTCGACGACCTCGCCGGCAAGGGCGCGACGGTCGACCCTGACGCCGTGTTTCTCATGCCCGAAGGCCGCGACCCCAGGCGGCTGGCGGCCACGGCCGCCTGGCTCGAGCCCGAGGCGCGGCGCCGCGGCTTCCATCTCGCGCCCCGGCACCACATCGCCTGGTTCGGTGACACCCGCGGCACGTGAGCCACCGCCGGATCCCGCATGCATGCGTCGGTGTCGGAAACGCCGCGAGCGGATACGCTAGCTGTACGTGGACAAAGCCCTCCGTGGCCTTCGTCCACTTGTCCGACCGGTGGTGCCGCCGAGGGTGTCCCCGGTCGGCATTCACCACATCCTGCTCGGGCAGACTTGTTCCACAGTCTGCTCGACCGCAGCACGTCCGCCAACGTCCGAGGAGCCTCCCCGATGCGACCGATCCGCTCCCTGCCGACTGCGCTGCTCATCACCATCTCCAGTGCCCTGCCCGCCGCCGCCCGGGCCGACGACTGGCCGCAGTGGATGGGACCACGGCGCGACAACGTGTGGCGGGAGGAGGGCGTGGTCGCGGCGTTTCCCGTGGCCGGCCCGGCGGTGGTGTGGCGGACGCCGGTGGCGGGCGGCTACGCGGGGGCGGCGGTCGCCGGCGGCCGCGTGTTCGTCACCGACTACGTCACCGACGCCAACGTGAAGGTCGCGAACTTCGAGCGCAAGACCTCCACCGGCAAGGAGCGGGTGCTGTGCCTCGACGAGGCGACCGGCCGCGTGCTCTGGAAGCACGAGTATCCGGTCACCTACACGATCGCCTATCCCGCCGGCCCGCGATGCACGCCGACGGTCCACGGTGACCGCGTCTACACGCTCGGCGCCGAGGGCGACCTGTTCTGCCTGGACACGGCCACGGGCGGGGTCGTCTGGGCCCGCGACCTGAAGAAAGACTACGCCACGAAGGCGGCCCTCTGGGGCTGGGCCAGCCACCCGCTCGTGGACGGCGACCGGCTCGTGTGCGTGGTCGGCACCGCCGTGGCCCACGCCGCCGCCTTCGACCTCGCCACCGGCCGCGAGCTGTGGCGGACGGGCAAGGCGCCGGAGCAGGGCTACGTGCCGCCGTCGATCATCGAGGCGGCGGGCGTGCGGCAGCTGGTGCTCGCGAAGCCCGACGGCGTCTACGCTGTCGAGCCCGATACGGGCAAGACACTCTGGGAGACGCCCTACGACGCCGACAACGGCTCGATCATCATGACGCCGGTCCGCGTCGGCGAGCATCTCTACATCGGCGGCTACCAGGGAAAAAACCTGCTCCTCAAACTCCGCGGCGACGTGCCCGGCGTGGAGGTCGTGTGGCGGAACAGGCCCAAGCAGGGCATCTCGGCGGTGAACGTGCAGCCGTTCGTGGCCGACGGCCTGGTCTACGGCTTCCACGAGAGCGGCGAACTGCGGGCCATGCGGGTGCCGGAGGGCGACTTCGCGTGGCGCGGCGGCGGTCCGCTGGGCGGCCGGCCGCAGGGTTCGGGCACGGCCTTCATCACGCGGCATGGCGACCGGTACTTCCTGTTCACGGAAACAGGCGACCTCGTCATCGCCCGGCTCACGCCCGCCGGTTACGAGGAGGTCTCGCGGACGCACCTCATCGAGCCCACGAACGTGGCCTTCGGCCGGCCCGTCGTCTGGTGCCCGCCGGCCTACGCCAACAAGTCGATC
This sequence comes from Planctomycetaceae bacterium, assembly GCA_021300535.1. Classification (GTDB taxonomy): domain Bacteria; phylum Planctomycetota; class Planctomycetia; order Pirellulales; family UBA1268; genus QWPN01. The sequence continues at coordinate 9,390 of JAJTED010000041.1, read as the reverse complement.
GTCGTCCGCAACGACGCCGAGGTGATCCGCGTATCGCTCGCAGAGTGACGCCCCGTGGCCGCGGAGCGGGCCACCGGCACGTTCAGGCGGGCTTCGCCGGCGCGTGGCCGCGGGGCCCGAACGCGAGCACCGTCGCGGCGCCGACGGCCACGACGAGCAGCCCCGCGAGGAAAAACGGGCTCACGGCGCTGGTCGGCGTGTGGGCCAGCGCCAGCGTGGTCAGCGTGTTGATCACCGGCGCGCAGCCGAAGACCACCGGCATCACGGTGAACGGCTTGCCGCCGAGCGTGAACGCCAGGATCGTGCCCAGCGCGCCGAGGGCGCCGAGGGCGCCCGCCGCCAGGCTCCATGCCGTGCCGCCAAATGCCCACGTGCCGGTGTCGCCCATCGGGCCGAGCAGGGCCAGGGGCACGAGCACCGCGATCAGGAAGTAGGCCATGCCGATGCACATCAGCGGCCGCAGCCGACTGCCTCCCATCGCCGCCTGCCCGCGATGCAAAACCGGACCGTAGGCGCCCCACGAAAAGAGCGCCAGGGCCGTGGCCAGGAGAATCTCCACGAACCTCTCGGCCTTCTTGTCCGCCGGTTTGGCCGGCGCGGCGGCGGTATCCGCAGCCGCGGCGTCGGCCTGTGCGGTCGCGGCCGCCGGCGCCGCCTGGGGCTTGAAGACGAGCACCGTCACCGCCCCGGTCACCACCAGCAGCAGCCCCGCGAGAAACGGCGCCTTGATCTGGTCGAAGGCTCGGTTCATGAACGCCGAGAGCAGCGTGTTGACCACTGGAGCCCCGCCGAAGACGAGCGGCATCACGTAGATCGGCTTGCCGCCGAAACCGAGGGCGAGGATCACGCCCAACGCGCCGAGCGCCCCCGCCGCCCCCGCGAGCAGGCTCCAGATCACACCCTTCGTCGTCCAGCCACCGCGTTCGCCACCCCGGGCCAACAGGAGGGACGGGATCAGCACGGCGATGAGGAAGTAGGCGGCCCCGACGCACATGAACGGCCGCAGGCTGGAGTGCATCGCCTCGCGGCCGAAGTGCAGGACCGGCCCGTAGGCGCCCCAGCACAAGGCCGTAAGCGCGATCGCGGCGAGCATGCCAAGAAACTGCATGATGAAAGAATCCTCTGAGGATGACCGGCATGATCCTACCGCGACCGCCTGCCGGCCGACAGGTCGGTCATCCTACCGCGGACGCTGGAGCCCCGGTCTCCGACAAACGTGCGGTGAACGAAGCGTCCCGAACGGCGCCGGCCAGAGACCGCCGCTACAGGAGGCGACCGTGTCGGGCGAGGGCCGCGAGCGCCGCGCGGCCTACCTCCTCGACCGTGATCAGCCGCATGCAATCGTTGTGCCCCAACGGGCAGACCGACTCGTTGCACGGCGCGCAGACGAGGGACTTCCGCACCTCGACGCACCGCGGCTCGTCGGACCGACCCAGCACGGGGTCCGTGGGGCCGAGGAGCGCCACCGTCGGCACGCCGAACGCCGCGCCGATGTGCCGCGGGCCGCTGTCGGATGTGACCGCGAGGGCGGCGCGGCGGTAGACGGCCTTGGAAAGCCCGAGCGGCAACTCGGGCACGTCGCCGAGGCCGGCCACGCTCGGATCCGCCGCCTGCGCCACGATCGCCCGCGCCTGATCACGGTCGCCCGGCCCGCAGTGGACGAGCACGCACGCGCCGGGCACCCGCTCCACGAGCCACCGCGCCAGCGCCGCGTGGTTGGCCACGCCCCAGGCCCGGGCGGTGCCGTTGGAGCTGTTGTCGTTGAGCACCACCAGCGGATCGCCGCCGCCGGGGTCGCGGCCGGGGAAGAGGCTCGAGAGCACGGTCTCGGCGCGGCGTTCATCCTCCCGCGTCGTGGCCAGCTCGAGCTGGAGCGGCTGCGGCGGCAGGCCGATCGCACCGCCGATGGCGAGGTAGGCGACGGGCGGCGGCATCAGCTGCCGTTCACGGCCCGCCCGCGGCACGGGGAGCACGTCGGTGAGCAGCAATCGGCGCAAGGTGCCGGCGAAGCCCACGCGGGTGCGTCCGCCGCCGCAAAAAGCCAGCGCGGCCGCCGAGAGCGAGCCCGGCAGCACGAGCGTCACGTCGGGCCGCAGGCCGCGCAGCGCCCGGGCCGCGGCCTTGAAACCCAACGCGGGATCCCGCTTGTGCCGGTCGTAGGCGATCGTGCCGTCGAGCCAGTCGGTGCCCGCGAGGAGCTCCGCGACGATCGGCCGCGTCACGCCGGTGATCCGCGTCCGCGGACCGAAGTGGCCGCGCAGGCCGCGGAGCAGGGGGGTGGCCATGCAGGAGTCGCCGACCCAACGTGGCAAGATCACGGCGATGTTCATGGCGGCACGGTAGCAACGCGATGGCCCGCCAGGCAAAGCCAGATTCCCCGCCAGAGCGGAAGCGATCCGGCCCCAGCCCGGGCATCCTCGGCGGCGTGCGACTCGGCTCCCGCACGATCCTCGCGCCTTCCCAAGGCACCCGGGGCGTCAGAATACGCCACCCGCGGCACCGCCATCCGCAGCGTTCCCCATGCCGCCATGCACGCCGGCAGCGGCTCCGCCGCCCGGATAGACGCTCCACTCGAGATCGTGCCCATGCTCGCCCGCCACCGCCCGGATCAGCTGGCCGGCGAGCGCGTGGAACTCCGGGGTCAGCGCTTGCACCGCCAGGCACTCGCCCACCACCGTGACCTTCGCCTGGGGATCGGTGCCGTGCGGCAGCGAACTGTTGCAGAGGTCCACGAGTTTCGTGGCCAGGTCGCGGCGCACGGCCTCGTCGGCCACGTGGTGCAGCCGCAGCACGGGCGTCTTCGCGGCGGGAATGTCGTGCAGCCCGCCGAACTCGGCCAGGTCACGCTCGTGCAGGCTCCGGAGCAGTCCTTCGATCTCGTCGTGGACGTCCGCCGTTTGGGATACGACGAGCACGGCGGCCCCGCCGTCGCCGATGATCCGGATCGCCCCGTTCCCGCCGCCGTCCGCCCAGGCGTCCAGGCCGCCGACAGAGTTCTGAATGAGGTCGACGAGCACCCGCACGTCGTTGCCCCCCTGCGTGGAATAGCCCCAGGGCAGGGGATACAACCGCAGATCCGGATTGTCGCCCGCCCGCTCCTTGGTCGTGATCATGAGGGCCTCGTCGCGAATCAGCCGCGTGAGATCGAGATCGTCCAGGATCCTCCGCAACGCCGCCCGCGCGGTCGTGCCCTGGCCCGTACCCGTGACGGGCGTGTCGAGATCGATGCCGGCGACCTCCAGAGCCCGCGTGTCGAGCACGACGGGCACCTTGAGGATCCTTCCAAACTGCGCGACGACGTCGCGCAGTGGCGTCTCGGTGAAGTTCGCGTCCGCATCCACCAGCCGCGTCAGGGCCGCCTCGATCTTCTCATGGGCCGCCACCGTGGCGGCATCGCCCACGGGGACGGAGCGATAGTCGCGGGTCAACGGCAGTCGGCTCACCTGGCGGTGGACGGTGCGGAGGTGCGGTCGCGGCGGCGTGACCATCACGGGAGGAGTTGCCTGGGCCGCGGGCGGCTGCGGAGGCACGACGGCGGAATTGGCCGCCGGCGGATCGGCGGCGCGGGCCGGGAGGCACGAGATGCAGACAACGACCGCGCAGACGATTTCACGGCGGGCGACGTTCATGGGAAACCTCGCTTCCAGAAGGGTGGGCGAACGCGGGCGGGCATTCCGATGAATGGTCCTCAAGTGCGGACCGGCCGCCGGCCGTGAGAGGATACCTCGGTCACGGCACGGCCGCCAAAGCCGCCACCGCTTCCCGCGTCGCGGCCTGCGGCCGCCGGGCCGCGAGATCGGAGGCTGGGCCTGCGCGACGAGCATTCCGTCGAACGGATCATTGTGAAGTGGCGCCAGCAGGGCGACGGCAGCGGCGTGGTGGCCGCTCACCGGAAGGAGTTGAAACCCCGGCAGGCTCGATTTCCGCGAGCAGTTGGGACGGACCGCGGCCAGTTTGCCGACCGCTGCCTTGATGCTCACCTCCCGGATCGACGCGGCGCTCACAAAAACCTCGGCCTCGTCAATCCATCGACGGGCCTCCGCCGGCAGTTTCCTCGGCTCGCTGACGGCCCACAGGAGGAGATGCGTGTCGAGAAGGATTCGGCTCACGACCGTCCCTCGAAGGCGGCGACGACTCGGTCGTCGAGCGGGGCGTTGAAATCATCCGGCACCACGATGCGGCCCTTGAGACCACCGAGCTTTTTCGGCCGCGCACCAACGTCGAGCGGAACCAGCCTGGCAACCCTGCGGCCGGCTTTTGCGATGATGATTTCCCGGCCGGCCGCCACCTGGTCAATGAGCCGTGACAAGTGTGTCTTCGCTTCGTGAATGTTGACGACCGGCGGCATCGCACCAAGCTCCTGGGGTTTCACTCCAGCTTGACTAAGTCTCGTCCACTAGCTGTCCGTGGACAACGCCCGCCATGGCCTTTGTCTACTTGGCCGACCGGTGGAAACGCCGAGGGTTTCCCCGGTCGGCATTCCTCACATCCTGCCCGGGCAGACTTGTTGCACAGTCTGCCAGCGAGGCCTTGGGAGGTGGGCGAGGCAGGGAAGCCTTTCATGCGCCGTGTCACGAAGCGACAGCCGAGCAGCTCATCCACTGGTACGCCATGCGTTGGAGCGTCGAAGTCACCTTCCGTGACAGCAAGCAGTGCCTTGGCTTCGAGGAACCGCAGTGCTGGAGCCGCAAGGTGGTCGAACGCACCGCCCCGCTGGCCATGCTTCTCCACACGTTCGTCGTTCTCTGGTTCGCCAAGGAGGGGCATCGGCTCTGGCAGCCGCCGACTCATCGCTGGTATCCCAGCAAAGCCGACCCGTCGTTCAGTGACATGCTCCGTACGGTGCGACGGGCAAGCGTGCGGCAACACGTTTGAGCGATGGCTCTGACCGGCCGGGGTTCCAGAAAGCTGGCCCGACTCCTGGAACACGCAGTCGCGATGGCGGCATGATGACGGGCCATCGCGTGCATGCTACCTGCTGGAATCAGGCTGGTCACGGGAGGGGTTGCCCATGCCCTGAGAGCCGGCGTAGGCGACCAGCGGAGCCATGAATGGCGGAGCGCAGACGCCTCCAGACGCCTCCGAGAGAGCGGAGGCCCGGAAGGCCGCAGCGAACGTCCGGCGACGGGGCGCGGGCACCCCCGACCTCCGAGGCGGGTAGCGTCTGCCGGGCACTCAAAAACTGCCGACGGCGAAGCCAGGGGCCCAACGGGAAAGGACGGGGAGCGTGGCCGGGACAGCTCCAGCGGCCATCAGCCTGCGGAAAGACACCGACGCCGGCCAGCATCCGCACCGCCCAGCGGCGGCGTTCCGGCCACGGACAGCGGGGAGTGAACCGTATACTCTGCCGGTTTGCCTCACGTGTCCGCAGGAACGACCGCCATGCACGCACGCCTCCGCCATGCCTTTCTGGCCACCGCTCTCGCCGCACTGCCCGCGGCCATCCGCGCCGAGGAGCCGCCGGCCGCGGCCGGCGACGCCGTGCTGCGGGCGCGGATCCAGCGGGCCGTGGACCGGGTCTATCCGACGCTCGTCCGCATCGACGTCGTCATGGAGTCGGGCGGCTCGGGACGGATGCAGAAGTCGCGCGGCACCGGCTCCGGCGCGATCATCACCGCCGACGGCTACATCGTCACCAACCACCACGTCGCCGGCCGCGGCAGCCGGATCACCGTGCGGATGACCAACCGCGAGGAACTGCCGGCGACCCTCGTCGGCACCGACGCCCTCTCCGACCTCACCATCCTCAAGATCGACCCCGCCGCCCGCCGCGACCCGAACGCCCCGCTCCCCTTTGCGACGTTCGGCGACTCCGACAAGCTGCAGATCGGCGACGTCGTGCTCGCGATGGGCAGCCCCGCCGGTCTCTCACAAAGCGTCACGCAGGGCATCGTCTCGAACCTGGCCCTCATTCCTCCGGGCGGCGCGCTGCAGATCGAGGGCGAGAGCGTCGGGGAACTGATCCGCTGGATCGGCCACGACGCGATCATCTTCCCGGGCAACTCCGGCGGGCCGCTGGTGAACCTCGACGGCGCGATCGTGGGCGTCAACGAGATCGGCGTCGGCAGCCTCGGCGGCGCGATCCCCGCGAACATCGCCAAGGCCGTGGCCGAGGAAATCATCGCCACGGGCAGGGTGGCCCGCAGCTGGGTGGGCATGGGGGTGCAACCGCTGATGAAGTCGTTGGCCGCCGACGCCGGCGTGGTGGTGGGGTCGGTGCTGCCGGGCGGGCCGGCCGAGAAGGCCGGCATCGAGCCTGGCGACCTGATCACGGCGTTCCACGGCACGGCCATCCCCGCGGCCCGGTCCGCCGAGGACCTGCCGGCGTTCAACCGGCTCGTGTTCGGGGTGCCGGTCGGCACCGACGTCGTCGTGAAGGGCAGCCGCCACGGCACGCCCCGCGAGTGGCGGATCACCACCGCCGTCCGCGAGCCCTCGCTGCCCAAGGAGGTGGAACTGCAGCCCATGGGGCTCACCGCCCGCGACATCACGAAGGTCGTGGCGCTGGAGCGGAAGCGGCCGAACACCGACGGCGCGATCGTGGTCGGCGTGCGCAACGGGGGAGGCGCGGCCGAGGCGAAGCCCGCGCTCCGCGGCGGCGACATCATCACGCGGCTCGGCACCGAGCCGATCGCCCGCACGGCCGACCTCGTGCGGGCGGTCAAGGCGATCAGCGAGAAGACACAAGAGCCGGTGCCCACGCTCGTCACGTTCGTCCGCGACGCAGAGGAGATGGTCACCGTGGCGAAGGTCGGCCCGCCCTCTGAAAGCGACCGGGTTGGCAAGCCCGTCCGCCCGTGGCTGGGCGTGCAGACGCAGGTCCTGACCCGCGAGATCGCCGAGGCGCTCGGCATCGCCGGCAAGAAGGGCGTGCGGGTCACGCACGTGGTCCCCGAGTCGCCGGCGGCCCAGGCCGGCCTCCGGGTCGGCGACCTGCTGCTCAAGCTCGACGGCCGCGTCATCCCCGCCAACAGCCCGACCGACGCGGAGGTCTTCGAAAACCTCATCCGGCCCTACGCCGTGGGCACCGAGATCGCCTTCGACGGACTGCGGGGGACCGAGCCCTTGGCGGCCAAGGCCACGCTCGTGGCCACCCCGGCCGCGACCGGCGACCTCGACACCTTCAAGGACGAGACGTTCGAGTTCACGGTCCGCGAACTGCCTCTCGCCGAGCGGATCACGGAGCAGCTGCCCGTGAATGCACCCGGCGTGCGGGTGAGCACGGTGCAGCCCAACGGCTGGACGGCCCTGGCCGGCATCGGCCCCGGCGACATCGTCGTCTCCATCGACGGCCAGGTCGTCCGCACGGTGGCGGAGGCCGAGAAGCTCCTCAAGGGGTTCCGTGAGACGAAGCCGAAGCACGTCGTGTTTTTCATTCGCCGCGGCGTGGGCAGCGGATTCGCGGAAGTCGAGCCGCGCTGGTAAACATGGCGGTTTCAGGGCTGCCCGGAATCGCGGCCCCCGCCCCAGTTCACAATCAGGATGCCCGACCGCAGCCCCCTCATGAAGACCCTCACCAGCCGTCACACCACCTTCGCGCTCGCCGCCCTGTGCCTCGCCGGGCTTGCTGACCGGATCCTTGCCGAGGAGCCGATACCCGTCCTCGGCCGCAAGATATTCGCCGCCAACAAGGATTCGATCGTCAGGGTGACGGGCGTGGCCCAGATCCGACTTTCCGCCGCTGCCCGTCCGGGCCTGACGATGCCCGAGCGGGAGGACAAGGTCCGCGCCGACGGCACGCTCGTCGACGACAAGGGTCTCGTCGCGCTCTCGCTGAGCGCCATCGACCCGTCGCGGCTCGTCGACGGCCGCGAGGCGAACTCGCCGGCAGGCCCGATCAAGGTCGAGGCCTCCGCCACGCTCAAGGAACTGGAGATCATCCTCGGCGACGGCACCGAGATCCCGGCGACGCTCGTCTTCAAGGACGAGGATCTCGACCTGGCGTTCCTCCGGCCCAAGGCGGACGCCCCGGAGGCCAAGGGCGTGACCTTCGATCCGGTCGACCTCGCCGCGGCCGGCACGGTGCAGATGGCCGACTACACGGTCTCTGTGACGCGGCTCGAGGACCTGTTCAATGGCGCCCCGGCGATGATGCCGGGGCAGGTGTCGGCGGTGATCGAGCGGCCGCGGCCGTTCGTGCTGGCGACGAACGTCGTCCGCGGCTGCCCGATGTTCGCGCTCGACGGCAGGCTGGTCGGAATCGGCATCGTGCGGATGAGCAAGACCCAGGGGCAGGGGATGGCGCTGGTGCCCGCGGCCGAGGTGCAGAAACTCCTCGCCCAGATTCCGGCCGGCGACGCCGCCGAGCCGGCGGCCAAGGCGAACTGACGGCGGATGGTCTCCGGCCAGCGCGGTTTCTGCGGTTTTCAAACGGGCGCAACTCGCACCTCTCGCGAAACGCCGTCAGCAACGCTGTCGCGCTGGCCCGTGCCGGCGTCACCGGCCCAGCCGGCATGCTGTGAAGTCGTGTCCGATACCCTGGCCGCCAGAGAAGCGGCGTCGTTGCATCTGTGGCCACGGCAGCGCCGCTGCCGGGAAGCCTGAAGCGCAAGTTTTGATGTTGCGCGGTCCCCAGTCTTGCTTCCAGCTTGACACGCGCGAACGGCACAAAAAGCCCCCGGCGGAAGCCGGGGAGGATGTTTCACGCGAACCTGCGGCCTCGTGCCGCAGTTCGCTTGGCGGGCCTCCGCCCGCGTGCAGACAACCCGGCCCTCCGGGCCTGGCGCTCCCACAAAAAGCCCCGGCGGGAGCCGGGGAGGATGTTTCAAGCGAACCTGCGGCCTCGTGCCGCAGTTCGCTTGGCGGGCCGCCGCCCGCGTGCAGACAACCCGGCCCTCCGGGCCTGGCGCTCCCACAAAAAAAAAAATAGGGGTAGGGAGGCCCGATTGGTTTCGGGCCCCCCTCCCTCCGAACCGTGCTGGCGGATCTCCCGCACACGGCTCTCCGGTTGATGGTTACCTGGTCGAGGATTGAACGGCCGCAGCACGGGCAGCTACCAGACTGAACAGCCCGCGGTCCGCGAAGTAGGCATTTATACGCCTCCTTTCACTCCTTCCTCGAGTGCCGTCAACATGCGAGTGGTCCAGACGGCCGGTTCGACCCATGCCCAGCGGGCACGGATCTCTTCGACTGGCTTAGCCCGATCTTGATTGGGCACTGCCGCCGATCTGTCTTCCGTTCGTTCGTCCATCTCTCATCCATCTCCCTGGAGCCCTTCGCTCCACCGGCGTTACCCGGCTTCATCGCTACTATGGCTCCTCTGACTCCTGCCGGACAGTTGTCCGGTGTCCGGCAGGTCTCATTGCTTCATGCACCGAATCTTCCGACCATTCCGTCTCCAGTCACCCTCCGTCGCTCCGACTGCTTGGCCTGTTTTCCACAGTCGGACGT
>JAJTED010000040.1 GCA_021300535.1 Planctomycetaceae bacterium | reverse complement strand
GAGCCAGGTCCGCTGCTCGTAGCCCTCCTCCCATTCGGCCTCGTAGTACTCCTCGAGGAAGTTCATGTCGCTGATCCAGCCCGCGGTGCCGCGGGCCTGCCAGCCGCCGAAGAAGCTGTCGGTCGTGCCGCCGAGGTCCTGCCGGTGCCGCCAGAACGAGCGGCCGCGGAAGGTGCGGCTGGGGAAGCCGGGATAGGTGAAGTCGCGGCGATAGAGGCCGAGGTTGTCGCGGCCCACGTCGCCCACGAACCAGGCGTCGAGGTCGCCGCTGGCCGGCGTGCCGAGGCCGAGAAACTGGGGCCGGTTGTAGAGCAGCGACGTGCCGCCGCCCGGCCCGCGCAGGCTCAAGTAATCGACGTCGAAGTCCCAGTCGACGCCGTCAGGCGGCCGCCGCCAGCCGAACACCTGGAAGGCGTCCCAGCCGGTGAGGATCTGCGTGCCGAAGATCCGGTCATTCTTCACCTGCGCGTTGTTGATGTAGAACGTCGGCTTCTTGGCGTTGGTCGCCAGCACCGGCCACCACAGCACGGGCACGCCGCCGAGCGTCACGGTGTTGCCGCGGCTGGTGACGAACTGCTGGTGCTCGACCTGCGGCTCGCCGGTGAGCGGATCGACCGCCGGCTGCCCGAACGGGCCGGCCAGCGGGATCTGCTCGTCGGTGAACTCCAGCTCCCGCGAGCGGAACTCCCAGCTCGGCACACCCAGCCGGCTCGAGGTCAGGCCGGTCTGCGTGGCGACGAACCGGCTCCGGTCCACCTGGCGGAGCACGTCGGCCCGGAGGCGGACGGCGCCCGAGTAGTTGTCGACCGGCGTGAGGACCGTCGCCCCGGTGATCACGCCGCTCGACCGCGGCACGTCGTAGAACATGCTCACCGCCTCGACCACCCGCTGCCCCTGGCGGAAGATGACGTTGCCCTCCATGTAGAGCTCGAGCGGCACGTCGGCCCCCTGCCCCGCGCCGCCGTTCAAGTCGGGCTGTCCCTGGCCGCGGGTCCAGATCACGAGCCGGTCGGCGGAGATGTCGAGCGGCCCGGCGGGATCGACGCCGTCCACCACCAGGTTCACGCCCGACGTGATCACGGCCACCCACTCGTTGCCGCCAGGGCTGGGGAACCACTTCACCGCCAGCGGCACGCTCGACCGCGGAAACGCCCGCAGCCGCCGCGTGGCGGTGGCCGTCGCCACCTGCGGCACGGCGGGCGGGCCGAACTCGCTGAATTGCGTCCGCTGGATGGGGTTGCCTTCCGTCGCGGCGGCGAGGGCACCGGTCGTCTCCGCTCCGTCGCCCGGAGACTCCGCGGGGCGTGGGGCGGGCAGCCCCTCCGCCGGCTGTCGATACACCGGCGGCGTTCCGGTCGCGGCCAGGACGCTGGCGAAGTCGAGTGTCGGATCGCGGAGCGTCCAGAAGCGGCCACTCCACCGCGGGCCGCGCACGCTCGAGGCGAGCGCGTCGGTCGCCGCGCCGGCGACCGACTCCACCCGCACATCCCCGGCCATGCGCACCAGCACGCTGCGGACCCGCGGCCGCGGCCCGGCGTCATCCTCCGCCACGGCGCCGGAGTCCTGCTCGATCCACACGACCGCCTCGTGACCACTGGCCTCGGTCGTGCCCTGCGCGATGCGGACGCCGCCGGTCAGATGCCAGACGTCATACGCGCCCTCGGTCCAGCGGGCCGCCTGCGTCGCCTTCACCTTCAGCGGCTCGCTCGGATCGACGCTCGGCACCTCGATTCTGCCCGCCTCGGCAATCGCGGCCGCGAGGCCTCGGGCCGGCAGCGCGGCGAGGGCGCCGGAGGTGGCAGGCAGCGTGGCTCCCTCGGCTGGCTCCGCGGCGCGGGCGGCGATCGGCATGGCGACGACCGCCACCATCATCACCACCAGGAGTCGTGCCGGCGCGCACGGCGGCCGCGAACCGGCAGGCGGTCCATGACGGATGGGCGCGGCGATGCTGTCGCGGAGTGGCACGCGGTGCGGCGGTCTCGGGAGCGGCGGGCGCAGGGCCCGGCCTGAAAAATCGCGGGACTATAGAAGTGGCCACGAAATGCGGTCAAGGCATCACCGGCAGGCACGGCAAACCGGAAAACCTGCGCGGTTCCGGCGGTCTTCAGGGTAAAATGGCTCGCTGCGCGGCTCCCCTCGGCACCCCGCCGACCCGCCGCGGCACCGCCGCCAGCCGCGCGCCCATGCCACGTGCCACGTCCGCCACCGTCGCCGACCGCATCGCGGGCTGGCTGATCGCCTGGCGGCTGCCGCTCGCCGTGGCGGCCATCGCCCTGGCGGCGGTCTCCGTGGAGCGATCGCGGCATCTCGAGTTCTCGCGGTCGATCGACGCCATGTTCGACCGCACCGATCCGGCGCTCGTGCCCTACCGGCGGATCGCCCGCACGTTCGGCTCCAGCGAGGTGGTGCTCGCGGCGTACGACGATCCCGAGCTGTTCTCGCCCGCCGGCATCGACAGGCTGCGCCGCCTCACCGATCGGCTGGCGGCCACGCCGGGCATCGCCTCGGCCTCGAGCCTCTCCAGCACGCCGCTCGGCCAGCGGATCATCGACCTCGACTCGAGCCCCACGGCCCGCAAGTTCGTGCGGCTCATGGAGGGCTACGCGGTGGGTGCCGATCACCGCACGGCCGGCGTCGTCTGCGTGCTGGAGCCGCCCGCGCCGCGGTTGGTCTCGGCCCGTGAGCAGGCGGTCTCGCGGGCCGACACCATCGACCGCCTGCAGGCCATCATGGCCGAACTGCCGGCCGGCACGGTCGCGGGCGAGCCGGTGATGCTGCGGGAAGGGTTCGCGATGCTCGAACGCGACGGCAACCTGCTCGGCACGGCCAGCGGCATTCTCGCCGGGCTGGTGCTCCTCGTTTCGTTCCGCAGCCTCCGCTGGCTGCTCGTGCCCCTGGCGGTCGTGCTCCTCGCCCTGTGGATGACTCGGGGCGGACTCGCGGTGCTGGGGCTGAAGTTGACGATGGTCTCGACCATGCTCTCCGCGATGATCACGGTGGTGGGCATCGCCACCGTCACGCACGTGATCGTCGAGTTCCGGCGGCAGCGCGGTCTTGGGCACGAGCCGGCGGCGGCGCTCCGCGCCGCGATCGCCGGCCTGTTCTGGCCGATCCTGGGTGCCATTGCGACCGACGTCATCGGCTTCGGCTCGCTGATCTTCAGCCGCGTGGGGCCGGTGCACGACTTCGGCGTCATGACCTCGATCGGCGCCGGGATGGTGCTCCTGGCGGCGGGCCTGGCGATCCCCTGCCTGGCGCTCGCCGGACGGTTCGACGCCGACCCGCGCCGGGCGTGGGGCGAGAGCGTGCTCGATCTCGGCCTCGACCGGCTGGTGCGGCGGATCGTGCGGCACCCCGGGCCCATTCTCGCCGTGTCGTGCGCCGTGGTCGCCGTGGCCGTGGCCGGCATGCGCTGGCTGGAGGTGGAGACCGATTTCACCCGCAATTTCCGCGACACCAGCCCCGTCGTCGCCTCCTACGACATGGTCGAGTCACGGCTCGGCGGCGCCGGCGTGTGGGACGTGCTCGTGCCGGCCGCCGCCCCGATCGACGGTCCCACGGTGACACGGCTCACGCGGCTCGCCGACCGACTGCGGACCGAGGTTACGGTCTCCGACGGTAACGGCGGCTCGCGGCCGGCCCTCACGAAGGTGATGAGCGTCGCCGACGTGCTCGCCGCGGTGTCCCCCGTGTCGCTCGAGCAGCTCCAGGCCAGCCGTGTCGGCAACTGGATCGTGACCCGGGCGGTGGAGCTGCTCCAGGAGCAGATGCCGCAGATGGGCCGGGCTCTGATCGGCCGCGATCCGCTCGATGACTCCACCTGGCTGCGGATGACCCTTCGCGCCCGCGAGCGGCAGCCGACCGAGGCGAAGCGGTCGATCATCGCCCAGGTGCAGCGGATCGTCTGCGAGGAGTGTCCGGCGGCCGACGGGCGGCCCGGCGGCGAGGTGACCGGGTTTTTCGTGCTGCTCGCCCAGCTCGTCCACCGGATGCTCGCCGACCAGTGGCTCACGTTCGCGATCGCGACCGGCGGCATCTTCCTGCTCCTGGCCGTCGCCTTCCGCAGCCTGCTGCTGGCGGCGATCGCGCTGGTGCCCAACGCCCTGCCGATCTTCGTGGTCCTCGGCCTGATGGGCTGGGCGGGCGCGCGGATCAACATGGGCACGGCAATGATCGCGGCGGTGTCGATGGGGCTGTCGGTGGACAGCTCGATCCACTACATCGCCGCCTTCCGCCGCCGCCTGGCCGCCGAGGGAACCTGCGCCGCCGCGCTCGAGACAGCCCATCAGACGGCCGGCCGGGCGATGGTCTTCTCGACGCTCGCCCTCGTCGTCGGGTTCCTGGCGCTCACCACCAGCGGCTTCGTGCCGACTGTTTCCTTCGGCTGGCTCTCCTGCCTGACGCTGCTCGGCGGCCTGTTCGGCAACCTCGTCGTCCTCCCCGTGCTCCTGGTCTTGACGGCGGGCCGGCGGCCGACCGACTCCCCAGCGGCGGAAAACCCGGTACAACAGGCGGCCTGGCACTGATCCCGCACAGGAGGCCACCATGCCCACCCCGCCCCGCGCCGCCGTCGAGTTCTCGCCCGTCCGCTCCGCCGACACCGCCGGCCGCATCGTCGCCGAGCCGACGGCCAGGCCCGAGACGATCGCCGCCGACGCCCTGGTCGTCTTCATGGCCGAGGGGGCGGTCGGCGCAGGCTCCGCCGCGGCGCTCGACCGGGTGACCGGCGGCCTGCTCGGCCGGCTGGCGGCCGCCGGCGAGCTCGGCGGCAAGCGGTACGAGTGCGTGTCGCTGCTGGCGGCCCCCGGCCTCGCCGCCGGCCAACTGCTCGTGGTCGGCCTGGGCAAACGGGAGGAGGTCGATGCCGGTGTGCTGTACAAGGCAGCGGCCACCGCGGCGCGGCAGCTCGCCGGCCGGCCGCGGGCGCAGGTCGTGTTCGTCGCCGACGGCTCCTGGACCACGCGGCAGGTGGAGCAGGCGGTCGCGGGCGCCGCCGTCGGCATGGTCGGCCAGGACCTGTATCGGGCCGATCGGCGCCGCACGCCCTTCGGCGCCACCGTCTGGACGGCCGCGTCGCCCGAGGCCGTCCGCGCCGGGGCCACGATCGCCGACGGCGTGAACCTCGCCCGGCGGCTGGTGAACACGGCCCCCGACGATCTCTATCCGCAGTCGTTCGCCGACGAGGCGGCGGCCGTGGCCGGCCGCACGGGCATGGAGATCGAGATCTGGGACGAGGAGCAGCTCCTCCGCGAGCGCTGCCAGGCGATCCTGGCGGTGGGCCGGGGCAGCAGCCGGCCGCCCCGGCTGGTGATCCTTCGCTACCGCGGCCCCGGCAGGCAGGACGGCCCGCCCGAAGTGGCCCTCGTGGGCAAGGGCGTGACCTTCGACTCCGGCGGCCTGTCGCTCAAGCCCAGCGACAGCATGCTGACGATGAAGTGCGACATGGCCGGCGGCGCGGCGGTGCTGGCCGCGGCGGCGACGATCGCGGCGCTGAGGCTGCCCGTCCACCTCGTGGCGGCCATCGGCCTGGTGGAAAACATGACCGGCCCTGCCGCCTACAAGCTCGGCGACGTGATCACGGCCCGCAGCGGCACGACGATCGAGGTCCACAACACCGACGCCGAGGGCCGGATCGTGCTCGCCGACGTGCTCGACGTCGTCCGCGGCCTGCAGCCCGCGCGGATCGTCGACGCCGCCACGCTCACCGGCGCCTGCATGGTCGCGCTCGGCCACGACGTGGCCGGCCTGTTCACCAACGACCAGCCCTGGTGCGATCGGATCGCCGCTGCCGCCCGGGCCGTCGGCGAGCCGGTCTGGCAGCTGCCGATGTACGCCGACTACGACGAGCAGATCAAGAGCGAAGTCGCCGACATCAAGAACGTGGGCGATGGCCGCTGGGGCGGCTCGATCACGGCCGCGAAGTTCCTCGAGCGGTTCGTGGGGGGCATCCCCTGGACGCACATCGACATCGCCGGACCGGCCTTCGCCGAGAAGCCGAAGCCCTGGACCGACGGCGGCGGCACGGGTGCCATGGTGAGGCCGTTCGTTGAGCTCATCCGCGGCGGGTGATGGTGCGGGTTCGAACCGGGGAAACGCATCCCGGCGTGCGGCATGGACGGCGACGTGGTTTTCAGGCCCGGTGTCCCCGGGCTCCCGCCCGGGGCTTCTTGGGGACGAACATACGCGAACGACACAAGAAGCCCCCGGCGGAAGCCGGGGGACTCCGGGTCGTATGCCTTCCCGGATGCCATGCGATGCGGGCTCGAACCGGGGAAACGCATCCCGGCGTGCGGCATGGACGGCGACGTGGTTTTCAGGAACTAAAGAAGCGTGTCCAGTTCGTCGACGAGCTCGCCGAACCGCGCCAGCGCCGTGGCGACGGGCTCCGGCTTCTCGAGGTCCACGCCCGCGTCGCGGAGCAGGTCGAGCGGCCACTTCGCCGAGCCTCCCTTGAGGAAGCCGAGGTAGCGGTCGAGGGCCCCCGGCTCCTGGTCGACGACCTTCTTGGCCAGCGTGATCGCCGCCGCCAGGCCGGTGGCGTATTTGTAGACGTAGAACGCGTTGTAGAAGTGCGGGATCCGCAGGCATTCCAGTTCGAGCTGCGGGTCGATCACGAACCGGGGCCCGAAGTAGGCGTCGAGCAGTTCCCGATAGATCGCCCGAATCCGCTCCAGCGTCAGCGGCTCGCCGGCCTCTGCCGAGGCGTGGCTCCTCCGCTCGAACTCGGCGAACATCGTCTGCCGCACGATCGTCGCCCGGATCGAGTCGATCTCCCGGGCCAGGATCGCCGCCCGCTCCTTGTTCGTCGTCGCCCGCGCGAGCAGGAGCCGCGTCAGCAACTGCTCGTTGAAGGTGCTGGCCACTTCGGCCACGAAGATCGTGTAGCCCGAGTACTGGTAAGGCTGGGCCTCCGCCGAATAGCGGGTGTGCATGGAATGCCCCGCCTCGTGCGTGAGCGTGAAGACATGCTCGATCACGTCCTCCTGGAAGTTCATGAGGATGTAGGGATCGGAGTCGTAGGTGCCGGAGCTGAAGGCCCCCGACCGCTTCCCGGCGTTCGGATAGCGGTCGCACCAGCGGCCGCGCAAGCCCTGCTCCAGGCGGCCGCAGTAGTCTCCACCCAGCGGCGCGAGCGATTCGATCACTACCTGCACCGCCTCGTCCCAGGTGTGCCGCTGCTCGAGCTCCGGCACCAGCGGCACGTAGCAGTCGTAGTGATGGATCGCGTCGAGCCCCAGAACACGCTTCCGCAGGTCGTAGTAGCGGTGCACGACCGGCAGGTTGGCACGGACGGCCGCGATCAACTGGTCGTAGACCGCCAGCGGGACGTTGTCGGCGAACAGGGCCGCCTCGACCGCCGCCGGGTAGTTACGGACGCGGGCCGCGTAGACGTCGCGCTCGTTGGAGCCCGAGAGCGTGGCCGCGAGCGTGTTCGCATGGGCCTCGTACTGGTCGTAGAACTGGTGAAACGCCGTCCGGCGGACGCCCTGAGCCGTGTCGTGAAGGAGGGTGGTGAACGTGGCGTTCGAGAGCTCGACCCGTTCCCCCTTGCCGGTCGTGACACTGCCGAACTTGAGATCGGCGTCGGTGAGCTGGCGGAACACTTTCCCGGCGGTGCCGGCGAACGTGCCCTGCATCGCCAGCAGTTTCTCCTCCGGCTCCGAGAGCGTGTGGGCCCGGGTGCGGACGATCCGCTCGAGCATGAGCCGATACGGGGCGAGCACCGGCAGGTCCATCCAGGCGGCGAGCTGCGCCGGCTCGATCGCCATGATCTCGGGCCGGATGAAGCTGGCCGCCTCGCCCGCCCGGGTGGAGACGTGCTGGAACCGGCCAACCATCCGTTGGGCGGCGGCCGCCGCCTGATCCTCGCTGGCCCGCAGATGCGCGTAGGTGCCGAGCCGGTCCCCCTCGCGGTCGAACGCCAGATCGTGCTCCAGGCAATCGGCGAGCCGCTCCGGCGCCGACCCGAGCGTGCCCGCATAGGCAGCGAACTGCCCGATGCGGTCCTCCCAGGCCGCCAGCGCCTCCTCCCACTGGGCATCGGAGCGGCACAGGCTCGCGAGGTCCCAGGTGTCGCCGACCGGCACGTCCTTCCGGGCCGGCAGTTTCTTTTCGATGCTGGTGTCGCTCATGGGGATTCTTTTCGAGGGGGTTGGCGTCTCTCTGGAATGGCCGGGTCAGGCTTTTCGTCAGGCCGCAGCTCGTGATGGGGGAAGGCATGCCCCACAGAGCGGCGGTCTCTGACCGCCGTGTCCCCCGCCTTCCGCCTGGGGTTTCTCGCGCCTTTCGCTCGTGATCCATCCAAGAAGCCCCGGGCGGGAGCCCGGGGACTCCGGGCATGAAAACCACCCCGCCGCCCATGCCGCACGACGGCACGTGATCCCCCGGTTCGAACCCGCATCACATGGCACCCGGGAAGGCATACCACCCGGAGTCCCCCGGCTTCCGCCGGGGGCTTTTTGTGCCGTTCACGCGCGTCAAGCCGAGCGCAAGACCGGAGAACTTGCACAACCAAAACTCGCGCCTCGGGCTTCCCACCAGTGCCGCCGTAATGCCGCATGGGCGATTGTTTACCCCAACCCTTCAAGGCCAAAAGGCAGCGCCGTCGACCACCTGATGCTTTCGAGAAGGTGTTTTTACTGGGCACGGCCCCCACGGGGAGGCCCGGGGTGGCCCATGCCCGAGGGCGGGCTGTGGGAGCAAGCGGAGCCATGAATGGCGAAGCGCAGCGGACACGCAGAGAGCCGCGGCCTGGAGAGCCGCGGCGCGCGTCCGCCACGAGGGCACGGACGACCCCGGTCCGGCTTGGGCTCGTCGACTCCCCCGGCGAAACACCCGCGATCATCACAGTCTCCAGACGGCGCTGCCCCACGCGAGGCCGCCCCCGAAGCCGCACACCACCACCGTGCTGCCCGGCCCGATCTGCTCCGCCCGCCAGGCCTCTTCCATGGCCAGCGGGATCGAGCCGCTCGACGTGTTGCCGTAGCGGTCGAGGTTCATGAACACCTTGTCGGCCGGCAGTTGCAGAGCCTCGCGCACTCCGTCGATGATCCGCGCGTTGGCCTGATGGAGGAAGAACATGTCGACGTGCTCCAGCGGCACACCGGACCGGTCCACGACCTGCCGGATGTTCTCCTCGGCCAGCCGGATCGCCCATTTAAAGACCGCCCGGCCATCCATCTGCAGGAACTGGTCACGCCGGGCGATGCCCTCGACCGTCACCGGCTGTCGCGAACCGCTCATCGGGCAGGCGAGCATGCCTGCCCCGCGGCCGTCGGATCCCAGCGAGCAGGCCAGGAGCCCACGCTCCCGGCCGTTCGCGTCCGGCGCGGTCGCCTCCAGGAGCACCGCCCCCGCCCCGTCGCCGAACAGCGGCCATGTCTTGACGTCCTCGGGATTGACGATGCGGGAGTTGGTGTCGGCGCCGATCACCAGGGCCAGCCGGCTGGAGCCCGCCGCCACGAAGTTCGCCGCGGTCACCAGCGCATAGGCGAAGCCCGCACAGGCGGCCGTCACGTCCATCGCCGGGGCGTCGAGGCCGAGCCGCTCCTGCACGATGCACGCGGCCGATGGAATGCACATGTCGGGCGTGAAGGTGCCGAGCACGAGCAGGTCGATATCGGCCGCCGCAGCGGCCGCATGGGTGATCGCCGCGCGGCCGGCCGCCGCCGCCAGATCGCTGGTCGCGATCTCCGGGCCGGCGTGCCGCCGCTCGTGGATGCCGGAGCGGGCCACGATCCACTCCGGGTCACAGCCCAGCCGGGCGAGGTCGGCATTGGTGACGACGCGGTCGGGAACGGCCGCACCGATGCCCACGAGCCGGAAGCCCACGGCACGGCCAAAACGTGACGGCCGCGGCGAGGTGAGGATCTCGGACATGGGGGGCAGGATACCAAAACCGCCGCCGGAGCCGGCTCCGAAACACGTCGCCATGCCGCGACGCCGTCCGCCACTCACCGCAGGCCACCGGCGATCAGCGGACACAGGCCCGCTGCATCGCCGCCGATCCGCGTCTTATAAGTCTCACACTCGAGCCTGGCGCACGAACCAATCCTGGGCAGCAACGGCCAGGGCGGGTTGTCCATGCCCCGGGAGCCGGCGTGGCTGACCAGCGCAGCCAGGACAAATCCGCCTGCGGCGGATCGGTGCCCGGCGGAGCGCAGGCAGCGTCGAGAGAGCGGAGGACAGGATGTCCGCAGCGAACGTCCTGCGATGGGGCATGGGCAGCCCCGACCAGGGCCACGCGCGAGGTTCAGCCGTGAAGCGTCTTACTCCTGCTTGGCTTCCTTGGATTTCTTCTGCACGACGCCGGCGCGGTCGAGATGAATCTTCCCGTACTCGTCGTCCGAGACGACGTAATACCAGTCCGCGAAGCGGGCGTTGAGCTCCTTGACCCGCTTCTGGGCGGCCTTCACCTTCTCGTCGTACTCCTCCTGCCTGCGACGATTCTCGCGTTCCACCCGCCGCCGCTCCTCGAGCGCCGCCTGGGCCTTGGCCTCGGCCTCGTCGGCGGCCGCCAGCTTGCCCGACGCATCGGCGCCGGTCTCCTCGGCCTTCTTTTCCGTGTCTTCCTTCTTTTCCGTGTCGTCCTTCTTCTCCTCATCCTGCTTCTCGTCCGCCGCCGGCACGGACGGGACTTCCGGGAGCGGATCCAGTTTCGGCTTCTCGAGGAGCGACTCGGCGAAGCGGGCCATGACGAACAGGTACCGACCCGAGGTGTCGTCGGAGGCCTTGCCGTCTCCCTTCTTTTCGGCCTTCGCGTCACCGGCCACGCTCGTGCCGTTCCCGAATCGGAGCAGGTATTCGACGCCATCCTTCATCCCCACGATCGTCTCCCCGTTCGAGGAGAGGATTTCGCCCGAGGCGAACGGGTAGAAGCCCTTCTGGGCCATCGACGTCACGGCCTCTCGATCATTCGTGAACTTCTCCTCGGCCTTCAAGTCGCCGCTCAAGCCGGCCGGCTTGCGGGCCACGTCGATGATCTTCAGGTCGCCGAGCGCGTCCCGCAGCGCGTTGAGCTTGCTCGAGGCCAGTTCCTCGTCTCCGGCGAGCTGCTCCTCCTGCGGCTTGTTGTCGGCCCCGAAGGCCTCGAGTTTCAGCAGCGACCACTTCGCGTCCTTGTCGTCATAACCGAGGGCGATGCGGCTTTTGCGATCCTGGGTCACGGCCGGCCGACCGCTGGCCTCGTCGAACCCGAACGTGCACGTCGAGTCGTCGATCACCAGCCGGCGGACGTCCCAGGGCGTGATCTTCAGCAGGTCCTTCTCGATCCAGTCGTCGAAGTTCGTGGTGAACTTGGTGGCGTCGATCTCCACCCGATACACGGGGTCCTGCCCGGCCTTGCGGACGAACCGCAGCTTCCGGCCCGGCATGCCGCCGCTGGCCGGAGACCTGTCTTCCTTGCCGATGATCAGCCGGGCGAGCTTGTTGCCCGAGCCATCGCGGATCTCCACGAGCTTACCCACACCGCTGTCGCCCACCTTGATCTTCTGCGGATCGGGCTCGATCACACCGTAGGTCTCGTGATCCCCGGGCGACACCGTCATCACCTGGAGGATCGGCCGGTCCACCAGCTCGTTGCAGGCGGCGGCGAGCTGCTCCTTGGCGTCGGCCGGATAGCCGTCGTGCGAAGGCAGCGACCACACGCCCCCCGTCTGCACGACCTTGAACGGCTTGAGCGTCGCCGTCTCGTCGTCGAACGAGATGATCTCCATGCTCGCGGCCTTCGCGGGATCGGAGAGTTCCTGGAACAGCACGCGTTCGGCCTCGGGCGCGACCGCGGACTGGCGCAGCCGGGGCTGGACCGCGGTGCCGAGGAGAAACATGCCGATCCCGCCGAGCAGGAAAAGCGCCGTCTTTTGCAGGGCCGGCGACAGGCCGCCGGCCGCATCGCCTGACTGGTTCGTGGTGTGGTTCATCGCGTCATGCCTTCCCATGCTCACCTCAACCTCGACTTCGAGACACCCTCACGCTCCAACGCGCGGCGCCGGAAAAACACCAGGAACGCCACCACGAGCGGCGGAATCGGCGGCAGGAGCACCGCCAGCCACTTCTGCCGGTCCTGCTCGCGGCGGACCTGGCCCTCGAGCCGGCGCTCCACCGCCGCCACCTCGGCGTCGCGCTTGCTCTTGAGCTTCTCGATCTTCGTGTCGAGCCGCCGCTGCGCGAGCCGCTGCCGGCTGGCCAACTGCTGGATGGCCTGCATCGCCGCCTGCGGGTCGGCGTCGCCCTGGGCCTCCATGTCCTTGATTTTCTTCTCGAACTCGCCGACCTCCTTCTGCATGGCGGCGTTCGCCTCGCGTTCAGCCTTGTCGAACTCGGCGATGAAGGTCGTGCGCTGCTCGTCGGCCTGCGCGCGGGCGGTCGCGACGGCATCCTCGATCCGCTCCAGCGTGCGGTGCTTCGGCTTCCGCTTGCGGATGGCGATGAAGCGATCGTCGCCGGCCAGCGAGTCGAGCGCGTTGAGGGCGAACTCCACGTTGTCGAAGTCGAGGCCGAAGACCTCGTCGGGCCGGCTCCGCAGGCCGAAGATCCGGCCGTCGAGCAGGTCGACGTCGGCGACGACGACGGCGCGGATCGGCTTGGCGGCGGCCTCCGGCTTGCCGCCCTCGCCCGCCGCAGCGGCCGACGGCTTGCGGTCCACGAGCGCGGCCAGCACCATCGACTGGTCGGCCTTCCGCTCGAAGATCTGCAACTGCCGCATGTCACCGCGATTGCCCATCACCTGATCGACCTCGATCGTGCCGGTCCGCGCGGCCGCGGTCCGCACCAGGGGCGTGATCGTCACGTCTGCCGCCTCGTCCTTGGCGATCGCTCCAGGAAACGGAAACAGGACCTCCTGCAGCCCGGAAGAGATGGCGTCGCCCTGATTGAACCCCGAGTCCTTGCCCTCGAGGGTGGCGTCGATGAACACGAACTCCGCGGGCAGTTCGAGCTTGAGATGGGGGTTGTAGTCCTGATAGACGACGAACGGCGCGGCGCCCATCTGCCCCATCGCCGGCCGCCCGGCGCCGGCCGAAAGCTTCACGCCCAGGACCTGCCACAGCTCGTCGAGGTTGCCCTTCGGCTGCCCCTGCGGCCCGCCGAACATCGCCATCGGACCCATCGGGTTCCGCCGGGGCTGCGACGTGCCGGGAACGTTCGTCATCAGCACGGGGAGCGGATCCTCGAAGATCGCCACCGGCTGGCCGGCTTTCACGGCGGCGACGAAGTTCGTCATCTGCTCGGGGCCCAGCGACGAGGGCTGCACCGCCAAGAGCACGTCGTACGTTTCCGTAATCGGCGCCGACGCGTCCACCTGAACGACATCGTACTGCTTCTCGAGCTCGTCCACGATCGGCTGCCGCGGCCGCTGCTGGCCGCTCATCATGTCGAACCCGCCGAACAGGTCGGCGTCGGTCGTGAGCACGCCGAGCCGCTTCCGCTTCTGCTGGGCCGCCGTGCACACCGAACGGATCAGCTCGTACTCCACCGGCGTGCCCTTGTCGAAGAACGGCACGACCACCTTCTCCAGGCCGCTGGTGAACGCACAGCCAAGGAAGATCTCCTCGTCGCGGTAGGCGCCGCGGACCCGGGCCAGCACGTTCACCGGCCCGATGCCGTACTGCTGGGCGGCCAAGGCCGCCGCCTCCGTCTTGGGCTCGGTGGGAATGACCTCGACGTTCACCTTGCCACGGCCGAGCTGCTGAAACTGCCGCAGCGTGTTGAGGAGGTTGAGCCGGGTTTGGGCGTAGTCCTCGGGCACGGTCGGGCTGACGTAGGCCTTGATGTCGATGGGCCGCTGCGTCTCCAGGGTCTTGAGCAAGCGTCGCGTATCCGGCGAAAGGGAACTGATCTGCTCGGCCGAGAGATCGGCCCGCACGTCGAGAGCCCGGAAGAGGAGCACGCCCCCCACGGCCGCGGCCGCGAGACCGAGGGTGCGGGCCAGATAGTGGAGCCCCATCCCGCCGGCATCCCGCCGGCCCGTCCAATGCCGCCGCCCGATGAGGACCATCGCGACGTACAGACAGACCGCCACGATCCCCAGAAAGAACGCGATCGACGACAGGCTCACCATGCCGCGGCCGAAGTCGGCGAAGTGCTCGGCCAGGCTCCAGGCCCGCACCTTGGCCGCCGCCTTCGCCCCCATCACGCTGCTCGCCTGGTCCGCCAGTGCCAGAGGCGCATTGAAGAGAAGGCCGAGGATGAAGCCGACCGTGAGGTTGCTGGTCAGGAAGCTGGCCACCATGCCGACCGCCAGCATCGCCAGCCCCACGAACCAGTAGCCGAGGTAATTGGCCAAGAACAGCCCCGCGTCAGGCGTGCCCCAGCGGAGGAGAATGATCAGGTTGCAGACGCAGGAGAACATCAGCGCCACCGTGAAGATGCCCACGGCAGCGAGATACTTGCCAAACACCACTTCCCAGTCACTGGCCGGGATCGTGAGCAGGAGCTCGTCGGTTCCCTGCCGCCGTTCGTCGGCCCACACGCTCATCGTGATCGCCGGCACGAAGACCAGCAGAATGTAGGGCAGGTAGCGGTTGAGCTGGTCGAGGTTGGCGAGGTTGGAGTTGAAGAACTCCGGCGGCCAGAAGGCGGCCAGCGACCCCAGGAGCACGAACACGCAGATGAACACGTAGCCCGTGGGATTGGAGAAATAGGCGACGAAGTTCCGCTTGAAAACGGCGTCGAGAACATGCCACTTCATGGATTCGATCCTTCGGTCATGACTGCGGATGCAACGCGAATTCCTTGGATACCACCCGGATGGCTGCGGGGCGGCATGAGTTGTCTCGCTGGCGAAAGACCGCCACGCCCGCCATCCTCACGCCAACCCCTTGCCTGGCACTGCAGGACCGCGGTTGAGTGCGGGCTGACACAACCCGGATGGCTGCGGGGTGGCATGAGTTGTCTCGCTGGCGGAGGACCGCCACGCCCGCCATCCTCACGCCGACCCCTTGCCTGACGCTGCAGGGCCGCTCTGGGTCGCGATTCGTCGGTCGCTGGAGACATCGTCGTATCTGGCAAGGGGAGGAACTCGGCCCTGGAGCCGCGTAACTGCGTCGGCCGGCGGGCAGGGTGGATCAGGCGGAACGCGTCAGTTCGTGGAACCGTTCGTCGAGGCTGCGGCCCTCGCGGCGCAGGTCGGCGGGGGTGCCGTCGAACCGCAGCCGGCCGTCGGCGATGAGGAGCACGCGGTCGGCCAGGGCCTCGACCTCCTGGAGGATGTGGGTCGAGAGCAGGATCGTCTTCTGCTCACCGAGCCGACGGATCGTCTCCCGGACCTCGCGAATCTGGTTGGGATCGAGGCCGCTGGTCGGCTCGTCGAGAATCAACACGTCGGGCTCGTGGAGCAGCACCTGCGCCATGCCGACCCGCTGCCGGTAGCCCTTGGAGAGCTTGCCGATCGCCTTGCCGATCACGCTGCCGAGCTCGCACTGCTTCACGACCTTCTCGATCCGCTCCCGCTTCCGTTCGCCGGTCAGGCCGCGGGCATCGGCAAAGAACTCCAGCAGGCTGCGGGGCGTCATGTCGGGATACAGTGGGCCGTTCTCCGGCAGATAGCCGAGTCGCTCCGCCCCGGCGATCCGATCGTTGGCCATGTCGTGGCCGGCGATCCGGGCCGTGCCGGACGACGGGGCGAGATACCCCGTGAGAATCTTCATCGTCGTGCTCTTGCCGGCGCCGTTGGGGCCCAGGAAGGCGACGATTTCACCCCGCGGCACGCGGAAGGTGACGTTCTCGATGGCGATGAACTCGCCGTAATACTTGGTGAGGCCTTCGGCCTCGATCATGGCTTCGCCGCCGGCCGGATGGCTTCGGTGGATCATCACAGCGTCCAGTGCGGGTGGATATGGAAGCGGGGGACCTCGGGCCCAACATTCTTTCCCAGAACCGCCCCGGCGACAATCCCCAGGCCTCGGGCCCGACCCGCGTCGGGGTGTGGGTCGGGGCTGCCCGTACCCCGTCGCCGGACGTTCGCATTGCCCCCGGGAACTGCCTCTGGCGTTCGTGCTCGGTTGCTGGGAAGCCCGAAGCGCAAGCTGAGGGAAAACGCGACGATCCACCGAAAACCGATCCCCATTCCCTCGGCTCGCGCCTCGGGCTCCCAGGGCACGGGCAGCCCCGCCCGGATCGCCGGCCCGCCTACGGCACCGGCTCGAGCACCGGCTCCGGACGGCCGCGGCGCCAGGCAATGTGCCGCCGCCACGCGTCGCTGGTCGCAGGATGGTCGGCCCGGTAATGCACGCCGCGGGTCTCTCGGCGGTCGATCGCGGCGTGGATCATCAGCCGGGCGACCTCGAGCATGTTCTGCAGCTGCCAGCCCGGCGGGTCGGCGAACTGCCGCGGGAGCACGTAGCGGCACCAGCCCTCGACCGCATCCAGGGCTTCGCGGAGCGACGCCTCCGTCCGCTCCACACCGACGTGCCGCCACATCAGGGCCCGCAGCGAGTTGCGGATGTCCGCCAGATCGAGCGTGCCGTTCGGCTCCCCGGCAGCGGCCCGGGGAAACGAGATCGGCGGCACGCGGTATTCGTCGGCGCGGTCGCTTTCGGGCATGGCCAGCACGTCGGCCGAGGCCGCGGCGCCGGCGCGGGCCCCATAGACCAGCCCCTCGAGGAGGCTGTTGCTCGCCAGACGGTTGGCGCCGTGCAGTCCGCTGGAAGTGACCTCGCCGGCGGCGAGCAGGCCCGGCAGCGTCGTGCGGCCCGTGTCATCCACGGTCACGCCGCCGATCATGTAGTGCGCACCGGGCCGCACCGGAATCCGATCGCGGGCCAGGTCGAGCCCGAACTTCGCGCAGATCTCGGCCATGCCTGGAAACCGCCGGCGGACCATGTCTGCGTCGAGGTGCGCGAGATCGAGATAGACGTTCGCATGGTGCGTCCGGTGCATGACGACGGTGATCGCCCGCGAGACGACGTCTCGCGGGGCAAGCTCGGCGCGGGGATCGAACTCGGGCATGAACCGCCGGCCGTCGCGGTCCACGAGGTGCGCCCCGGCGCCGCGCACCGCCTCGGTGATCAGGCTGCGGGCGCCGCCGGCGATGTAGAGCACCGTGGGATGGAACTGCATGAACTCCATGTCGCGCAGCTCGGCGCCGGCCCGCCAGGCCAACGCCATGCCGTCGCCGCCCACGCCGGGCGGATTGGTCGACTCGCGATACAGCTGCCCCGCGCCTCCCGTGGCGAGGATCGTGCGCCGCGCCCAGACGATCGTCTTGCCGTGGGCGGGGTTCCACACGATCGCGCCGCGGCACCGGCTCTCGTGCGTCACGAGGTCGATCGTGAACGTGTCCGGCCAGACCGCCAGATTCTCCAGCCCCCGCGCCTGCTCGATCACCGCCCGCATCACCTCGCGGCCGGTGGCGTCGCCGAGCGCATGGACGATGCGATGATGGCTATGCCCCCCCTCGCGGCCGAGCTCCAGGCTGCCGTTGGCGGAGTCGAACCGCGTGCCCCAGGCGATCAGTTCGGCGATCCGCCCCGGCGCTTCGCGGACGACCGCATCGACCACGTCCTCGTGGCACAGCCCGCAGCCGGCGGTGAGCGTGTCGGCCACGTGGTTGTCGAAGCGGTCCTCCGGATCGACGACGCTCGCGATGCCGCCCTGCGCCCATTGGCTCGACGACGCCTGCAGATCGTCTTTCGTCACGACCGTCACCGCGAGCCGTGGATCGACCGCTAGCGCCGCCCTGAGCCCGGCCAGGCCACCGCCCAGGATGAGCACGTCGGTGAAGCAGTGCGGCACCCGCTGGGGACCGAATGCGACCAGGTAACGCGGCCCCTCGAACGCTTGATTCATTCGCCGTCGGTGCCCTGCAGATAAGCCTTCAGCTGATCCCGGTACCCGGCCGGCGGGCGGCTGCGACGGCCCTCGGCCTGGCCGCCCTTGACGTCGGTGGGCACATCGCGGGAGTTGCGCACGCCGGCGGGCCGCAGGCCGAGGCTGCGGAGCGTCTTTTCGAACTCGCCCCGCTGCCGCGGGTCGGGGCTGCCGGCCATGCGCTTCATCGCCTCCCAGCGATCGAGAAACGCCCGCGCCTGTTCGGGAGTCCATCCGAGCGAATCGAGGACGTCGGTCCGGCCGGCCGCAACGCTGTCGCGGAGATGATCCATGGCGAGGTCAGCCGCATTCCGCGCATGGGCGAGGTCCTGATCGCCCCACTCGACTTCGCGATCAACCCGGTTCGCGGCGGCACCACCACCGCCCGCCTGGCCACCGCCCGCCGCGGCTTGCTGGTCGCCGGTTCCATCGCCAGGCTCCGCGGCTTGCTGACCGCCGGCACCTTGCTGACCACCGGCACCTTGCTGACCACCTGCACCTTGCTGACCACCTGCACCTTGCTGACCACCGGCACCTTGCTGACCACCGGCACCTTGCTGACCGCCTGCACCTTGCTGACCGCCTGCACCTTGCTGACCGCCTGCACCTTGCTGACCGCCTGCACCTTGCTGACCGCCTGCACCTTGCTGACCGCCTGCAC